>ONGB01000091.1 GCA_900317295.1 uncultured Erysipelotrichaceae bacterium
CGCCGCTTGAATCGGCCAAGATGAGGAAGGCCGAAATCAGGCCGACCAAGAACGATTCGCTTGACTGTTCTTCCATCGCCAAGGTCTACTACGGAAGACCGCTGCGGCCGCTGTCGATTCCGGACCGGACGTATTCGGACCTGAAGGAAATGAGCAGGCAGTATCAGTATGAATTAGGCGTCGCCGTAGAGGAAAAGAACCGATACCGTCGATGTCTTGATGCTGTCTGGCCGCTCTTCGACCAGGTGGCGGCATACGATTCCAGGGCATCCCTGAGCATCGTCATCAGGTTCGGGCACCCATCCAACATCAAAACAAGAAGAGGCGTCGCATCGGCAATCGAGGGCGTTCTCCTCGGAAGCCATACGACAAGGGACGGTCTGATCGAAGACGTCATCGAATATGCCAAGACCCACAACTCAGGATGCGCATCGGACTCATATCTTGTACAGGAAACCGTCGAGATGGCGAAAAGAGTCAGACGCGAAAAGGAAAGGCTCAGGGAAGCGCTCGGAAGGATGCTCGAGACAGCGGCGAAGCTTCCCGGATTCCAGCTGCTCGAATCGATACCCGGGATCAGAGACACGTCGGCGCTGAGGCTCATCGCAGAGATCGGCGATATATCCAAATACAACGATGCCAAGGCGTTCGTGGCCTACATCGGGCTCGATCCCACGGTGCTCCAGTCGGGAAAGAACGCCGGCGAGCACCTGCACATAACCAAGAAGGGGAACAAGTTCCTAAGATGCACGCTGTATCTCTGCGTAACCAACATACTCACACATTATCCGGATTCGAAGATCGGGAAGTTCGTCATCAAAAAGAAAAAAGACGGCCTCTGCCAGAAGGCCGCCAAGATAGCCGGCTGCGCAAAGCTGGCCCGCATCATCTATTCGATGATGACTAACGGTGCATACTATTCAGAGTAGCACCATTATTGTAATTCATTCGGAAGCATATTGAAACATCGCTGGCCGGCGCCAGTCTTTTGAGCACGCTCAAAAGACCATGCCTGTTGAATATGACTCTTCGTCAATTGGTCATTGACATGGCTTATCCAATTTTATTATATGGGTAAAAACAAGGGAAAGCAGTTCAATATTGAAAAAAGAGCCACGCTTTCGAGAATGGTCGCCAAAGGCAACAAGGCAAAGGAAATCGGAGACGCTTTGGGCATGGACCCTACTTCGGTTTCCCGCGAATTGAAAAGGAACCGCACCAAAACCAAGGAAACGGAAAACGACGGGACGCTTTGCAGAAGCTGCCTTCACAAAAGAGGCTGCACCATCAAAAAGGTATGCGGATCGCTGAGCTGCAGCCAGCGATGCAACGGATGCAAGGCCGTCGCCAAATGCCGGAAATACGCGGAATTCGCCTGCAACAGGCTGAACAGGTTCCCGTTCGTCTGCAACGGCTGCCCCAAAGAAGGGTATTGCCCATTGGAATGAAGTGCTATCAATAAAGTGGACATGGACAGGACGATATTAGCCACGCTATCGTTAACATACACACACCACCCCATGGGGTGGGCGGCGGCGACGCCGAGAAAGGATTCACAGATGGAACAACATTCGTTCACGGAATCGGAAAGACTGGACATCGGGAGGGAAATCTACGACGGGCTGCTCACGATTCCGGAGGCCGCGGCAAAATACGGGACAACGTATGGCGTCGCGAGGACATGCCTAAGAAAATACAGGAGGCAGGGAAACCTCCCGCCCAAACGCGGCGGATCGCACGTTTCCGCCAAGCCGCGCGCAAACCCGAACATGGAAGAGCTGTCGTCGATGGACAGGGAGCAATTGATAGACGAGGTCATAAAGGCCAGGGCGGAGGCTGAAAGGGCAAAAAAAGGGTACACGGTGAAAGGGGGTGGTGCGGAGAAGGAATTCATATCGCTAGGGAACTCGAGTTCCAAATAGTCTACATACTGTCGGGGGATTTCGCCAGTGGCGCAGCAATGCCAAGAACCCCTGCGAGTCGAAGCGCAGAAGGGAGCTGGCGAAGTCGACGTTCGCGAAGTACCACGAGCTCTACCCGACGCACGGGTATAGGTGGCTTAACGCCAAGATTAGGCTCGACACCGGCGAGGTTTTCTCCGATTCCTACGCCCATCGCTGCTGCAAGAGCTGCGGCATAAAGAGCGAGTCGAAGAGGCTCCGCGGCTACAAGGCGACGAACAGGGCGAAGGTATATCCCAACCTGCTTCTCGCCGACATGGAGATCGACGCGCCGATGCAGGTCGTCGTCAGCGACATGACCGCGTTCTGGGCCGCGGGGAAGTATTGGGAGCTGACCCTCTACATGGACCTGTTCAACAACGAGATAGTGGCGCACGCCATATCGTCGAAAAAGGGCGACAGGAGCACCTACATCGACGGGCTCAACTCGCTCATAGAGAAGAAAAAGGAGGGATATGCGGGCCTCGGCATGATTCTGCACTCAGATCAAGGCGCCGTGTATTCCTCCAAGGACTTCAACGAAATCCTGCCCGCATATTCTATCACGAGATCGATGTCTCGCGCAGGCACGCCCACCGACAACGGGGCCATGGAGGCGATAAACGGATGGGCCAAGGAGGAGATGTTCTCGGATTTCAACATAGGCAGATCCGGCGACGTCCCGAAGGCGGTCAGGGAATATATCGATTTCTTCAACAAGGCAAGGCCGTCCTATGCCCTCGGCTACCTTACCCCCGTCCAATACAAGGAGAGGTACTGGAGGCCAAGGCTTCCGGCCATTGTGCAGAACAAATAAGGGGTGTGGCTAAAAGGCGTTCCGCTTGTGTCCACTTTTTCTTGACTAGTGCAG
>ONGB01000090.1 GCA_900317295.1 uncultured Erysipelotrichaceae bacterium
CAAGGAAATCGACGCGAAGATCGCCTCCATCAAAGAGAAGGCCCAAACCGTCTCCGCGATCCAGAAGGAAAAGATCAAGAAGGCCAAGGACGACAACAAGAACTACAACCGCAACATCGCGCTTGCGGAAGTCGCCAGAGTCAAAATCGCCCATAAGGCCCTCTTAGAGAAGATTGAGAAAGAATCCCTCCGCTCCTTAAGCGAAGCCGAGCTCGCGGAATACCGCGATTACGAAGCCCAGCTTAGGAAAGCCAAGGCCACCTCGATCGCCAATAAGGTCCAGATGATCTTCCAGGATCCTATCGCTTCCCTTAACCCACGTATGACCGTCCGCAACATCATCGCGGAAGGCCTCGTGATCCAGGGCGTTAAGGATAAGGAGTTCATCAATAGCGAGGTCTCCAGAGTCTTGCAGCTCGTCGGCCTCGTCCCAGAGCATGCCAACCGCTACCCGCACGAATTCTCCGGTGGTCAGCGTCAGCGTATCGGCATCGCCAGAGCCTTAATCATGAACCCAGAGATCATCGTCGCCGACGAACCAGTCTCCGCGCTCGACGTCTCCGTCCAGGCTCAGGTCATCAACCTCTTGAATGACCTTCGTCTCCAGTTCGGGCTCACCATCATCTTCATCGCCCACAACCTCTCCGTCGTTAAGTACTTCTGCGACCGAATCGCGGTTATGTATTACGGCAACTTGGTCGAATTGGCCCCAAGCGAAGAGCTCTTCGCCCATCCGCTGCACCCCTACACGAAAGCCCTGCTGTCTGCTGTGCCCAACCCCAACCCCTACGTCGAGCGCAGCAAGAAGCTGCTGGTCTACGATCCCACCCAGCACCACTACGAAAAGGAAAAGCCCATCTGGAACGAAATCCTGCCCGGCCATTTCGTCTACGGCAACGAACGCGAGCTGGACGGCTATCGGAAGGAAATCGGTTAAAGCAAAAGTGTGGGGCCCATGCGGCTCCACATTTTTGCGTTTGTTATACTGTTTGTCCTCTAAAACACTGAATAAGAATACCAACCAAAAGGCTTCCCCTTGAGGGGAAGCTGTCAGGTGCGGAACCAAGCTGGACAAAGAAATCAAGCTGATTCGCGCCTGACTGCGGCCGAAGGCGTAGCGAAGCGTTCTGAGGTGATGTTGGCATTCGTTCAAGTTTCTTGACTGCATCCCTGCAAATCACCTCATCCGAGCCGCGCGAAAGTGCTTGATGTCTTCGATGCAGTTGGTCCGCGCGGCCCACCTTCCCCTCAAGGGGAAGGCTTTGGGGTTTCTTTACTTCAATTATTTAGAGGACAAACAGTATGCAAGGCCCGATTTTTTCCTGATTGACATATCTGGCAAAATCAGGTATCATGTAGGGCGGAATATCTCCAAATACAACATGCCACAGGGCATCGGCATTAAAGCGAGGAAAGACCATGGATCAGCAAATGGCGCGAAAATTGCAGCAGGTAGGGGAAGGGTTTCATCTGAAAGGCCCGTTCTTTTCCTACGAGGAAGTCAGCCAGGGCAACGTGAACCGTACCTACAAGGCCAATTACGTCCGGGACGACGGCACGGGCATGGCGGTGATCAAAAGCTATCTGGTGCAGCGGGTAAATACCTACGCGTTCCGCAATCCCGTTCAACTGATGGAAAACATCGACCTGGTGACGGAGTACATCCGGGAAAAACAGCCGGACAAGGTGAGCCTGCATTACCATCACACGGGCGAGGAGAACGGCCGGAAAACCTACCTGATGGACGACGACGGCAGCGCTTACCTCTATTTCGGCGGCGGCGTGCCGGAGGGCAAAGCCGCCGACCCCGGCACCGCGCGGGTGGTGAAGCTGGGGGACGACATGATTTCCCTGGATGGGGACCCTGTAATCATCTCCCCGCCGTGGCTGTTTGAGGACTCCGGCATCAACAAATTCGGCGATACCTATGTATATTCTTACTGCTCCAATTTCAGCGTGCCCTCCGGAGGCAGCAGCCAGGGCTTCCTCAGCGGCGAAATCGTGTACATGACCTCCGATTCCCCCATGGGGCCGTTCACCTTCGCGGGGCGGGTGCTGAAAAATCCCTCCGCTTATTTCGGCGTGGGCGGCAACAAT
>ONGB01000087.1 GCA_900317295.1 uncultured Erysipelotrichaceae bacterium
CTCCAACACCAAAATCTGGCAGATGTATGAGATCGCTGACCGCGACTGGGAAAAATCCCCCGCCTCGGAGACCACCTATGGGACCTATGACCCCGGGACGAACATCATCACGGGTTACCAATACGGCAAAAGCGCCTCCGACGCGAAGAACAACCCCTATGTCCACGCGCTTTATAACAACCGCGACCTCGATAACGAAGCCCGCGCCTGGGGCAACCATAATCAAGACGGCTGGGGCATCAACCAGGAGCATATCTGGGCGAAATCGCATGGTTTTGACACCAAAGGATCCGATTCTACCGGCGGGGCCAGAGGCGACCCCATGCACCTTTGGGCGGGGAATGGCTGGGCCAACCATGAGCATAGCAACAACTTCTTCGCCTTCGTTGACAAAACCCGTTCCTATAGCGACGCCGGGACGAAATATAAGACCGCCTACGGCAACTTCACTGGCTACTCCAAAAACGTCGGGGGCAGCGAGAAGGTCTTCGAGCCGCAAGATAGCGATAAAGGCGACATCGCCCGCGCCATCTTCTACATGGCCGCGCGCTATAACTACTATTCCGGAAGCGATAGCGCGCCGATCGACGGGAATAACCCGAACCTCGTTCTTCTAAACGACTTATCCGAAAACAACAGAACCGGCACCTCCAGCGCCACCCAACCCTTCGGCATGGGGCTACTTTGCGACTTGCTCGCCTGGAACAAGATCGACCCCGTGGACGATTATGAGATCCACCGGAATAACCTGCTATATAAGAACTACACGAATAACCGCAACCCCTTCATCGACTTCCCCGAATGGGCCGATGCGATTTGGGGCACCGCCGATCATGAAGGCAAGAACTTCAATCCGACCCCGGTGAAAGCGGCCTCTCCGGCCACCGACCCGATTGGGGCGGCGGGCTTCTCCCTCTCCGTCGATGAGATCAAATTCTCCATCGGGGATACCTTCAAGGTCTCCGGCAGCCATGCGGATGGGAACATCACTTGGTTGGTCGATTCCCCTGCGATCGTAAGCCTAAGCAAAACCACGTCCGTGAACGACGAGGAAATCACCGTCACGGCCCTCGCTAACGGGGAGACGCTCATCCGCGCCTCCGCCGATTTTGGCGGGGTATCGATGGAAGAAGCGATCGAAGTCACCGTCAAAGATAAGATCGTGGAAAGCCTCGCTCTTTCGGGTATGAAGACGGAGTTCAACGTAAACGACACGTTCACCCACGATGGGCTCGTGGTCACCGCCCATTACAAAAACGGCACCAGCGAGGTCATCGAATCCGGTTATACGGTTAGTAACCCCGACATGTCCAAAGAAGGCAATCAACTTGTCACGGTCACCTATGACGAAGTCTCCGTCACTTACACGATCCACCTCGCCAAGCAAGGCTTGCCGAACTATCTCATCTTCGTCTTCATCGGCGTTGGCGTCGTGGTGGGCATCGTGCTGATCATCATCTTCATCAACGGGAGCAAGAAGACGAAGAAAAAGATGATCGCCGCGGCGAAGAAGGCCACGAAAACCGCGACCAAGTCCTCATCGAAGAAGAGCTCTTCGAAAAAGAAGAAATAAACGCATTTACAATAGAACGAAACCGCTGAAAACAGCGTTCTTTTGGAAATAAAAGTAAATGTATATAATGTCTTTTAGACATCCTTATGATTGAAGAAACACGCGAAGATCGCCTCGTAGGCGAAAACATCGAAATCGATAAAGCCATGTCCCCCGACGGATGGCAATACGTTTCCCATCGGGTGGAGATGGTGCAGCACGAGCACACCACCCCAGGGAGCGTTTCCTATACCGGCAGGGTGGATTCGGATGGTGACATCCACCTGACCGAGCACGTCACCCCCGACCATACGAGCTATTGGTCGGAAACGGTTTATTACGTGACCTATCGGCGCGTTTTCCACGATCCGAGCCACGCCCAAGACGTCCACCGTTGGGAAACCACCCTCACGGATAAAAAAGCCGATTATCGGGAAAGGGAATACTGCAGGAACCTCATCGCCGCCTCCTTTGGTTTTGAAATGCCCGTCGCGAAGCAGGATTTGAAGGAATATAGCTATGCCACCGCGGAAATCGCCCATCTTCGCGGGGCGTTCAACCGCCCGATCCTCCTATTCTCGATTTTCCTCGGGGTGGCCTTAGTTGGGATGGTTGCCATCTTGATTCTGAAAGACTGGAACCTCATCAAGAATTCAGTGAATCCCCCGTCCTGGCGCACCTACGAAGAGCAATACGCCCTGATCGAAGGTTCTTGGAATATCTTCCTTGGCCTCTCGATCACCCTCGCCTCCATGCTCGCTTTAGCGGACCTCGCCTTTGTCATCTTGAAAATCGTTTCCTTGAATATCACCAAGAAAGACGGGGACAAGATCGACATGCTCTCCGCCAAGCAAGGAACAGTCGACCAAACGAGGATTCAGTCCCTAAGGGAAGAATTGAAGGCCCTCGAAGAGAAAACCATTTCCA
>ONGB01000085.1 GCA_900317295.1 uncultured Erysipelotrichaceae bacterium
GTCCACGTCATTCCGCGTTACATCGTCACCGATCCTGGCTTCCAAATCACAATGAAAGCCCAAGATACCTCGGGTATGGATTTACCACGTCTTGCCCAATCCATTTCCGATAAGATGGAGAAATAACCTAGGGTCATAGGAAAAGGCACCTTCCACGAAGAAGTGATGTGTACCCCAAATCCTGGACAGGTTAATTGAACTATATCATAAGGTCGATATGGATGCTTCCCTAAATTTGGCCGGAGGCATCCATTTTGTTTTGCCCTTAATCCTCCTGTTGTTGTAATAATCGATGTATTCTGCAATTGCCTGTTTCAGCTGTTCGAATGTCTGAAATGTGCTTTCACGGCCGTAGAACATCTCTCTTTTCAAAGTCCCGAAGAACGTCTCCATTATGCAGTTGTCGATGCAGTTCCCCTTTCTGGACATGGATTGAACGATGCCTTTTTCCCTGAGCCTTTCGCCGTATTGCCTCATCTGGTATTGCCAGCCTTGATCGCTGTGGAAGATGAGCCCTTCCAGGTTTGGATTTTTCGCAAACGCATCATCCAGCATTCTATTCGTTTGCTCAAAGTTCGGCGACAGCGACAGATCCCATGCCACGATATCGGTGGCAAACATATCCAGCACAGGCGACAGATACGCCTTGCCAAACGGACAGTTGAACTGCGACACGTCGGTCGTCCATTTCTCGTTTGGCCTGGTCGCTTCGAAGTCTCTGCCTATGATGTTGTCCGCAACCGCCCCGACCCGGCCCATATAGGAATGGTATTTGACTTTCGGGGCCGTGGCTTTCAATCCAAGCATGTTCATCAGCCTCTGAACTTTTTTGTGGTTGATTCTGATGCCTCGATTGTGAAGCTCCGCCGTTATCCGCCTGACTCCGTATCGCTTCTTGTTTTCCAGGAAAATGGATTGGACGCTGTCGATTGTCTCTCGGTTTTTAACGTCCGAATCGGGCTTGCCTATTTCAAAATAATACGTCGATCTGGGCAATGAGGCCGCTTTTAGCAGGGCCGGCAGCTTAAACCCCCGCTTGGAATCCATTATCTCCTTGATGGCTTTCGCTTTTTCGCCTTGGGATGCGCGGCCTCCCTCTCGCACACCAAGGCGTCGAGTTTTTTTAAGTAGACGTTCTCCGCTTCCAAATACTCGTTTCTCGCTCTGAGAAGCTCCAGCTCTTCCCTTTCCGACGGGGCCAGTCTGATTTTCTTTTTCTTGGGCATATCAGGCTCCTTTGGCTTTCTTCCTTTCCGCAATTCTAACCCATCCATGCCTTTTTCCCGATATATTTTCGCCCATCGGCAAAGCTGCCCCACATTGACGCCGTTTTCCAATGCCGCTTGAATAAGGGGCTTTCCGGTAAGCGTTTGAGCGACGATCTTAAAACGCTCTTCGGCGGTCCACCGGCGGTTACAAACGCTGTGCTTCAGGCCGCCCATCCCCAATTTATCGTACGTTTTAGCCCAATTCCGCACTCCGTTCATGAAATCTCTATGAGAGCTTTTGCAATTAGGCGGGACGTCGATATGTATCCCCTTTTTATACTTGTCGATACACTCAAGTTTGAATTCCAATGCGTATTTCACGAAAAATACCCCTCCTCCTGTTGTGTCCAGGATTTGGGGTACACATCACGAAGGACTTCCTTTTTTCTATTCACTTTTTATTATATAAGATAACTCGGCCTATCCCATTCCCATAAAAAGTAGTCAACGAAAGAAAAGTAGCGATTTATCGGTTTTTAATCCTCTCAAAAAATATTTTGTACATTTATGAATCTTTTCTTGAAAATCCGATGAGTGGGACTAGGTTAAAGGCTATAGTGTGCCATTCTTTACGAAGGCATGCCAACTTATTAAAGGGGCATTTTTTGACATGAATCCTACATCTAAAAAGTCTGCTGTTTTCACTTTATCTTTAGCGGCGTTACTCGCGCTGGCAAGCTGCGGTCCTACCACCGTTCAAGAAAGTTCTAACGTAGTAGAAGAGAGTTCTTCTACCAATGTTTCTTCCGTCGCTCAACCAACCTCTTTTGTCCAAGAACTTCCTGCCAAAATGGACGTGGGGCAACAGATTAACTTAGATGACTATGTCTCTAATCAAAACTACAGGGTAGAAATCGATGGCGACGCCATCGTGGCCAAAGGCCACACCATTGAAGCCAAAACCTGGGGTAGCGCAGTTGTCTTAGTTAAAGGAGAAGATGGTGCCAATGATTCTGCGGAAATCATGGTCCGTTCGGATCACATGACACAAATTAAAAACTACCTCTCTGATTTAACCGA
>ONGB01000082.1 GCA_900317295.1 uncultured Erysipelotrichaceae bacterium
GACTTGGACTTCGTATTTGCCTTCGTCGACCTTGGTGACCATGGTCTGGGTGGCATCGAAGAGGGAGCCGAAGCGCATGCCGATGACGTCGGAGGAGACGATCGGGTCTTCGTTGTAGCCGAAGGACTCGGAGGCCTGGGCCTTCATCGCGGCGTTGACTTTCTCGACGGTGACATCTTCGCCTTCGACGACGGCGAAGAGCAAGGTGGTGGAGCCGGTGGGCACGGGGACGCGCTGGGCGGCGCCGATGAGTTTGCCGTTGAGCTCAGGGATGACGAGGCCGATGGCCTTGGCAGCGCCGGTGCTGTTCGGGACGATGTTGGCGGCGCCGGCACGGGCACGGCGGAGGTCGCCTTTGCGGTGCGGGCCATCAAGGATCATCTGGTCGCCGGTGTAGGCGTGGACGGTGCACATGATGCCGGAGACGATCGGGAAAGCGTCATTGAGGGCTTTGGCCATCGGGGCGAGGCAGTTGGTGGTGCAGCTGGCCGCGGAGATGACTTCGTCTTCCGGGGTGAGGGTCTTGTGGTTGACGTTGTAGACAATGGTCTTGAGGTCTTTTCCGGCAGGAGCGGAGATGACGACTTTGCGGGCGCCGGCCTTGACGTGGGCCATTGCCTTTTCTTTGGAGGTGTAGAAGCCGGTGCATTCGAGGACGACGTCGACGCCGAGCTTGCCCCAAGGCAGGTTCTCCGCCTTCGGTTCGGCATAGATGGTGATCTCTTTGCCATCGACGATGATGGCGCCCGGGGTGACGACGGTCTTGCCGTCTTCGGCGTAGACAGCGGGTTTCACATCGACGGTGTGAAGCGATTCGCCGATGGTGCCGCAGTAGCCTTTCTGCGCGGTGTCGTATTTGAGAAGGTTGGCGAGCATTTCGGGCTTGGTGAGGTCGTTGATCGCGACGATTTCATACCCTTCGGCGCCAAACATCTGACGGAAAGCGAGGCGGCCGATGCGCCCGAACCCGTTGATTGCTACTTTAACTGACATTACTGATATGTCCTCCTTTAAAAGTGCGGGGATATTATAGCGAATCCCTTAGGCGCGATAAAAGGGGGATAAAGCGAAAAGCGGCAAAAGTATCTATTACAATAGATATTCTTCGTATAAAGTGCGGCCCTTGGGTTTTTCTTTCTCGGGGCTTACGGTCTCCATCAACGCCACGAGGTCACAATCCAAGGCATCGGCGATCCGTTGGAGGACGAGGATCGAGGGGTTCCTCCGCCCGTTTTCCAAATCGGAAAGGTAATTCTTCGAGATATTGGCTTTATAGGCGAGGCGGAGCTGGCTATAGCCTTTCTCTTTCCTTAAATCGATGATGTGGAAGCCCAAATTCACGAGGACGGACTGCTCGCGCCTAGACAGATCGGTGACCTTTTTCATGCCGCATCCCCTCCTTTTTCCAGATAGAGGTTATGCAATGAACGGAAAAGGTGGTTGACGTTAGATTTGCTCACCGAGGAAGCGAGCTCCTCCGAAAGCAATTCGGCGAGCTCTTCCAAGGAGGCGTCGGGATGGGCGAGGCGAAGCTCCATCAAGGCGCGGAGCTTCAGATTCGCGATCGCGGACATGCCCCCGTGCGACTGGAAATACGCGATTTCCTTCAGTTGGCGTTCTGCGGCTTTGTTGGTTTTGCTCATGTTCGCCGCGTCGAGGTTGCCCAGACGGTTATCGATGTTCATCGCGTCGCGGTCGACGCGGACGCCTTCGAACTCCAAGCAGCAATTGGTCGCCCCAATGAGGACGAGGAACTCGGAGATGGTCGCGCTTTTCTTTAGATAGACGACCCATTCCTTCCTTCTGGCGACGATTTTGGACTCAAAATGCGCGGATTGCACTTTGCCAAACAACCGGGAAAGCTTCTTCGCGTAATTCTCATCCCCCACGGCGATCTCCAAATGGTAATTGGAGGATTCGGGGTTATTGACCGACCCCCCGGCGAGGAAGGCCCCGGCCAAATAGGCGGCGCGGGCCTCTTCGTTAGAGACGAATTCGGGGACCAAAGGGCTAAGGAAGTCGACGCCTAAGGCATTCAAGATCCGTTCGGGATCGCTGACGAGGACATGGTATTTGACCTTTTTCCGGAAGCCGACTCCGCGGGTATAGGCGAAGCGGCAGGAAGCGGAAAAATCCTCGCTTAGGCGGGTATATAGCATCTTGGCGATCGTCGCGGATTCGGTGGAGAGGGATAGTTCTTCCCTTCCGCCGGAGATGCGGAGGGACCCCGCCCCCTTGGCGAAGCCGGAAAGCAAAGCGCGGACGCCTAAAGGCGAACGGCTCGCGGAAGCCGCTTCCTCTTTGCAGGACATGGCGAAGGAAACGTCGACCTCCATCGCGTCCTCACTTCCCTTTTTTGGGCAGATCGCGATGGCTGATCACGCAGGGATATTGGTCTTTGTAGAGTTTGTAGAAGTGCTCCGCCATATAGACGGAACGATGCTCGCCGCCGGTGCAGCCGAAGGCGACATGGATATACTTTCTTCCGCGGGAGACGGCCTGTTTGAGGCTGAAATCGAGGTATTCTTGGGTCTTCGCCATGAATTCATCGACCTCGGGCTTGCCTTGGAAGAAATCTTGCACGGGTTTGTCTAACCCGGTCAGGTTTTTGAGTTTGGGTTCCCAATAAGGATTGGGGAGATTACGGCAATCGAGCACCAATTCGGCATCGAGGGGCACCCCGAATTTATAGCCGAAGGAATTGAAGAACACGATGGTCTTCTCCGCCTTCTTCTCGAAGCCGGCGAGCAGGATGTCCTGCAGGGTGTTCGCCTCCAAATCGGTGGTATCGATGAAAGCGTCCGCGTAGGGCTTGGCGAGTTCTAAGGTGACCGCGTCGACCTTGATGCCATCTTCTAGGGTCATCCCTTTGGCCTGCAAGGGGTGGGCGTGACGGGTTAAAGCGAAGCGTTTGAAAAGCGTTTTCTCCGCGCAACCCAAAAGGATGCAATAGACTTCGATGGATTTTTCGGCCTTAAGGATTTCGCTGGCGTGGATGAAATGGCGGAGCTCGTCCATGATGAGCGTGCGGCCATAATGTTCGGGGTTGGATTTAGCGAGTTCTAGGAAGGCGGGGAGGATTTCGTTGGGGATGTTCTCAATCACCCGGTAGCCCTTCTCTTCAAAGATGTGGCGGGCGGTGGACTTCCCCGCGCCATTGACCCCGGAGAGCAATACGATACGAATCATATATTTACCTTTTGTCTCAAAGACGCCTGCAAACCATACCCTTAATATCGTTTTTGTTCAACACCCTACCGCAAAGCGCGGACATAGGCGATCGCGGAAGTGGCCGCTTCGGCCCCTTCCCCGGCCGCGTTGACGATCTGGCGTAGACGCTTATGCAGGATGTCCCCCGCGGCGTATAAACCGTCGACGCTGGTCTTGCGATCGAAGTCGACGTCGAGGAATCCTTTGTCGTTTTTGGGGGACAACGGGGCGAGGAAGGCGGAAGAAGAG
>ONGB01000077.1 GCA_900317295.1 uncultured Erysipelotrichaceae bacterium
ACGAGGACTTCGTCGCGGAGGTCGCCTAGGTCCTCAGCGATGATGCGGGCCTGGAGGGAGGGGTCTTTCTTGAAGAGCGAATCGAAGAGCTTATAGCCCGGGGCTTCGATCCATTCTCCGCCGATGGCGGTGTCGCAGGTCGCGGGGATCTTCCAATAGGTGTCGAAGGCGCGGAAATGGTCGAGGCGGATGATGTCATAGACCTTCGCGTTGATGCGGATGCGGTCCTCGATGAAGGCGAAGTCGGTGTCTTCGAGATGCTTCCAGTCATAGATCGGGTTGCCCCAACGCTGGCCGGTCGCGGAGAAATAATCCGGGGGAACGCCGGCGATGAAGGCCGGCTTGCGGTCCTGCGGATCCAAAAGGAAGGTGTCTTGGTTGGCCCAGACGTCGCAGGAGTCATAGCCGACATAGAAGGGGATGTCGCCGATGATGGCGATGCCCTGCTTCTTCGCATAGGCGTGGAGGGCGTCCCATTGACGGTAGGCGGTATATTGGAGGTAGACCTCAAAATCGACTTCTTCTTGGTCGTCAGCGGCCAATTTGGGACGTTTGAGGATCCAATTCTTCCAGCCCTCGGGCCATTCGTCCCAGCTCATCGGGAAACGGCGATGGAGCATCGAGAAGACGGACCAATCGTTGACCCAGGGGTTTTCTTTCTTGAACTTCTCAAGGCATTTCGGGTTTTTCTCTAGCTCGGCTTTGAAGGCTTCGCGGAGCAAGGGGAGCTTATAAGCGCGGACTTCCTCATAACGGACGACGGTGCTCTTTTCATCAAAGAGCGGGGCTTTTTTGAGGAAGCCTTTCTCCACAAGGTCATCGAGGTCGATGAATTGCTCATCGATCGCGTAGGAGGAATACGGTTGATAGGGGGAATGGCCGTAGCCGATCGGGTTGAGGGGGAGGATCTGCCAGAGCTTGAATCCGCCCTTCTTCAATAGATCGATGAATTCATAGGCCCCTTTGCCGAAATCGCCGATGCCGTGATGGCTCGGAAGGGAGGTGACGCTTAGCAAAACGCCGGAAATGCGATCGTTCATGGATGGCTCCTTCATTGCATTTATTTCTTATAGAAATGATAGACTCCGTTTAGGCGTGAAACAAGGCGCGCCTATCGCCTTTTGACGGCTTTCCGCATCCTTGCTTTCTGCAAGAAAGCCTCGAAATCTTCCTGTAGGTGGCGCCGTTCCCAGTAATAGCATAGCGGGATGCCGGCGATCATCGTCCCGAAGGCGATGGCGGGCCCGATCCACACCGCGGGGAGGAAGAACCATTCCCCATTCCCCAACGGGAAGCAGGTGAGGGTCGCCATGTAGAGATAATAGAACCAGGCGTTCCCCACCTTATCCATGCCCGGCGGCGGGCCGAAGGAGAGGGATTGGTTCACGAAATAGTCGCGGGAGATGAGGCGTTGCCAACTCGTGGCCCAGCCCGGGATATTCACCAGCTGCATGAAGATGGCGTTAATGACGATGACGAGCTCCACCAACACGAAGGCGAAGGGGATCGCCCAAAGCCGGCGGTAGTCGAGCTTATGGTTCCCGGAGGCCACCATCATGAGCCCACCTAGGATCAACGGGGCGTGGCAGGAATAGAAGCGGAACACCTCGATGGCGTTCTCTAGATTCCCTAGATCGCGGCCGATCGCCGTGGTCGGGGTGAAGAAGACGAGCCATCCGGATAGGAAGCCGATGTAATAGAGGTAATCCTTCGCGTAGGCATTGCCAAAGCAATAGATCAAGGGGGCGGCGATTACCAAGACCGCGCAGAGGTTCTCAGGGGAAGAACGGGTCAAGGAAAAGGGAAATTCCGCCATATAGTAGGGATTGAGTTGCTTTAGGAAATGCAAGGCGAAGTTGATCCAAAGCATATAGAACACGAAGCGGTCGGCCCACCGCTTCCCTTTCTTCTTGGTGAGCCAAAGCAAAAGGATCGTCGCACCGAGCATCAGGAAGATGAGGGTGAAATAGAGCCAATTGCCGTAGCGGACCGCGATCATGCTACTCCCTTACGTCGAGGACGGTCGGGCCATCGGGGAGGATGCGGACCTGATGGACCGCCTTTTCCCCATAGCCTTTCTTCATATGGGCGAGGAAGCCGGGGGTCTCCTCGGGTTTGCTGAAGCAAAGGATCGAGCCGGCGAAGCCCCCACCCATGACGCGGCAGGCGCCATTAGGGAGATAAGGCGAAGCGAAATCCACCGCTTCTTGCGGGCTGTTGCGGTATTGCCCGGGGATCATCGTGTTGAAAAGGTAATGCTGCATCGAGAAGGCCGAGCCTTTGACGGCCTGGAGGAAGGCGAGGGTATTCCCGCCTTTGACGGCCTCATAGCCTTGGATGACGCGGTCATTCTCGTCGTAATAATGCGTGGCGCGCAATTTGGCGATCTCGCTTACTTGGAGATTCGGATTCCCCACTTGGGCGAGGAATTCCTGCTTCTTAATGTCGCGGAGAGTCGTCCCGCCTAGCGCTTTGGCGACGGAATACATATCCTGGGGGATCGCCGCATAAAGGTCATTCAACCCCGCGTGGCTAGAGGGGGTCGAGACGAGGATGACGTCGAGGGGCAAAGCGAATTCCACCGGGGAAATCGTGGGGTTTTTGGGGTCGAGGAAGTCGAGGAACGCCACCCCACCATAGGAGGTGCCGACTTGGTCTAATAGGCCCGAGGGCTTGCCGAAATACTCGTTTTCGGCGCGTTGGCCAAGCTTGGCCATCTCCAAAGGAGGAACCTTATCGTCGTTATATAGATAAGAGAGGATTTTGACGAAGAGGGATTCCACGCAGGCGGAGCTAGAGATGCCAGAGCCAGAGGGGATATCGCTTTTCATCGCGCAGTCGAAGCCGCCGACTTTGTAGCCGGCTTCCTGCATGAGCTCAGTGATCCCTTGGATCAGGGCGACGGTGGTCGAGGCGGGGGCTTTGCGCTTCTGCCCGATCTCGAAAGTGAAGGGGCGATACCCTTCCGAGGAAACGCGGATGATGCCGTCTTCGCGCTTGTTGACCGCGGCGGTGACGCCTAAGTCGACGGAGGAGACGAGGCAAAGGCCATGGTTATGGTCGGTGTGGTTGCCTAGAAGCTCTAGGCGTCCATGGGAAAAGAAGACATAGGATGCCGGGGTGGCGAATTCCTTTTCGAAGTAACGGGTCGCCTCTTTTGCCGCGATCATGCGTTAAGCCCCCTCAAGAAACGGGCGAGGCCTTCTTGGCCTTTTTCGTCATCTTTGAACACGGCGACGTTGCCGAGGATCTTGCGGCAGACCTCCGCCATATAGGCGCGGGCGGACATCCCGCCTTCGAGGGCTTTGACCATGTCGTCGAACCCTTCGAGGTCCGGATGCTCTTTGAGGTATTCCTCTTTCGGGGTATGGGCCCTAGCGATCTCCTCGACGAGGGCGGCTTGGCGCTTCAGCCTCGCCGGGAGGATGAATAAACCCGAGGCCTCGATGAGCCCGATGCCCTCTTGCTTGATGTGGGCGTATTCGGGGTGGGCGTGGAAGATGCCGCCGGGGAAGCGGTCATCGCACCGGTTGTTCCTAAGGATGAGGAAGAGCTGGTATTTCCCATCTACTTTCCTCACTAACGGGGTGACGGTGCTATGCTGCGCGCCTTCGGAAGCAGGGATGATGTCGCAGGTTTTATCCTCATAATTCCGCCAGGCGAGGGTGATCTCCTCGGCGAGGTCAAGGACCTTTTCTTTGTCTTCGCCTTCGATTTTTAAGACGGTGTCATAGAAATCCATGACGTGGAGGGTGACGCCGGGGTGGCGGGAGAGCTTGATTTCCTCTTTCTCTTTGGAATGGAAGATCGGCAGGACGTGGAAGCCGCCTTGGAAATGCTCATGGTTCAGGATCGAGCCCCCGACGATCGGGAGGTCGCTATTGGAGCCGATGAAGAAATGCGGGAAGGCGTCGACGAAGGCGATTAAAGCCGCGAAGATGCGGCGGGAGATCTCCATCGGAGTATGCGATTCGTGGAAGAGGATGCAGTGCTTCTCAAAATAGCCATAGGGGGAATATTGGAGATACCACTTCTCCCCGTTAAGCAGCAAAGACACCAAGCGGAGATTGCCCCTAGCGGGATGGTCGTCCCTGCCTTCGTAGCCGAGGTTTTCTAAGCAAAGCTGGCAGGCGGGATAGCCCGATTTCTTCGCATGAACGAGCTTGGCGATGTCTTTGTTGTTCTTCTCGGGCTTCGAGAGGTTGATCGAGATCTCGAGCTTCGGCCCGTCTTCGAAGGGGGCGTCATAGACGATGTTGCGGTCGACTTTGGTCTTCTGGTAGTAGTTGCTGGCAACCGCGAGGTCATAGAGATAAGAGGTCGCTTCTTCCGGAGAAGTGGCGTAACGCTTCTTGAATTCGGCGTCCACCGCTTCCGGGGACGGGGTCAATAGGCCCATGAGGAAGGCGCTTTCCCTTTCCGCCTGGGCGTTAGTCATCCCGAGGGCGGAGACGCAGTGGGCCTCGATCGCTTCGAGGTAGGCGTCCGGGACGATGGCTTTGGCGATCGCTTCTTCGTCCACTTCCCCTTCGTAAGGCGCGGCGACATGAAGCTCGCGCAAAAGCAGATTCTCGCAGTAAACGAGATCCAGGCCTTTTAGGCCGAGGTGCGTCTTGGCGTAGATCACCAATTCGCGGATGGTTTTTTCAATCATCATTCTTTCTCCTTTCCCCTTATAACATCGGAGACAGCAATTTGAGGACCGACCAGTAGGTGCGGTGTTTGATGCGCCAGAAATTCCAGCGCTCCTGGGTGATTTCCTGGGATTTCTCCAGGGTGGCGAGGTAATCCTCCTTCATCGTGGAGATGCAGGAGCACCCGACGAGGAAGGTCCCGCATTCGAGATGGAGGAAGAGCGAGCGGTAATCGAGGTTGATCGTGCCGACCGTCGCGAGGTAATCGTCGACGATGAACACCTTCTCATGGACGAAGCCCGGGGTGTATTCGTAGATCTTGATCCCCTTCTCTAGTAGCGGCCCATAATGGGAGCGGGAAAGGTGGAAGACGGCGGCTTTATCGGGGATGTGCGGCATCAGGATGCGCACGTCGACCCCGCGGGTGGCCGCGGCCATCAAGGCGTTTTTGACCTCTTCGTCGATGATG
>ONGB01000069.1 GCA_900317295.1 uncultured Erysipelotrichaceae bacterium
AGTGCCAGAAAAAGACGCTCCATAAGGAAAAGAAATAAGGCTGTCCGGCCTTATTTTTTTACGCCAAGATGCTATGATGAGGGCCGATGGTCCTCTTTTTCATTCTCACCGTCGCCTTGTTGGGGCTCATCCCCCTCATCGTTTTCCTTTGGAAAAAGAAAGGGAAAAAGGGGGGCGCGGCTTTCCTAAGCATCGTCGTCGGGGTCTTCATGATCATCAACCTCACCTCGGTCATTTATCACGCCGCGGGGAACGAAAGGACCTACCAGGAACGCCTCGCCAGGCGTGAGGCGCTGACCTCGCTTAGGCAAAAAGTCGCCGACCACGAGGAAATCCCCATCTACCCGGCGCTTGGGCCCAATAAGCAGAATTACGACGAACCGGCGGAAGTGGAACGCCTCATCCATGATTTCAATCTCGCCCTCGACCACGAGAAAGGCATTCGGGAAAATGTCTTCCTCTCGTGGTATGGCTTCCAGTATTCCCTCGACCATTACGATGATTTGAGGATCCCCGAATGAGCCTGCGCGTCCGGCGCCTATTCTATGGCGAGCCTTTTTCTAACGCCTATTTGGTCATTGATGAAAAAGGGGATAGCCTCCTCATCGATTTCCCCTATAACGGGAAGCATTGTTTGGAAAGGGAAGCCAATAGCGGCGGTGGGGTCTGCCAAGGGATCCTTTTGACCCACGGCCACATCGATCACATCCACGGCCTTTCTTCTTTGGAGGCCGATATCCCTATCTATATGGGGGAGGCGGACATCGCTTGTTTGGCCGATGATTCCCTCAACGTTTCCGCGCCGTTATTCGGAAAAGGGGAGACCATTGAGCTGCCGAAACCCCCGATCGCCCTCTCTGGTGGGGAAAAGCTTTCCCTATTAGGCCGCGAGGTCCTCGTGATCGCCACGCCCTTCCATACCCGGGGATCGCTTTGTTTTTATTTCCCCGAAGACGGCGTGCTTTTCACCGGGGACACTTTATTCCATCTGGGCATTGGGCGGTATGACCTCCCCGGGAGTTGCCCCCGATTCCGGGAAGAAAGCCTCGCCAAAATCCGAAAGCTCCCGAAAACGGTGGTTTTCTACCCGGGCCACGGGCCGGGCGGAAGCCTAGAAACCGAGTTCGCCTATAACCCCGCCTTCCTCTAAGGCGGCTTTTCCCCTCTTCCTTTACGATTATAAATATATTTATAATAGTTACTGGCGTTTTCAGCCCACAAAAAAGGAGCATTATTTAGAAAATGATTAACGTTACCGAACTGCGCCCCGGGAATTACTTCACCGATGAAGGCAATCTCTTCCGGGTCATCGACATCCTGTTGAACAAAACGGCGATGCGCAAGATGGTCGCCAAGGTCAAGGTCAAGAACCTCCGCACCGGCGCGATCATCGAACTTGCCCGCAACTCGGGCTACATGGTCGAGGACATCCACATCGACAAGAAGATCATGCAGTATCTCTACGATGGCGGCGAAACCCTCGTCTTCATGGACGGCAAGACCTATGAGCAGCAAGAGCTCCCCAAGGCCAACTACCAGGACATCATCCCCTTCCTCGCGCCGAACTCCGAGGTCACCATGGTTCTTTACGAATCCGAAGTCCTCGATGTCCAACTCCCCGCGAAGGTCATCCTGACCATCGTCGATTGCGAGCCGGGCGTCCGCGGCGACACCGTCTCCAACGGCGGCTCCAAAGATGCCACCTTGGAGACCGGGCTTAAGATCCGCGTCCCCCTCTTCATCAACCAAGGCGAAAAGGTCTCCGTCGATACCGCCACCGGCAAATACGACGGGAGGGCTTAATCGATGACTTGGCAAATCGGCTGGTTCTTCATCGCCCTTGCCTGCCTCATCGGCGGAGCGGTGGCCGGTTTCTTTGGCGCCCGCGCCTTCATCAAGCGGGAAATGAAGAAAAACCCGCCCATCAACGAGAAAATGATCCGCGCGATGTTCACCTCCATGGGCCGCAAGCCCTCCGAGGCCCAGATCCGCGCCGTCATGAACAACATGAATAAAAACAGCTCGCTCTAATCGTGAGCTGTTTCTAATGAAAGGAAAAACAAAATGGCTAAAACCAACCTCCAGATCTTCATCGACTCCTGCGGTGAGCTCAACAAAGAGATGCGTACCAAATACGACATCGACTACACCCCGATGATGCTCAACATCGAGGGCAAGGAAATCCCTGCCTCCCTCGACTTCGACGCCGGCTACTCCATCCTCGACATGAGCAACATCATGAAGAGCGGCAAGCGCATCTTCACCGCCCAGGTCCCCATCCCCACCTTCGAAGAGAAATTCAAAGCCGCCCTCGATGCCGGCAAAGATGTCCTTTACATCTCTTGCTCCAGCGGTCTTTCCGCCTCGGTCAAATCCGCCGAGCAAGTCGCCGCTGAGCTCCTAAAAGCCTATCCCGATCGCAAGATCGTCTGCTTCGACTCCCTCCATTCCGGCTATTCTCAGGCTGGCATGGCCATCAAAGCCGCCGAAATGCGCGATGAAGGCAAGAGCCTCGAAGAGATCCACGAATGGCTGAAAGCCAACGTCTACAAATTCAACATGTTCGCGACCGTCGAAGACCTCAAGTTCCTCAAAGTCGCCGGCCGCGTCACCGCGGGCAGCGCCTTCTTCGGCAATCTCTTCCACGTCCATCCCGTGTTGATCGCCGACAAAGCTGGCCATAACAACGCCATCAAGAAAGTCAACGGCACCAAGGGCGTCCTCTCCTATTTGGTTAAGGCCGCCGTCGACGCCGCCGAGAACATCGAAGAGCAAACCGTCTATCTCGCCGGCTTCGATGCCGATGCTTCCGTCGAGTTCATGAAGAATGAGCTTCTCAAAATCGCCAAACCCAAAGAGGTCTACGTCGGCAACCTTGGCCCGATCCTTGGCGCTTCCACCGGCCCGGGCACCGTCGCCATCTTTGTCTACGGTAAAGAAGTCTGCCTAGAGATTGAGGCCTAATCCGCCTTCAAAACATAGGAGACCTCATCATGAAAATCTTATCCGGCAAAACCTTCGCCGCGATGGTGCAAAACGGTTTTAAGGACATCAAGATCCGTTACGAAAAGATCAATGCCCTCAACGTTTTCCCCGTCCCGGACGGAGATACGGGAACCAACATCGCCGCCACCCTCAACGGTGGCATCAAAGCGATGGAAAAAGCCGACGTCAGCATGATTTCCGACGTCGCTGCCGCCTTGGCCCACGGGATGCTTTATGGCGCCCGCGGCAACTCCGGCGTCATCGTGTCGCAGTTCTTCTCCGGCATGGCCGATGGCCTTCAGGGCTTAAAGAGCGCCAATAAGACGCAGTTCGCCTCCGCTTTGCGCGCTGGTACGAACAAAGCTTATAAAGCGGTCAAAGAGCCGGTCGAGGGCACGATTCTCACCGTCGCCCGCGAGGGTTCCACCTATGTCTTGGACCACCTCAACGCGATCTCGACCTTCGAAGACCTCTTCCAGATGCTACTCGAGAGGATGAACGAGGCTTTGGCCAACACGCCTAACCTCCTCCCCGTCCTCCGCGAAGCCGGCGTCATCGACTCCGGCGGCGCTGGCCTGGTCGCCATCATGGAGGGCATGTATAAATACATCCTCGGCGAAGAGCTTGAGGACCATGACTTCGTTGGGCCGGCCGCCGCAGTGGCCACCGACGAGACCGTCCCCTTCGATGTGGACAGCCATCTCGATTATGGTTACTGCACCGAATTCATCATGCAGTTGCTTAACGAGAAAGACGGGCCGAAGAACTTCGTCCTCGACGATTTCGTCAAATATCTCGAATCGATCGGCGGCGACTCCATCGTCGCCCTCATCGACGGCACGGTCGTCAAGGTCCACGTCCATACGATGACCCCGGGCCTTGTCATCGGCGAAGCGCAAAAGTACGGCGAATTCGTCACTTTCAAGATGGAGAACATGTCCATTCAGCATCAAGAGAAGCTCCTAAAGGAGATGCCCATTGAAAGCAACAAGAAACGGGCCAAAGCGGCGATCGTCGCCGTCACCCCGAGCGAGAAAATCGCCGAGCTCTTCACTTCCATGGGCGTCGCCAAGTGCATCCTTGGCGGTCAGACGATGAACCCGTCCGCGCAGGACTTCACCAAAGCTTTCGATGAGGTCAACGCTGAGACGATTCTCGTCTTCCCCAACAACGGCAACGTCATCCTCACGGCCAAACAGGCCGCCGAGCTCTATAAAGGCTCCAGGATCGAGGTCATCAACAGCAAATCGGCCATCGAATGCTATTCCTGCCTCGGTTTGTTCGACCTTGAAGGGCAAAGCATCGAGGAAAACCTCGCCTCGGCCAACGAAGCGATCAGCCACGTTGTCTCCGCCCAAGTCTCTACCGCGGTCCGTGATTCCGTGAATAACGGCCTCCAGATCAACGAAGGGGACTTCATCGGCATCTGCAAAGGAGCGGTGGTCAATAGCGAGAAGACCCTCCTCGATTCCGCGAAGGCCCTTATCAAGGGCATCGAAGACATCGATGAACGTTCCGTCATCACCGTCTTCTATGGCGCGGATGTCACCGAGGAAGAGAAAGCCGCGTTTCGTGAGTTCGTCGAAAGCGACTTCGAGCTCATGGACCTCGTCGAGGTCGAAGGTGGGCAGAAGATCTACCCGATGATCTTCGCCATCGAATAGGAAACTCGCCGCAAGTAAAACGCCTTTAAGGGTCAGGCTTACCTGGCCCTTTTTCTTTGTCCGAATTTGGGATTGTGAAAGGAATAATCCCTTCAATAGTAGTGAATAGATGATGCTGGGCAAGGAGCGTGATGGAGAGTGGTGGAAACACTCCTAACAACCCCGCTTACGAACACTAAGAATTTTGAAAGGATTCAAAACGCAACCCTTGTTAGAACAAATAAAGAAAATAGAGGAAACGTCGAAACATTCCCTCTATATCGAATTTTGCAAAAAACTACTAATTATTTACTATCTTTCTCAAAGGGGTTGCGGCTTTCGGTATTGTTCTTTAGGCGCTGTATATTCGCGCTGTGTCGCAGGATGAGGAGCACCGCGATTATGGTGTTGGCGACTGCGTATTCCAAGCCGTAGGTGACGAAGAGCTCTTCGGCGGCCCCGAACCCGAAACTCCACATGAAGATATCCCAGTTGAAAGGCACCGTTACCTTTAAGACGAAGATGGTCCAAGCGACGACGGTTCCCACGATGGAAGTGATCATGGAAGCAAGGGAGATGTAGTGGGACTTCTTCGCGGCGAAGAGATAGGTAAACCCAGAAAGCACGAACTGGATCCAGGAGGTCAGGGTGTTAAGACCCATATAGCAAGAGACGGCTTTGCCGCCTTTGAAGCGGAGGTAGATGGGCCAGCAGTGGCCGATCGCGGCGCCTAGGCCGCAAAGCCAATACCAAACCTTGGCCCCGCCGATGGTTGTGTAGCCGACTTGGACGCCCCATTGCATGTAATCCCAAAGCGGGGTGAAGCGGAGGATGGCCCAGACGACCAAGACGGCGGCAAGGGTCTTGAGCATATCCAAAACGATGACCAAAATGCCGACTTTCTTCGAAATAGTGCGGGCGACGTTGGTTCCGCCGGAGTTATGGGAACCCTCATCCCTAGGATCGATGTGGAAGAAGACTTTCCCGATGATGACACCGGTGGGGATGCCTCCGAAGAGGTATCCGATGAGTAGCGAAGCGATGCCGACGATGACGTTGACGGTAACTGGGTTCATAAAACGAGCCTCCCGGCAAAATTATCCGCATTTCCATGTGTTTTTCAAACTTTTCATGCGCTATAATACCCCAGTCTTAAGACTGAATTCGATTCCATGGTAGATTTTGACGCCGCTGAAAGAACATACAATGCAGATAGCATTGAGCTCCTCAGTGAGATGGAGGGTGTGCGGAAGCGTCCCGGTATGTATATCGGGTCGACCAATAGCACCGGCCTCCACCATCTGATTTGGGAAATCGTCGATAACGGCGTTGACGAAGCGGTCAACGGCTACGGCGATCAAGTGTCTTTGACCATCCACAAAGACGGATCCGTCACCGTGGAGGACCAAGGGCGCGGCATTCCCGTCGATATCCATAAGAAAACGAATATCCCTGCGGTCCAATTGATCTTCACGACCCTCCATTCGGGCGGCAAATTCTCCGAGAAGAACTACGCGACCGCCGCCGGTCTCCATGGCGTGGGAGCCACGGTCACCAACGCGCTAAGCGAATATGTCGACATCACCGTCTATCGCGGCGGGAAAACCTATCATATCCGCTTCGAAAACGGCGGGCACCTCGCCGTCCCCCTCGAAGAGCTTGGGCCGACGAGAAAACACGGTACCGTCGTGACTTTCAAGCCGGACAAATCGATCTTCTCCACCGTCGAATTCAAATGGGAGACG
>ONGB01000068.1 GCA_900317295.1 uncultured Erysipelotrichaceae bacterium
CTCTGCTGCGGGCGCTGCGCGGGAGCCTGGCCGTAGCCGCCCTGCTGGGGCGCTCCGCCGAAGTCATCGCCGACCGCGAAAAGCTAGGCGAAGGCGTCGTCGTCATCGGGGCGACCTTGTCTAGGAGCCTTGGCAAATGCATCGCCGGGCCCGACGTCCAGATGCGCGGTTTCCTTTATGGAAAAGATTCCGAAATGGCGATCCGCGACCTCAATAAGACCTTCGAGGCGACCTTAAATGAGGTGCTCCTTGACCGAAATTACGACATCAATGAGGTCCGCCAATTCGTCTATGAACGCTGCCTCCGCTCGATCCGCCACACCACCGGCGGCCGCGAACCGATGGTCCTCCCGCTGATCGTCGAAGTCGACTAATTAGTCGAATATTCGAACAAAAACCTTTTGTCCCCTTTATTAGGGGACCCTATCTATCTATAATTCTCACGTTATGCCGTCCCAAGAAAAGAAACGTTCCATCCGTCCCGAAGCGATCCGCATCGCCTTTGGCGTGGCGCTTTTCCTCTTCGCCGTCTTATTTGGATTGGCCCCGTTCACGATCCTTCGTGGGCTATGCTATCCGATCCTTTGGCCCTTTGGGACGGTCGGCTATTTCGCCACGACGATCTTCCTCGGCGTCGCCGCGGTCTACATGGTTTTCGGCTCCCGCATCAAAGCGCGGCCCGGCATCCGCCTTTCGATTGGGATCCTCGTCGCCTTGCTCGGCGGGGCGATGCTCGCCTCAGACCTTGGCAACCAAGGCAAAGAGACCTTCCGCGACATCGGCGCCTTCAATGACGCTCTTATGTCCGCGATGAATGGCGGCAGGGGCGCCTCTTTAATCGATGGAAGACTCTCTGGCGGGGCGCTTGGGTATACCTTATCCGGCCTTTTGGCCCCGACCGTCGGACGCTGGCTCGCCCTTTTGGTTTCCATTTTGATTCTTCTTAGCGGCCTGCTCGTCATGTTCTTCCCCCTCATCGTGAAGCTTTTCAATATGCTGGGGGGCAAACTCGCGGTCGCCCGTTCGAAGAAAGAACGCAAAACCCGCAAGGAAAAAGAAGAAGAGGAACCCGAAGCGCTGGGCATCGGGGATTACGATATGCCCGCCCCGAGCATTCGTTACGCCCACGAAGAACCGCCGGCCAGCCGCGAAGAACCGCCGGTCAGCCGCGAAGCACCTTCGGCCCCCGAGCCTTTGTTCCCTTCGCAGGCCAAAAGCGCCCCCGTTTCGTATTCGCGCGCGGGTTCTGTCCGCGTAGGCGCTCCCAAGGAAAAGCGTCCCGAAATCGAGCCCTCCCCGATCCCGTCCTGGGATCCTTCCCCTTATCCCTATTCCGGCGGATCTTCCTATGGGCAGAACCGCCAGAGCCCCCTCGGCTCGCAGATCGCTTTCCTCGATTTGAGCGGGAATGGCGAGGAAGAACCTTCCAATCCGCCGATGCTCCCGCCCGCTCCCGCCGCACCCGCACCCGCGCCAACCCCAGCGCGGCAAGAGCCTGCTCCTACCCCGGCGCAAGAAGAACCCGAGGTGGATTTCCGCCCCTCTTTCATCCAAGAACCCCCGACTTTCGCTCCGAAAGAGGCAAAGGAAGAAACCGTTATTGAGGCTGCGTCGGTCATCGACGCCACCCCGGTCGAACCTGAACCCGAGCCGGAAAAGGAAGTGGAAAAAATCCCCGCTGCCCCAGAGCCTTCCAAACCGCATGATCCTTTCGAAATGCCCGATGCCAAACCGCTTCCTCCCTATGTGAAGCCGGGCTTAGATCTCCTCAACCCGCCGCGCGCCGAGGACGAAACCCTTAAGGCGGAGATGGAGCAGGAGTGCTTGCAGAAAATCGCCATCATCGACCAGGCCTTCATCGATCTAGGCGTCGGAGCCCATGTCTCCGATCATGTCATCGGCCCCTCCGTCACCCGTTATGCTATCCAACCCGATCCCAATGTCTCGGTCAACGCGGTCGGCAAAGTCATCAAAGACCTAGAAATGCGCCTTGGCGGTGTCTCTTGCCGTTTCTCGGAACGCGTCGTCGGTTTGACGACCTGCGCCATTGAGGTGGCCAACGAAATCACCAGGACCGTCCCCTTCTACGAAGTGTTCACGCAGCTGAAGGAGAAAAAAGGCGGCAACGCCCAGTTTCCTTTCGGCGTCGACATCACGGGGAAAGTGGTGCAGGCGGACCTCACTTCCTTCCCGCATATGCTCGTCTGCGGCACCACGGGCTCGGGCAAATCCGTGTTCATGCACGGCGTGATCGTGTCCTTGCTGATGCGTAATCGCCCCGAAGAACTTAAACTCATGCTCATCGACCCCAAACGCGTCGAAATGAGCAAATACAAAGACGTCCCGCATTTGCTTTGCCCGATCGTCAAAGAGCCAAGCCACGCCAAAATCGCCTTCAAAAAACTATGCGAACTCATGGATCGCCGCTACACGATCTTCGAGCATTCCGGCACCCGCGACATCGAGGAGTACAACAACGACTACGCCCCGGCCAACAATAAGGAAATCATGCCCTACATCGTGGTTTTCGTCGACGAATACGCCGATTTGGTCGACTCGGCGAAGGACATTCAGGAATACGTCCTCCGCATCGCTCAGAAAGCCCGCGCCTGCGGCATCCACATGGTCATCGCCACTCAGCGTCCCGACGTCAAGGTCATCACGGGCACGATCAAGGCGAACCTGCCCACCCGCGTGGCCTTGTCGGTCTCCTCGGCCACCGACTCCCAGACAATCCTAGGCGAAGGCGGGGCGGAAGACCTCGTCGGCCATGGCGATATGCTCGTCGACTGCGAGAAGGTGAGCCGAAACGGCTTCATCCGCGCCCAGGGCTGCCTTATCTCCTCCAACGAAATCCGCAATGTCTGCCGCTTCATCGAAGAACAGCAGAAGCAGCACGTTGACCCCGACTTCCTCGATTTGGAAGACCACGAGGCCGTTCCAGCGAACGACGATGTCCCGCTCGGCGTCCCCGGCGTCATCTCCAATGGTTCCGCCCCGGTGCCCAGCGCCGCGGATTTGAAAGCCGCCGAAGGGGATGAAAAATACCAACTCATCAAACGCTCGATTATGGCGAGGGAATACACTTCCATCTCGCAGATTCAGCGTGATTTCTCGGTCGGATTCCCCCGTGCAGGAAAGATTTTTGCCCGCCTGCGCCAAGAGGGGATCATCGAGCCGGCCGGCGATACGTCCAATAATGCCAAAGGGGCGAGGGTCATCGTCCATTTCGAAGAAGAGGCGGCCCCGGATAGCGAGGAAAACAATGTCCTCGACGTGCCACCGGTAGAGGGAGAAGGAACTGAATGAAAGACACTTATGTAAGCGCCAAGCTGGTCGCCGCGAACCAGATCCGAATCGAGATTTTCTCCTCGCTTCCCTTCGAACGCCTCGACCCCACTCTCTTCCGCGACGAAGTCGCCATGCCGAAGATGACCCCCCTCCGCGTCAATACGCTCAATTCTTTGGCGATCGCCGACTTCCGCACCGAGGAGCCCTTGGAACTAGGGCATCGCTATTTCCTTAACGTCGGTCAATACGGCCTCGTCCCGTTGGACGTCAACGAAGCCTGCTTCTTCCCCGATTTCGATGAGCAGTACTACTACGAAGGCGATGATTTAGGCGCCACCTACACCAAGAAGCGCACGACCTTCAAGGTTTGGGCGCCTTTGGCGAGCAAGGTGGAACTCAAATACCGCCGCCACGGCAAGAACGAAGCCTGGTCGCTTATCCCGATGATCCGCGGCCCCAAAGGGGTTTATATCGCGGAGGTCGACGGGAACCTTGACCATTACGAATACGTCTATCTCGTGACCAATTCCGAAATCACCAGGGAAGCGACCGACCCCTACGCCAAAGCCTCAACCGCCAATGGTCGCACCTCCGTCGTCCTCGATTTCTCCAAACTCCATCCTGATTTCCACCAGGAGGCTTTGCCGATCCTGCAATCGGGCGCCGACAGCATCATCTACGAGACCCATATCCGCGATTTCACGATCTCGCAGTTCTCCGACATCTCCCACAAAGGGAAATTCCTCGGCATGGTGGAGAAGGGCAGGAAAACCCCGAAGGGCCACCCCGCCGGGCTGGATTATCTGAAATTCCTTAACGTCACCCACGTCCAGCTCCTCCCAATCTATGACTTCAAGACGGTCGATGAGACCAAACCGGACGAGAAATACAATTGGGGCTATGACCCGCAGCAGTATTTCGTCCCCGAGGGCTCCTACGCCACCGATCCCGAGGATCCGGTCTGCCGCATCAAGGAATGCCAGCAGATGATCGCCTCGCTCCACGAAGCGCGCATCCGCGTGGTGATGGACGTCGTCTATAACCACGTCTACGAATCCCGTTGGTCGGTTTTTGAGAGAATCGTCCCGAATTATTATTTCCGCCGCCGCTACGATGGTCGCGACGCCAATACGAGCGGGTGCGGGAACGACCTCGCCTCCGAGCGCCCGATGGTGCGCAGGCTCATCGTCGACGCCTGCCTTTGGTGGGTGAAGACCTATGGGATCGACGGATTCCGCTTCGACTTGATGGGCATCATCGATGTCGACACCCTCAACGAGATCGTCAAGAAAGTCAAAGCGATCAAACCTTCCTTCGCCTTCTATGGCGAGGGTTGGAACATGGGCGGGGACGTCAATATCCCCCTCGGCCACATGGGAAATTTCCGCCTGATCCCCGAATATGGGTTCTTCAATGACTTTTACCGCGAAACCGCCAAGCGCTATTTCGCCCAAGACGGCTATGCCGCCTCCGATTTCAAATACGGATTGGTCGGCAGCTGCTGCAATTTCATCCACGGCCCGAAATTCCTTTCGGCGAGGCAAAGCATCAACTACCTCGAATGCCACGATAATCAAACCTATTACGACTGGCTTTCCGCCAGGCGCCGCGACTTAGGCGAAAAAGAGAAACTTGAGCTCGTCGAGGCCAGCAACGCCGCGGTGCTATTAAGCTTCGGCGTCCCCTTCATCCACATGGGCGAAGAAGTGGCGGCCTCGAAGTGGGGCGAAGACAACACCTACAACAAGGGCGACGATTTCAATAAATTCTCCTACAAGCTCTTGGATGAGCGGTTTGATATGGCCGAACGGTTCGCCCGCCTCGCCGCTTTCCGTAGAAGAACCCAATCCCTTCATGTATACGATGCCCGAGTGATCGATCCGGGCGTCGATGTCATCGACGTCGGACCGGCGATCCGCCTATGCTTCGTCGATGAGAACCTCGCCGCGCCCTATGCGACAATCGCCTTCTATTACAACGCTAGCGACCAAGAGGCCGTCTACCACGAATCGATCCCCGTCAAAGCCATCCAATCCTCGCGCCCCATTGAGAAAAAAGAAGCGAGCACCACGGTGACCATCCCGCCGAGGACCGTCATCGTCTACGCCGCGGAAAGGAAGGCTAAGAATGGCTAAGAAAGCGAAAAAGAAAACCGCCAAACGCAATCTGAAGATCATCTGGACCTTCGCCCGTGGCTTCGTCGAGATCCTTTGGGCCTATTTCGCTTGGATGGTTCCCTATTCCCGGCATCCGGAGAAATATCCCTTGGAGAAGCGCTACGCCAAAATCAGGAAATTCATCATCTCCCTCACCAAGCACATGCGCTTCGATTTCGAAGGGAAGAACATTGAGCGGCTCCGTGAGCACAAAGCGGCGCTTTACGTCGCCAACCATCAATCGGTCCTCGATCCTTTGATGATCATCATCGGCTGCCCGCACCCCATCAAATTCATCGCCAAGAAAGAGGCGCTTAAGATCCCCTTCGCCGGACGCGTTTTGAAGGCGATGGGCTCGCTTTTCCTCGACCGCGACGATCCGCGCCAAGCCCTCTCGATCTTCGCCGACGCGCAGAAAGAGCTCGCCGCCGGGGTCTGCTCCTATGGCATTTTCCCCGAAGGCACCCGCAACCGCGATCCCGAGCATGTCGATCTAGGCGAATTCCATCCGGGCTCCCTCAAGGTCGGCACCCGCGCCGGCGTGCCCATCATCCCGGTCACCCAGTATGGCGATTTCCATATCTTCGGCACCAACGAGCTCAACCGTTCCGAACTCGTGATGCTCACCGTCCATGGGCCGATCCTCCCTGAGGAAGGGAAGAAGGCCAACACGGTGGAGCTAACCGAGAAGATCCGCGCCGAAATGACCGAGGAAATCCACGTCATGCGGGAGAAAGACAAAGCCTACATGGCCTCCAAGAAGAGCCGGCATAAAGGGCGGAAGTGGTGGAAAGAACACCCGGAGGTCTACGCTTAATGGAGCCTAACCGCGGCGAAAAGAAAGATAGCGGGCTCGGGCTTCCTAGAACCGCGGCCACCAGCCTCGCCATCGGGGGCATCATCACCTTCCTCGCCGCCTTCTATTGCGTAAGAAAAGTCGCCCCTGAGGGCGCATCTTTCAGCTACTATCTGCCGTATTTGATCCCCTATGGAATCTTTGCTTTGTTACTAGCCGCCCTTGGGGTAGTTTCCTTCATCGAGATCCCAGGGCATCCTAGGATCCGCCCTCATCGTCGGGGCCGCGATTCCCCTCGGGGTTATGTTGACGGTTTGGGAATTCATGATTTCCCTCATCGTCATCGGCGTGTGCATCGCCGTTATATCGGTGCTTTCGATCCTCAGTCTGGTCAAAGAGGCCAAGAAAAATAACTAAAGTTCAGGATAGAGGTGCCTTAGGCCTTTCGGATAATGGTTCTTCGCCATTCCGTTGACGATTTTCGCCCAACCCAGAACAAGGTTTTCATAACGGAAAACGACATAGCCCTCGCCAGGGTAAGGGAAGGCGTCGCCATGCAGGTAGAGACGGGCTTGTTCTTCGCTTAACGGGAGAGCATATTCCGGGGGAAGGAAGCGGGCCAAGGCGTGGCAGGGTTTCCCTTTCTCGTCGAGGCAAAGAAGTCCTTTCCGCAAGATCTTGGCTCCTGGAAGATCGAAGGGGATGGGGAGGCTGACGATCTGTCCTTTGAAATCCTCGAAATGCCGTCCTTCCAAACCGTACTTTTGAAGCAGGGGATCCAGTTTTTTGGCGGGCCTCCCTTTTTCTTTATTTATAGAAGGCGCCGTCCCTTCTTTTTGCAAAAGGCAAAGGAACTGGCCTTCCCCGGGGAAGCGGTGGGGGAATAAGGTCACGGCTTCGGGAATCGCGGATCCATGGAAGAAAGAAGGATCATCAATAGATAAAGGACGGGTCCTAAACTCGGGGTGGCGTTGCAAAAAGGCGCGGATTTGGCCTTCGTTTTCCTCATAGGCGAAGGAGCAGGTGCTATAAAGCAGCCTTCCCCCAGGAGAGAGATAGGAGGCGGCTTGGTCTAGAAGCTTTTCCTGCACTTCGGCGAACCGCGCGACTTTGGCGGGGCTCCATTCCTCTTTCGCCGTTTCGTTTTTCCGGAACATCGCCATCCCCGAGCATGGCGCGTCTAGAAGAATCGCGTCGAACCTTCCCTCAAAGGAGGGGTGCGGCAGGGAAAGGTCTTCGTTGGTCACGATCGCGTTGCCGACGCCGAAGCGTTCCAGATTCTGCGAAAGCGTTAGGGTACGAGGATAAGAGACGTCGTTGGAGACCAATATCCCATCCTGCCCCATCAGGAAATGCGCCCCGATGCTTTTCCCGCCGGGGGAAGCGCACATATCCAGGACGATCTCCCCGGGCTTCGGGGATAAAAGGAAGGCGGGCATCATCGCCGAAGGGTCTTGCAGATAGAACGCTCCGACGTCGAAAAGGAAGCTCTTCCCCAAGGGGTATTCATCCTTCTCATAGAGAAAAGCGTGGGGGACATGCGGGTGTTTTTGCGCATTAGGATACCTTTTTAGGAATGCTTCGTCGGAGATTTTCCGATGATCAAGCAATGCCCCGGCGCGCGGAAAGCGGGCCAAAGCCTCCTCCAGCTCGGCGATTTCCGAGGAGGGGAGATAAGACAAGGAATCCCGCAGCGTTTCCATGGAGATTAGGATAGAGGGAAGCCCGACCTTTTTCAAATCCATCCTATTAATAATAGGAAAAGGAACACGGAGACTTTTTCTTTGCTATAATAGGCCACATGAGAATGGTAGATATCATTGAGCGTAAGCGGGATGGCCATCCCCTTACCCGCGAAGAGATTTCCTTCTTCGTGAAGGGATACGTGGACGAAACGATCCCCGATTACCAGGCTTCCGCCCTGGCCATGGCCATTTATTTCCGCGGGATGGACGAGCGCGAAATCGCCGACCTGACCGATTTGATGATGCATTCGGGGAAGACGATCGATCTTTCCTCGATCCAAGGGCTTAAAGTCGACAAGCATTCCACCGGCGGGGTAGGGGATAAGACCTCCCTGGTCGTCGGGCCCCTCGTCGCCGCCTGCGGGGCGAAGGTCGCCAAGATGAGCGGACGCGGCCTCGGCCATACCGGCGGCACCCTCGATAAGATGGAAAGCGTCCCCGGCATGCGCATCGGCCTCACCGATAAGGAATTCAAGGATCAGGTCTCCCGCATCGGCCTCGCGATCGCGGGGCAAACCGGCGAGATCGACCCGGCCGATAAGAAACTCTACGCGCTTCGCGACGTCACCGGGACCATCGAAAGCGTCCCCCTCATCGCCTCCTCCATCATGAGTAAAAAGCTCGCCTCCGGCTCCGACTGCATCCTCTTGGATGTCAAGTTCGGCTCCGGGGCGTTCATGAAGACCTTCGAAGCCGCGAAGGAACTCGCCCAGACGATGGTCAAGATCGGCGACCTCCTCCATCGCGACACCCGCGCCATCCTCACCGACATGGATCAGCCCCTCGGCCTTGCCGTAGGCAATTCCCTTGAAGTCAAAGAAGCCATCGCCACCTTGAAAGGCCATGGCCCGAAAGATTTGGTCGAGCTCGCCCGCAAAGCGGGTGGCATCATGCTCGAGCAAGCCCATATCGTCGCCTCCGCCGAGGAAGGCGAGAAACGCATCCAAGAAGCGATCGACAATGGCTCTGGCTTCGAAAAGCTTTGCGCTTTGTTTGAAGCGCAGGGCGGCGACGTCTCCTATATCCGCGAGCCGGAGCGCTTCCCCGTGGCGAAGCATATCGTCGAGATCGTTGCGGAAGAATCGGGCTATGTCCGCCGCATCGATTCCCTCTCCATCGGCGTGAGCGCGATGAAGCTCGGCGCTGGGCGGGAGAAGATGAGCGATACCATCGATATGTCCGCGGGCATCCTTCTGAAGAAGAAAGTGGGGGACCGCGTCGAAAAAGGCGAAGTCCTCGCCCTTTGCCATACCAATAAAGAAGGCGTTGATGAAGTCCTTCGCGAAGTCCATGACGCCTTCCAGCTTTCCGCTACGCCGATCACCGTTCCGCCGATCGTCCACGCCTATATCCGTTAATGCGCATCCTCGTCCAATTGGTCAAAGAAGCCTCGGTCAGCATCGAGGGAAAGGAAATCTCGCGGATCGGCCGCGGGTTCCTTTTGCTCGTCGGCTTGGCGCCGGGCGATGATTTGCCTTTGGCGAAGAAAATGGCCGAGAAGGTCGTGAAATTACGCGTTTTCCCTGACGAAAACGGGAAGACGAACCGTTCGCTTTCCGATATCGGGGGCAACATCCTTTCCGTCAGCCAGTTCACCTTATATGGCTCGGCCAAGGAAGGGAACCGCCCCGCCTTCGTCGGCGCGATGAAGCCCGAAGAAGCGAGG
>ONGB01000063.1 GCA_900317295.1 uncultured Erysipelotrichaceae bacterium
ATCTTGAGGTCTTCTTCGGAGGCATGCATCGCCAGGAAGCGTTTCTTCGGGACGATCGTGACTTTGCATCCGGAACGGTAAAGCGAATCCGCGGCATCGGTGTATTCGATTTCGGTATTGTCATCGGGCATATTCGCGACGATGAAGTGATCGCTTTCCTTCAAGGTGAAGCGGCGATCTTCGTTTTGCGCGGTGGCCAATAGGGCGATTTTGCGGAAGAGTTTGGATCCGAACCCCGTCATGAGGACGACCACATCCTGATCGCGGACGCGGAGGATATCGTCCATGTTCGCGACGTTGGCCTTCGGGATGTTGAGCTGCCCGGAAAGCTGGAATTCGCGGACCATGTTGAGGGTGGCTTCGTCATAGCAGATCAATTTCCGCTTATGCTCGACGACGAGGCGGGCGACTTCGTCGATGTTATAGAGGTCATTGGAATAAAGGGAAACAAAGATGCGCCCTTCCGCGAGTTTGAACACCTGCTCGATGTGCGGGGTCAATTTGTATAAAGGGGCCGTATAGCCCGGACGTTCGGCGTAAACGGATTCGCTTAGCAAAGCCAAGGTCGGATGCTCGGCGATGCGCGCGATCGCGTTCATGTCATTGAGGTAGGCCGGATCGGCGGAATTCTCGATGACAAAGTCGCCGGTGATGACGATGTTGCCTAGGCTCGTCTCGATGGCGACGCCGGAGGAATCCGCGACGTTATGGGCGGTATGGAAGAAATGGAAGGGCCGCCCTTGGATTTTGAAGGTCGAAGTCGCGGGGACGGGGTGGAGATCAAAGATCGCGGGGTCCTTCTTCACGTGAGTGCAGAAAGTCTTGAGCATTGAAAGGGTCGTCGGGGAGCCATAAACGGGCGCGGGTGCGTTCGGGTAAATAAAAGGCAGGGCGCCGAGCTCGTCATCGTGGCCATGGAGGAGGACATAAGCGCGTATTTTGTCCTTGTTCTCCACCAAATAGTCGTATTGGGGGATGACGTAATCGATGCCAGGCATCGTCTTATCCGGGGTTTTCGCCCCGGCGTTGATGACGTAGATCTCTTCTCCGATGCGCACGACGAGAAGGTTTTTTCCTTCTTCGTCGAGGCCGCCGAGGGCAAAGATATGAATCTGTTCGCTCATAAGGGGGTTTCCTTTCTGCAACGAGGACCAACTATGTATCAGTCTTGAGGGTATTATAACCAAAAACCCTTCCTTTGGAAGGGCGAAATTTGGTTTTTTCTTTTAAATCAAATCGAGGGCCGCAACCGTTTCCCCGTCTTCGAGGGGGCGGATCTCTAAGCGCGGGCCTTCCATCACGCCATAGGTCGGCGGATTGCCGTTTTTGGGGAAGGAAGGCGACCCGGGGTTGAAATAGACCACCCCTTCGTTCTTTTTCAGCATCGGCACATGGGTATGGCCGAACAGCAGGATGTCCCCGCGTTGGACTTCGAGAAGCTCCGAAGAGACCAAATCCCCGTGGATCAGGTCGCAGCGGAATCCGTTTAAATAAACGACGCGGGAGTCTTCCGACATTGGGAACTTAAGCAAAGTCTGGTCGATGCGGGAGTCGCAATTTCCCCGCACCCCGATAATGATGGGGGCGTATTTATTAAGAATATCCGCGACGCCCATCGGGTCATAATCCGAGGGAACCCCGTTGCGGGGACCGTTATAAAGATAGTCGCCAAGCAGGATGATCCGGTCGGGTTTGTATGCGTCGAAAAGGGACTCGAGTTTCCTCGCGACCAACAAACGGCCGTGGATATCGGAAACTACGAGAATCCTCATCGCCTATTCAAGAATCTCCCTGGTGGAAACGAGGTCGACGCCAGTGCCGGCGATGTTAGCAACCACGACATCCCCGATGTGAACAGGGACCGAGATGTGGGTTTCGTTGACGATTTTCATGACGTCAAAGATTTTGCCTTTGGCCACGGGTTCCTTCGTCTTGACGGGGCAGACCGCGAGGATTTTGGAGTCGCAGCGGACGGTTGTGGTGATCGTCCTGGTCGGGTTCGTGACCTCCTGTTTTCCATAAGCCTCACCACGGGGGCAAGAGTTCCCGGTGACGGTCAGATCGTCGGCAACGGTGAGATGGCAGCCACGCGGGCAAATGATGCAAGTGAGTTCGGTGGGCATGGTTATTTCCCTCCTCTGGGCTCAATGGATACCGTGATGGTTCCTTGGTCGGTTTTTAGTAGGTTTTTAGGAATAATGTCAATTTCCATTTCGCTAGGGATGATCGCAGGTTTATAGATCTTCTTTAAGACCTCGTCGCCCATCCTATAGAAGATGAAGACATCCTTCATCGGTTTGCGGCAGCGGAACTTGAATTCGAGCTTTTCGCCGGCGTCCGCAAAATCGATGCAGGCCGGGACGACGTAGCCGACGCCCTCCCCGGCATTCGTCTTGATCAGATGCTCGTGGCGAGGCAATTTGCCTTGGAGATATAGCGCGGCGCCTTCCCCTGCCGTCTTCGCTTCGGCGACGACCCAGTCCACGAGGTCATGGACGTGGAGGACGTTGCCGCAGGAGAAGATTCCATCGACATTTGTCTCCATATGTTCGTTGACCTCGGATCCCCTGCTTCTTCCTTGCGGGATGCCGATCTTGTTGAGGAGGTCGTTGTTGGGGATCAGGCCGATGGAAAGAAGCAACGTATCGACTTCGAAACGCTTTTCGGTCCCGGGGATCGGGGCCATTCTTTCATCGACTTGGGAGATCTCGATCGCCTCGAGTTTCCCTTTGCCGATCACCTTGGAAACGGTGTGGGAGAGATATAGGGGGATATCGAAATCCTTAAGGCATTGCTGGATGTTGCGGTTCAAGCCGTTGGAATAGGGCATGATCTCGGCGACGCCGAGGACCTTCGCCCCTTCTAACGTCATGCGCCTGGCCATGATGAGGCCGATGTCGCCAGAACCGAGGATGAAGACGCGCTTGCCGACCAAATAGCCGTATTCGTTAAGGTAAAGCTGCGCTTGGCCGGCGGTGATGACGCCCGCGGGGCGATCGCCAGGAATCCCGATGGCGCCCGCGTTCCTTTCGTAGCAGCCCGCCGCCATGATGATGGCTTTGGCTTGAATCTCCACTGCCCCATCTTCCGCGGAAACGTAGGTGACGACTTTGTCTTTGCTGATGTCGAGGACGTTCGCCCCGAGCTTATATTCGATGCCGCGCTCCTGCACTTGCTTGACGAAGCGGGTGAGGAATTCCGGCCCGGTCAGCTCTTCTTTGAATTCGTGGAGACCAAAACCATTATGAATGCACTGATTGAGGATGCCTCCGAGGAACTCGGAACGCTCCAAGATGAGGATGTCGCGGATCCCCTTATCATAAGCGGCGACGGCCGCGGCCATGCCGGCGGATCCACCGCCGATGATCACTAAATCGCGCTGTTTCATCATTTCGACTCCTTATCGAGGATCTCCGACCCATCCTTGTCATAAAGGACGTTCAGGGGCGATTCCCCGTAATATTTGGCCAAAAGCAATAGGACCTTCGGCTGGCAGAAGCCGCCTTGGCATTTCCCAAAGCCGGCCCGGGTGCGTTTCTTCACCGCCTTGATCGTCTTGGCGGGGACGCTGCGGGAAAGGACGTCTTCGATCTCGCCGAGGGAGATCTTCTCGCAATTACAGACGATTTCCCCGTAATGCGGGTTCTTCTTGATAAGGGCGTCCCTTTCTTCCAAAGGAAGCGAATTGACGTGGAGATATTTCCTCACACGCGGATTGTAGTCGGGTTTCTCTTTGAGCTCGATGATCGGGCGAACCAATTCCTCAACGACGTAGCGCCCGATAGCGGGAGAGGAGGCAAGCCCCGGGGATTCAATGCCGCCGACATTGATGAAATGCGGCTCCTTCTTCGAAGGCTCGATGACGAAATCATGGGTCGAGGGGGTGCTGCGAAGGCCGGAGAAGACGCGGATCTGTTCCCTAAACGGGATGTTGGGCACGAGGTCGGAGGCCTGGCGCTTGACGTCGGCGAGCGTGGGCGAATCGGTGGAGAAATCCTCCTTGGAGGGCACGAATTCGCTCGACGGGCCGATGAGATAGTTCCCCGCGGTCGTGCGCATGACGAGGATGCCTTTGCCCTTTTCGCTAGGAAGCGGGAAAAGCGTGTGGTTCACGAGGCCCTTGCCATAATGGTCGAGGACGAAATATTCGCCTTTGCGGGGCTGGATCTTCCAATCGATCGGCTCGATCATTGCAGCGATCTCATCGCTTTGGAGACCGGCGCAGTTGATGACGATCTTCGCCTCGTATTCGGCCTTTTCGGTCTTCACGAGGAAGTTCTCGCCTTTCTTTTCAATGCCGATGACGGCTTCGCCGAGGTGCAATTCGACGCCGTTATCGCAGGCGTTTTCAAACGCATGGGCGGTAAGCGTGAAGGGGTTGACGATGCCCGCGGTCGGGCAAAGCAAAGCGGCTTTGACTTCGGGATTGATGTTCGGCTCCATCGCCAAAACCTCTTCCTTGGAGAGCCAACGGGTTTCGACGCCGTTTTGCTTGGCATTCTCCTCGAGGGCGCGAAGAAGCGGGATCTGCTCATCGAGCAAGGCGACGTTCATCGAGCCGTTTTGCTCGAATTCGACGTCAAGCTCCTCGCAGACAGTCGGGTACATGCGGTTGCCTTCGACGTTGAACCGGGCCTTTTTGGTGCCGGGTTTGGGGTCGTTGCCGCTATGGACGATCGCCGAGTTGGCCATCGATGTGACGTCGCCCACATCGTTTTCCTTTTCGAGCACAAGCGTGCTGACCTGGTAACGGCTGAGGTTTCTGGCCACGAAAGCCCCGATTACGCCGCCACCGATGATGATTATGTCTTTCATAACTCCACTATTATAGGATTTCTTCCATAGGAAGGCACACCCAAATTGACCCATTTTGACCATTTTCCCGCCTTCGCCTTCCCCATCGCGATTTGGAAGCGGCTTCTTTCCCCTCTAGGGCGAGGAAAGGACTATAATCTCGGCATGGCTAACATTGACGAAAACTATTTCAACCCCGATGAGGGCATTAAGCAAAACCAGGTCGAGGACATCCTCGAGGAGGGGGAAACCATCCTCCAACGCCTAAAGCCCGACCGGACGGACTATATCCTGGAAGCGATCTTCAAGGGATTGCCCATCGCTTTGCTTTGGGCGGCGTTCGATACCTTCGCCATCATCATGATGTTCTCTAGCGGCGCCTTCGCCGAGATGGGCGGATGGATGGCGCTATTCATCATCGGTTTCTTCGGATTGCACCTGATCCCCGTTTGGCTATATGTCGGGGGCATCATCAAGCGCGTCGCCGGCTATAAGAACATCGAATACGTCATCACCGATAAGCGCATCATCATCCGTTCCGGCCTCATCGGCATCGATTTCCGTTATTTCTACTACTCCGCGATTCAATCCGTGACGGTCAAAGTCGGCCTGTGGGATCGTTTGTTCAAAGTCGGGGACCTCTACCTCACCGCGACTAACCAAGCCGCGGTGCTAGAAGACATCAAAAACCCCTACTTCTTCGGAACGAAGATCGAAAAGGTCGTCCAGGACATCAAAGCCGACATCTCCTATCCCAATGACCTCCGCCCGGAGGAAAACCACGGTTACAACACCAAATACAAAGGATGAAGATCTCCCTTTCCTACGATGAAACCTTAAAGGCGCTTTCCCCCATCTTCGACGGGGAGGACGCCGACGCGTTGATCAATGGGCTGCTTTTGCCTTTGGATCCGAAGACCCTTCAGCCCAAAAAAGAAGAGGACATCGATCTTTATCTCCGCAAAAAAGCCTATGGCTTGCTCTCTTACGAAGAGAAAAAAGAGGCCAAGCGCGTGCTTTTCGATTCCGAGAAGATCCCGCCGATCGTTAAGCTGGACCCAACGCCTTTCTTGGATAACCCCTACGCGAAGATCCTCTCTAGCCTGCCGCCTTATGAAAAAGGCGACCTTCGCTTCCTTTCTCTCCTTACCCCGGCCTATCTCCCCTTCTCTTATAAGGAAAAAGAGATTTCGAAGGCGGGGAATGACCTCACCTCGCTAGGATATTTCGCTTTTCCCTTCTCTTGCTTTGCCCTACAAAAAGGCGGGGTGACCTGGATGAGCCTGCTCCCCCACGAGATCATGACGATGGAACAGCCCTTAAGCATGGCGAAAGGCAAGGTCCTTTGCCTCGGCTTAGGGCTAGGCTATTTCCCCTTCATGGCCGCGTCAAAAGACGAAGTCAGCGACGTGACCGTCATCGAAAAAGACCCCGCGATCCTTTCTTTCTTCAAAGAGTTGATCCCCCCCGCGCTTCCTTGCAAAGAAAAGCTTCATCTTGTCGAAGCGGATGCCTTGAAGCCTTTACAAGAGGAATACGATTTCTGCTTCGCCGATCTTTGGCATGACCCCGAGGACGGATTGCCCCTCTATTGCCGTCTGCTCAAAGACAAGAAGGCAGAGGTAGAGACCTATTGGATCGAGAAAGATATCCTCGTCTACCTAAGGCGTTACCTCGCCGCCTTGATGATGGAGTCTTTAGAGGGCTATGGCGAGGCGGATTACCATAAAGACGGGGAAGGCGTGGACCGCATCTACGGCCAACTATACTTCGCGACGAAAGACATCACGATTTCTTCGGCGGCATCCCTAAAAGAATTCCTATCTTTAGACAATGTAAAGAAAATCGCGAAATCCATCGACCTATAAAGGAAAATCTAAAGAAAAACCCCATCTCCGAGGAGGTGGGGTTTCTTGATGTTTTATCGCTTAGTCGCGGTGATGCCCGCCACGGCCGTTGCCGTGCCCATGGCGATCGCCGCCACGGCGGTCATCGCGACGGTCTTTGCCGCCGCTACGCGGACGTTCGGGGCGCTCCGGGCGCTCGACGTAGCCTTCCGGCTTTTCCTCGAACTCGCGGTGGCTGACTTTGACCTTGCCCTGCTCTAGCCCGATGACGACGACCTTGAGGGTGTCGCCGACGCGGATGATGTCATTCGCGTTTTCGACATAGTCCCATTTCAGGCGGGAGACGTGGCAGAGGCCATCGGTGTCGCCGAAGAGGTTGACGAAGGCGCCGTAGTCTTCCACGCGGGTGACTTTGCCTTCATAGATCTCGCCGACTTTGGCTTCGCGGACGATCTCATCGATCATGCCTTTGGCCTTGTCGATCATCGCCTGGTCGTGATGGTAGATGGTGATCGTGCCGTCTTCTTCGACGTCGATCGCCGCCCCATCGCATTCGCGGATCATCCCTTGGATGGTCTCGCCGCCTTTGCCGATGACGTCGCGGATCTTCGCGGTGTCGATCTTGAAGGTCACCATCTTGGGCGCGTATTTGGAGACTTCCTTGCGCGGCTCGGGGATCACTTTGGCGATCGCTTCGCGGATCTCGGCGCGGGCTTTGTTGGCCTGCTCGAGGGCTTCGTGGAGCACTTCGCGGGTGACGCCGTGGATCTTGATGTCCATCTGGAGGGCGGTGAGACCCTTGGCGGTGCCGGCGCATTTGAAGTCCATGTCGCCGAAGTGGTCTTCTAGGCCTTGGATGTCGGTGAGGATGGTGTAATGGTTGCTCTTCTTGTCCGGGGAGCGGCTGGGATCATCGGTGATGAGGCCCATCGCGATGCCGGAGACGATCCCTTTGATGGGGACGCCGGCGGCCATTAAGGACATGCAGTTGGCGCAGATGGAA
>ONGB01000062.1 GCA_900317295.1 uncultured Erysipelotrichaceae bacterium
TGGGAAACCAATACCGATTCCTACATCTTGAACTACACGACCATGGGCTTCTATGATTTCGTCCTCAACGAGGCGAAGAACGGGTATGACATCATCCCCGAAATGGCCAGCGGCGAGCCGACCGATTTGACCGATCAGCTAACCGACGATGAAGTCGTCAAGTACGGCCTGAAGACCAATGGCGGCGAAAAGTTCACCGCGGGTCAGAAGTGGGTCCTCAACCTCAACAACAAAGCCACTTGGGAAGACGGCACCCCCATCAACGCCGACACCTACATCGAATCGATGAAGCGTTTCCTCGATCCGAAGATGCAGAACTTCCGCGCCTCCAACTACTACGCGAACACCTTCGCTTTCGGCAACGCGGAAGGCTTTGCGAAGTCCGGTTTGCTCACCGACGAATACCTCTCCGACCCCGACCTCGAGCCGCGTGATATCACCCCGGTCGACAGCAAGCGTTATTTCAACCTCTGGGGCGCTTTGCCCTGGGCCAGTACTTCTGCTGACTATACCTATATCATCGGCGTCGCCGGCACGAAGCTCGACTACGCCTTCCCGCTAGCGGCCGCCGCTGTTGCCAAGCCTGAAGTCTACGGCACCCAGAAAGAGCCGAAAGTCGTCGAAGTCACCGACGCCAACAAAGAAGAAATCGCCGCGATCTGCGAAGAATTCGCTGGTGCGATGTATACCTTGGGCTTTGATGCCGATAACATGGTCCCGGCGTATGCCGATGGCGCTATCTCCTTTGGTAGCTTCTTGCTTGCCAAGGTCCAGAACCCCGAAGTTCCCTTCTCCGATGTCGGTCTTGTGAAGACTGGCGAGCATCAGCTCACCCTCTACCTCCTCAACCCGGTTTCTGAGTTCCAGTTCAAGTACAACATGTCGAGCAACTGGTTGCTCAAAGACGACATCTATGATGCCTGCAAGAAGACGGTTGGGAGCTTGGTCACCTCCACCTACGGCCAGAGCAAAGACAAATATATGTCCTATGGTCCGTATAAAATCGAGAGCTATCAGGCCGACAAGGGCTTCAAACTTACCCGCAACGACAAGTGGTATGGCTACACCGATGGCAAGCACAACGGTCAATTCACGATCGATGGCATCAGCGTCCAGATCCTCGCCAACGACGACACCATCAAGAATGCGTTCTTGAAGGGCGACCTCGATGGCTATGCCCTCCGGTCCGAAGACTTGGAGACCTTCGGTTCCTCCACCCGCTTCAAGTACACCCCGCAGTCCTACACCACCAAGATCACGATGAACTCCAACTTCAACGCTTTGAAGGGCGAGCAAGATGATCATGCTGGCGGTACGACCGGCAACCACACCATCATGGCGAACGTCAAGTTCCGCCAGGCGCTCTCCTTGGCCATCGACCGTCAGGCCCTTGCCCAATCGCAGACCGCTGGCTCCCGTGGCTTCGACGTCCCCATCAACTTCATGTACGTCGCCGATGAAGACACCGGCGTCAAGTACCGCGACACCGAGCAGGGCAAGAAGGTCGTCACCGACAACTTCGGCACCACCGCCGACGGCGAGCCCAACTACATTGGCTTCGACCTCGACAAGGCCCGCGCTCTCGTCAACGAAGCCGTTGATGAAGAAATCGCCAAGTCCAAAGAGAATCCCTCCGGCGGATTCCTCGGTGAGAATGACTCTGTCACCCTCTACTGGGAAGTCTATAACGCAGGCTGGGACACCATGATCACCTGGATCGTCAACCAGTTCACCACCCTCATGCAGGGCACCAAACTGGAAGGCAAGTTCTCCATCACGACCAACCACAACGAGAACTACGACCAGACCATCGAAGAAGGCAACTGCGACCTTGCCATGTCCACCTGGGGCGGCGCGGAATTCGATCCGTATGGCATCATGCAGGTCTACTTCGATCCGGAATACAAGTACGAGCCGGGCATCGACTCCAGCATGCCGTTGACCCTCAACCCGTCCACCGGCGAATTCGCCGTCACCGCTGAAGAGAAGGCCGCCATGGGCGATGCCGCGGTCACCAAGACCCTCTATCAGTGGCAGGCTGCCTTGATCTCCGGCGACTACAGCGCCGCCGTTGCTGAGCAAGAAGTCCGTCTCAACGTCCTCAGCGCGCTTGAGAACTGGCTCGTCGGCACCTACAACTTCGCCTCCATCTACGCCCGTCAGAGCGTCTCCCTCGATTCCTATCGTTATAAAGACGCCGCGAAGGACTACGTCACCTTGGTCGGTTTCGGTGGCATCCGCAACGCCAAGCTCACGATGTCCGATTCCGAATGGGCGAACTGGGTCGCGAAGAACTCCAAAGACGGCAAGATCGACTACAACCGCTAATTCGACGAAAACACATCGTCAACCAACGCGTCCTAGGGGGCTGTCAAAACAGCCCCCTTTGACGCTAGGCAACTATCATCATCTTGGGATATAATCCCAACGCTTACAGAAGAGGAGAAAGAAAGCATGTGGAGATACGTAATAAAGAGATTACTGCTCATGGTATTCTCTTTCTTCGTCATCATGACGATATCGTTCTTCCTCATCCGCTTGGTTCCCGACCCGGTGAAATGCACCCCGACGGAGCCAACTTGCCAAGCGATTAAGGCTTGGAGGGAGGAACTCGGTTACAACAAACCCATCATCGTTCAGTATTGGCTATATCTAGGAAAGGTGTTCCAAGGTAACTGGGGCATCGGATTTAAGATGTACCGCGCCCAAGAGGTCACCGATGTTTTGTTCAGCAAATTGCCTTACACCATGTATGTCAATTTCTGGTCTTCGATCATCGCGATCCCCGTCGGCATCGGTTTGGGCATCTATAGCGCTCTTAAGAAAAACAAATGGCAGGATTCGCTCATATCCGTGTTGGTTATGCTCGTCATCTCCGTGCCTAGCTATGTTTACTGCTTCATCATCCAATACTTCCTCTGTTTCCGTTGGGGCCTCTTCCCCTATGCTACCGATGTCGGTTCCGCTTTCTTCGATCCTCATTTCTTCTATTCCTACATGCCGCCCATCCTCTGCTTGTCTTTGGGCACTATCGCCGGCTTGACCCGTTTTACCCGCGCCGAGCTGACCGAAGCCCTGACAAGCGAATATATGCTCCTCGCTAGGGCCAAAGGCCTTACCCGTGGGCAAGCGACCGTCCGCCACGCGCTTAAGAACGCGATGGTCCCGATCTTCCCGATGATCATCGGCGAGTTCATCTCCATCATCGGCGGCTCGCTGATCGTCGAGAAATTCTTCTCCATTCCCGGCGTCGGCGGTCTATTCCTCGATTCCATCAGCCAAGTCGACACGAACTTCTTCATGTTCCTATCGATGTTCTATGTCGCCATCGGCTTGGTGGCGTCCTTAATTGTCGACCTCAGCTACGGCTGGATCGATCCGCGCATCAGAATGGGGGCCAGATAACATGGAAGACAACAAGTTCGTGCAAACGCCCGTCGCACCCGATGCGTTTGAATTCGCTCAGCAAGACGAAAAGATCCTCGACGCGAAACTGGAAACGAAGAAGATCGGTTTCTTCCGCGACGCGATGTCCCGCTTCGCCGCCAACAAAGGCTCCATCGTGGCCGCCGCCGTCATCGGCGTCCTCATGCTTTTCTCCATCATCGCGCCCTTCGTCTCCGGCCATACCGCCGGCGAGATGGAGGACTTTTACACCAACTGCCTCCCGAAGGTGAGCCAAAACGCCACCGGTTTCTGGGATGGCACCAAAGACGGCGACGTCACCGACCTCGAATACGTCCGCGATTCGCTTTACGGCCGTTACACCAAAGTCTATTCCGTCTATCAAGACGGCGACGAAGTCATGGGTTACACCACCCATTACAAGGTACGCATCGACACCTACAAAGTTGGGTGCAAATACAAGACCTTCAGCGCCACCGATTTCGAGAAAGTCCGCCTTTATGACGAACAGCTCGAGGACGAGAGCAAGCGCATTCTCCAACCCCTCGTCGCCTATACCGCCTATGCTCAGGAGTATGTCGACGAGTACTATCCGGGCAGCCCGATGGCCGCTACCGTCGCCCAACAATTGACCTCCCATTACATGCAGGACGCCAATTTCTGCTACAAGATGACGCATAACCGTCAACCGATCTATGATGACGAAGGGAATGTCCAATACATCTACAAAGTCGACGGTGAGGGCAACTACATCCGTTGGCAGCAAAACTCTTCCGGCAGTATCGAAACCCGCATCAATTATGAGAACTACTATTACTATGTTCATGGGCATCACTGCTTTTATGTCTTTGGCAGCGACACCGCCGGGCGCGATATCCTGACGCGACTCGCCGTCGGCGGACGCCTCTCTTTGGCTCTTGGCTTTGCAGTCACCTTGATCAATTTGATCATTGGCATCATCTATGGCGCCATCGAAGGCTACTATGGCGGGGTGACCGACTTGGTCATGGAGCGCATCTCCGAGATCCTAAGCGAAATCCCCTTCACCGTCGTCGTCGTCATCTTCCAGACCTACTATGTCAGGGTATACGGCGCATCGCCGGTACTATCGCTAGCCGTCGCCTTCATCGTGACGGGGTGGTTGGGGACCGCGGCCACGACACGTATGCAGTTCTACCGGTATAAGGGGCAGGAGTACATCCTGGCATCCCGTACCCTAGGCGCGAACGACGCCCACCTGATCTTCCGGCACATCCTGCCGAACGCGGCGGGCACCTTGGTCACGTCTTCGGTCCTCATGGTCCCCGGCGTCATCTTCTCCGAATCGATGCTCTCCTATTTGAACATCATCAACTTCGAAGAGACCGGCATGACCAGCATCGGCACGATGCTTTCCCTCGGCCAAAGGGTCTACACGACCTTCCCCCACGAAATCTTCTTCCCCGCGTTGTTCATCTCCTTGCTGATGATTTGCTTCAACATCTTCGGCAACGGTCTGCGTGACGCGTTCAACCCGCAATTGAGAGGTGCCGGCAATGAGTGAGCCCAATAGCAAAATCCTGTCCGTGAACAACCTCCGCGTTGACTTCTGGACCAATAACGGCACCGTCAAGGCGGTCCGTGGCATTTCCTTCGACCTTTACCGTGGCCGCACCCTCGCCATCGTCGGCGAGTCCGGCTCCGGCAAATCCGTCACTTCGAAGGCCATCATGGGCCTTCTCGCCCCCAACAAAATCGTTCAAGAGGGCGAAATCCTTTACGATGGGCGCGATATCCTCCGCCTATCGGAAGAAGAGCTTTGCAAGATCCGCGGTTCTAAGATCGCGATGATCTTCCAAGACCCGATGTCCTCGCTTAACCCGATCATCAAAGTCGGTAAGCAAGTCACCGAGGCCATGATGCTGCAGAAGAAGGCCGAAATCCGCGAGAACAAGGCCTTGGTCCGTTACATCAATGGGCGTTTCCTTAAGACGGATCCCTCTTCCAAAGCCATGCTTGAATCCCAAGACCTTGAGGCCTTGAAGCCTGTGGCGACCAAGCTCTGCGAAGAGAATTTCATCGCCGTCCAAGAAGGGCTTTCCGCCCTCCACGATTTCCTCTCCCACCTTCTTGACGAAGACCCTGCCTTCGCCGGGGAAGGGGAGGATTACCGCCTCATCAAGCGGCACTTCCGTGAGCTGAAGAGAAAACTCGAAGCCGCCAAAGACCGCCTCAAAGAGACCAAAGATGACACCGTCTTCACTTTCTTCTCCTCTTTCTCGTATTTCCTTGAGGCCTATAAGGCCGCGGTGAAGCGCGAGAAGGCGGCGGAAAAACGCCGCAGGAAGATGGAGAAGAAGGGCTTGAACGTCAACGAATACTCCATCAAGGAGCGCGCCTTCGGCAGCGAAATCGATACCTCTTCCACCGCCATCTTCAAAAAGGCCAAGGCCTATACCCAGGGTTTCCTAGATTATCTAGACAAGATCCAGGGCTATCCGCGCCCCAACTTCGAAGAAGAAGGCCGCATCCTCATCGATTACTACGCCCGTTCGGTCGAAAAGGCCAATGGCAAGATCGTCAAAAAGGAATTCGTCGAAAAGGCGATTAAGCTCCTCGGCGAAGTCGGCATCGCCGAACCCGAGAAGCGCATCAAGCAATATCCGTTTGAGTTCTCCGGCGGTATGCGTCAGCGCATCGTCATCGCCATCGCGCTTTCCTCTAACCCCGAGATCTTGATCTGCGACGAGCCGACCACGGCTTTGGACGTCACCATCCAGGCGCAGATCCTCGACCTCATCAACGAGTTGAAGGCCAAGCGCAACCTTTCCATCATCTTCGTCACGCATAACCTCGGCGTCGTCGCCAACATGGCCGACGACATCGCGATCATGTACGCGGGCAAAGTGGTGGAATACGGCACCGCGGACGATATTTTCTACGATCCGCGCCATCCCTATACCTGGGCCTTGCTCGCCTCGATGCCCGACCTCGAGACCAAGCACCGCTTGGACGCGATCCCCGGCACACCGCCCAACATGATCATCCCGCCGAAGGGCGACGCCTTCGCCGCGCGTAACAAATACGCTTTGAAAATCGATTTCGATATGCAACCTCCGCTATTCAAGGTCACGGATACCCATTATGCCGCCACTTGGCTTCTAGATCCGCGCGCCCCGAAGGTCGAGATGCCCGAAACCGTCTCTGAGCGCATCGAGCGCTTTGCCGCGCTCAACGCCCAAAACGCCGAGGCCGCCAAGGAAGAGCCCATCAAAGACGAACCCGTCCTAGAAGAACCGGTCCAAGAGGAACCCAAGGCGGAGAAAAAACCTGCCAAAGGCGCCAAAAAGACCGCGAAAAAGGCTAAAGCCGAGCCGAAGGAAGAACCCGTCTCGGAAGAAGCCGCCCCCGAAGAAGTGAAGGAAGGAGGAGAAGACCATGAGTAAGGAAAAACCCGCCTCTGAAGTCAATTTGATGGAAGAAACCCCGCTCAACGGCAAAAAAGATTTCTCCAATGAAGAAGTCATCCTCTCCGTTCGTCACCTGAAGCAGTATTTCCGCTTCGGCCGTGGGGCTTTCAAGTACAACAAAGCCGTTCACGACGTCTCCTTCGACGTCCGCCGCGGCGAGGTCGTCGGCCTCGTCGGCGAGTCCGGCTGCGGCAAAACCACGACCGGGCGTTCAATCATCCGCCTCTACAAAATCACTTCCGGCTCCATCTATTTCAAAGGCCAGCGCATCTCCGCCGGCACTCGTTGGAACGAGAAGGAAATCAAATGGAAGACCATCCGCATCAATGAGCAGATCAAGGAAGTCCGTCAAGCCAGGGCCGATGCCTTGGAAGGCTGCGAAGCCTTGCCTGACGCCTCCTTATCTGAGACCAAGAAGCGCATCTCCGCGCCCTTTGACGAGAAGATCGCCGCCCTCAACGCGGAGAAGAAGCGCATCGTTTCCGAACAACGCGCCGAAATCCGCCGCGCCCATTACGATAACCGCAATTGCAATAAGGCTTATTCCCGCAACGCGGTCGCCGAATGCAAAGCGGAATATAAGCCGCGCTTAGAGGAAGTGAAGGAAAAATCCTTCAAAGAGAAAATCGCCCTTCATTGGGAATACCTTTGGGCGCTTCGCCGCGCTTCAAAGGCGAAATTGACCTCAAAGATGCAAATGATCTTCCAGGACCCCATCGCCTCCCTTGACCCGCGCATGACCGTGCGTGAGATCATCGCCGAGGGTTTGCATTTCCAAGGCATTCATAACCGCAAAGTCATCGACGAGAAAGTCGGTGCCGCTTTGATCCGCGTTGGTCTGCAGCCTGAAATGGCGGACCGCTACCCCCACGAATTCTCCGGCGGCCAGCGTCAGCGCATCGGCATCGCCCGCGCTTTGATCATGAACCCAGAGTTCTTGGTCTGCGACGAGCCGGTCTCCGCCCTTGACGTCTCCATTCAAGCTCAAGTCATCAACCTGCTTAACGATTTGAAGAACGAGATGAACCTCTCGATCCTCTTCATCGCCCATGACCTCTCGGTCGTCAAATATTTCTGCGACCGCATCGCCGTCATGTATTTCGGCAACATGGTCGAGCTCGCCGATTCCGATGAGC
>ONGB01000073.1 GCA_900317295.1 uncultured Erysipelotrichaceae bacterium
TCTATGCCCTCCCCTACTTGAACTTCGCCTTCCCCTTCTATTTCCAAATCGATATGGCGACCGGGGTTTATTCCCGCAACCCCAGCCTATGGTGGATCTGCCGCATCTATTTGGTGATGGTCGCCCTCTTCGTCGTCGCCGCGATCTTCCTATCCAAAGAAAGCCTTAAGAAAAAGATCATCATCGCGGTCTTCATGTTCATCCCCCTCATCGCTTTGGGGGCCGGCGGATACCAATATGGCGTCTCGCTTCTATATACGACGATGATGGCGTCCCTCGTCATGGTCTACTGCTTCCTCTTCTCCGATAACGAAAAGAGCCTTTATTCCACTAACCGCGAGCTAGGCTTGGCCACGAACATCCAACGCCACATGCTTCCCTCGATCTTCCCCGCCTTCCCCGAACGCCAGGAATTCGACATCTACGCGCTTATGGAACCGGCGAAGGAAGTCGGCGGCGACTTCTACGACTTCTTCCTGATCGATGAGACCCACCTCGGGCTCGTCATGGCGGACGTCTCCGATAAGGGCGTCCCCGCCGCGCTATTCATGATGGCGAGCAAGATCATGGTGCAGAATTACGCGATCCTCGGCTTCAGCCCCAAAGAAGTCCTCACCCGCGTCAATCAGCAGATCTGCTCCAACAACCAAGACGAGATGTTCGTCACCGTGTGGCTCGGCGTCCTCGATTTGGAGACCGGCGTCATCGTCTGCTCCAACGCCGGGCACGAAAAGCCGATCCTCAAGAAACCCAATGGCGACTTCGAGATCGTCAAGGATCAGCACGGCTTCGTCGTCGGGTACTTCGCCGACAGCGTCTATAAGGAATACGAGATCAAGCTCGAGAAGGGTTCGAAGCTCTACCTCTACACCGACGGCGTGCCCGAGGCGCGCGATAGCACCCAGCAATTCGGCATGGAACGCACCGTCGCCACCCTTAACAAATACAAAGACCTCCCGCCGCAGGAGATCGCCCAAGGGGTGCTGAAGGACCTCACCGAATTCATCGGACATAACGACCAATTCGACGACATCACGATGCTCTGCCTCGAATACCGCGGTCCGAGCCTCCACCACAAGAGAGTCACCCTCCCCGCGGACAAATCGCGGATCGCCGAGGGGATCGCCCCCGTGCTCGCCTTATTAGAAGAAGAAGGCGCCGAGCATAAAATCATCTACAAGGTCGAGCTTGCCCTCGACGAAGTCCTCACCAACGTCGCCTCCTACGCCTACGCCCCCGAACTCGGGGATGTCACCATCGAATACGGCATCCTCGCCGATGAGGAAAGGACGCTGCAGGTCTCGGTCATCGATTCGGGCAAGGAATTCAACCCCTTGCAAAACGAAGACCCCGACACCACGCTTTCCGCGGAGGAAAGGGGCATCGGCGGACTCGGGCTCTTCTTGGTGAAGAAATCGATGGACGAAGTCACCTACCGTAGGAAGGACGGGAAGAATATCCTGACCATGAAGAAAAAGTTTTAGAAAGGAAGATCATATATGACCATCAAGCAAAAGAAAGAAGACGCCGCTTTGACGATCTTCGTCGAAGGGCGCATCGACACCACCACCGCGCCGGAATTCTCCGAATACCTGAAGCGCGAACTCCCGGGGGTGAAGCATCTCGTCCTCGACCTCCAAGGCGTCGATTACGTCTCCTCGGCCGGACTACGCGCCATCCTCTTCGCCCAGAAGACGATGAACGCCCAAGGCGACATGAAGGTCGCCCACGTCAACTCCGACATCATGGAGACCTTCGAGCTCACCGGCTTCACGGACATCCTCGAGATCATCTGATCCCTTTTCGGCATTAAGAAAGCCCCGTCGGCCTTCTTTTGGGCATGCGGGGCTTTTCTATATCCCTAAAAAGATGGCCCTCTAGCCCCTCCCTGGGCGCCGGGTGATAAGTAACAGCCCTAATAAGCCTCGCGCCTCCTAGGACCGTTTTTGCCGCTTTGAGGCCCCTACTCCTACCGAGGCGGAGGTGAAAAGAAAAGCCCGACCGGAGTCGGACATGCCTTTATGGGATTCCTTAGGCCTCTTCCGTGAAGGTCGTGCGGAGGACGTAGGCGATGTTATAGGACTGGTCGCCGACGTAATGGAAGGAGAGCAATAGCTGCTTTTTCTCCCCGTTTTTGCCCTTGACCGCGAAGGACTTCGTGAAGTCGCCTTTTTCCTCGGCGTTGAGGTTCTCTAGCGAACTACGGAAGATTTCTTGGTCATTCTTCGAGGCGAAGCGCTTGGAGAAGCGGCCATCGTTAAGCTCTTTCTCGAATTCGGGGATCGAGATGCCGAAGAAGTCGGAAAGGCCGTGGGAGGCGACGCGGTAATGCCAATTGCCCTCGATGTGCTCGATGAAGATGAGGTTGTCGTTGCCATAGTCCCCGATGAACTTCATCTCATCCTGCAAGTCGGTGAGCACGGTGATGTTCATCGCCGAGCCGTAGAAGCGTTCTTCGCCCTCCTTCTTCCCCAGATAGAAGAAATGGATGCGGAAGGTCGCCATCGTGCCGTTGGGATTGGCGAAATGGAAGACGCCGATCGCCCCGCGGAGCTTATCCTCCATCGCCTGGTTGAGCGCGGAGGCGATCTTCGGGAGGTCGTCCTCGGGCATCCACCGCTCGATATGGGAGATGCGCTCATCAAAGCCTGGGACATTGACGGCTTCATAGAATTGCTGGTTGAAACGGACGATGTCTAGATGTTCCTGCCCGTCCCAGGAATAGATGGCGACCGGGCCGAGGATGCTATTGAGCATCGAATCGCTATAGATGTTCTTGTCGAGGAATTCGCGGATGCGGAATTGCTCGTTGGTCTTCACGACGAAGCCGCGGTAATCTAGGAGATTCTCATCGCTTATGAGGGATTCGAAGTCTCCTATCGGCATCGGGCGATGGAAGAAATAGCCTTGCGCATAACGGCAGCCTAGGCTTTGCAGGAAATCGCTTTGCTGCTGATTCTCCACGCCTTCCACGACGATCGGCAGTCCGATGATCTTCGCCATGTTGATGACGGATTCGACGATGTGGATACCGCGGCTTTCGTCTTTGGAATTGACGGCGAGGAAGCCGGCGTCGAGCTTGATGACGTCGATGTCGAGGTTAGAGAGCATGTTGAGGGAGGAATAACCGGAGCCGAAATCGTCCATCAAGACGATGAAGCCGTCTTCGCGCAGTTCCTTCACTAACGGGCGGATGACGTCGGTGGCCTCGCCATAGGCGCTTTCGGTGATCTCCAGCTTGACGAGGTTATGCGGGAGCTCGTATTTCTTTGTCAAATCGCGGAAGAAGGCGGCGATATCCATCGTGAAGATGTCGCTACGGGAGACGTTGACGGAGACGGGGACGGGGCGATGGCCGGATTTGATCCAAGAAGATAGCCACGCGCACACCTTCTCCCAGAGCACCTGGTCGAGGTCGGCGATGAAGCCATATTTCTCCAAAATGGGGATATAGACGTTCGGCGGGGTGATCGAGCCGTCGCTTCTGATCCAGCGCGCCAAAGCCTCCGCCCCGACGATCTTGCCGGTGGAAATGCGCACCTGGGGCTGGAGGTAGAAGGTGAATTCGTCATTCCGCATGCCGGCCATGAAGTCGGAGAGGATGCGGCTCTCCCCTTCTTCTTCCGTCTTGAGGCGGTCGTCGAAGAGGGAGATGCGGTTGCGGATGTCTTTCTTCGCGTGGGTGAGGGCGATGTTGGCGCGGTCATAGGCATCGACCGCGTGGAGACCTTTTTCGACCGAGGCCACGCCGATCGCCGGGAGGAAGCCGATCGATAGCCCGAAGGAGATGATGATGCCGCGGATCGATTCGTATAGCCCATGGATGATCGTGATGTCATAGGGGCAGAGGAAGACGAAGTCGTCTTGGCCCAAATACCCAGCCAATCCGCCGCATTCGCCTTCGGCTTGGCGCAGCGCCGCCCCGACTTTGGAGAGCATCAAATCGCCGGTTTCCTTGCCATACCACTCATCGAAGAATTTGAAATGCTCGATGTCGATGCAGGCGAAGCACCAGGGCTTCTCTTTCTCGATGGAGATGATGTCCTGCGCTTTGCGGAAGAAGGCTTCTTCCATAGGAAGACCGGTGAGCGGGTTGGCGTCTTTATCGACGGTCGCCTCGCGTTCAAAGCCCTTGCCATGTTGGCGGGAGACGAGGTTTTGGATGTCAAAGAGGTAGATGCGGAAGGTGCCTTCGGCGATCTGGTTCTCCTCGCCGGTGATCATGACTTGCTCGACGTAACGGTATTCGCCATTGGGGGTCAGCAAGCGGAACTGGGCGAAATCGAAATTGGGGATCCGTCCTTTGGCGAGGCGCTCAAAGAGGCGATCGGGATTCACTAGGCGATCATAGATCTCACGGTCGTCGGGATGGACGATGTGCTCGTGGACGAAGGTCGCGAGTTCACAGTAGCCCAAAGAGGCGGGCGGAACGGCGTATTTGCCTTCGGTGTGGTAGAAATTCTTGCAGGTATTCGCCGCCAAATCGATCTCGAGGATGTCGTCGGCGGGGTTGTTGTTCAATAGCTCGATGAGCGAGACGTCGCGGTTGCGGTAGAAATGCTCATAGATATCCTCGCGCATTCCGAATTTCGGATTGCCGGTCTGCTTGAGCTTGCGCTTGCGGATATACATCGCCTCGTCGGCGCGGTCGAAGACGGCCCGGAGAGTGTTATCGTCGCCGAGGCGGAAATCCGCTAAACCGGTGGCGACCACCGGCTCGCCGGTGCCGAGGTTCTTGTCGACTTCCTCGTTGAAGGCGGCGATCGATTCATAACGGCGGTCGAAGGCGTCTCCGCGGAGATCGGCGACGAATTCATCGCCCCCATAACGGTAAATCGGCGCTCCGGGGAAGTGGGCGCAAATCATCTGATAGGATTTCTTGAGGTACTGGTCGCCGGCCTCATGGCCTTTGGTGTCGTTAATGGCCTTCAAATCATTCAAATCGAAGACGGCGAGGGCGAACCTGCCCATCCTCCCTTCGCGGATGTCGATGTCGGCCTGGGCCTCGATTTCGACGTAGGCGTGCTTATTCTTCGCCCCGGTCAGGGGGTCGGTGTAGGCGAGGGCCTTGGTGGAGGTAATGGTCTCCTCCTGCTGCTTGGCGCGCTCCTCGGTCCTTTGAAGGGCGAGGACATAATCGCGCTTTTCGTCGGCCAAGACGAAGATGCGAAGCACCGTGATGCCCAAGGCCAAACCCGCCGTATATAGCGGCGCCTCGGAGAAGAAAACTTGGAGGATGATCGCGGCGGCCATCATCAAGCAGAAGGAACCGATCGCCAAGAAGCGGGAACGGGTCGACGCGGTATGCTTCCGCGCTTGAAGGAAGGCATGGATGCCGGTGAGCAAGAAGATGACGCTTTGGGTGACATAGAGGACGAGGCGGCCGATCTTCGGCACATAAATCTGCCCCGCTTCCTCCGAAGAAAAAGTAAAGAGGATCGGGTGAAAGAAATTGACGATGATGGTCGCCCATCCGACGACGAGGATCACATAAGCGACGACGCTAAGGATTTTGGCGACGGCGTTTTTCTCGTCGAGGTAGGAGACCGCAAAGCGCACCCAGCCGAAGATGGTGGCCACCATCGAGAAGAAGAAAAAGGCGGTAACGACATCGCAGACCGCCGGGATGTTGGCTTCGAAATAGAAAATGCCCCAAAGGATGTCGGAGAGGATGACCATGCCGGCCGCGAATAGGAAAAGGCGGTAACGCGGCATGGCTTTCATGTTGAGCTGGACGTTGC
>ONGB01000060.1 GCA_900317295.1 uncultured Erysipelotrichaceae bacterium
TATCTAGGCGCGCCGGAACTATACGCCCCGGACCAAGAGATGATCACTTTCGATTCCTCTTTGGATGTGTCCGTCGATTATTCCGCGTTGGTGAAGCATACGGTGGACGCGTCTTCCTTCTTCGATAACGCGAGCCTGCTCCCCTATAACTGCGCCGGCCATGGCTATGGCGAAGTGATCAAGATGGAGGCTTTGACTTGCTTCTATTTCGACGCCGGATCCTCCTATTTCTATTTCACCGACGGGCGGAACTTCATCAAAGCCATCAAAAACAACATCAATTGCTCGGTGGGCTCCGTCTATGACCTGATCGGATCGTATTCTTTGCAGAACTATGCGCCCGCTTTACGCCTATTGTCCGCGGAAGCGGTGGAGGCCACCCCCGCATCGATCGACTATGCCTCCGCTACGGAAAGAAGCATCACGGAATTGCGCACCATCGCGACGAGCCAAGAGGACACCGATAAGCGCTATGAGGCGTTCACGAAGTCCTTTGGAGGGCTCCGTTATGCCGACGTCTATTTCGGCGCGGCCACGGAGAATGGCAAATATTACGTCGGGGTGTCCGACGCCGTCCAAACCGCGGAGATCACCGGAAGGGTGAATGCCCAAACCGGCGGGATGGCCCTCATCGATAACCTCAATTATTGGAACGCTTATGCGGATGCGGTGGAACGTTATTGCCCCCATTATCCGGATATCTTCTCCGAAGAGACGGTCCGGGTCTATTACGTCCCGGAATCGCTATCCTATTCCAGCAAAAAGCCCTGCTACAAAATCTTCCTCGCCGAATAAAAAGCGGCGATCGCCCGCCGCTTCATATCGTTTCCCTTTAACGCGGGGATAAGACCATTTCCCTCGCGTATTCGAGCTGCTTTTCGCTCACCTTGCCCCCGGAGATGAGATAAGCGACCTGAAGGATCTTCTCCTCTAGGCTAAGGTCTTTGGCCTTCGCATAGGTGCGGTTCCCCTTCACTTCCTTGGAGATGAGGATGTGGTGGTCGCTTCTAGAGGCGACCTGGGGGAGATGGGTGATCGCGATGACTTGGCATAATAACGATAACTCGCGGATTTTCTTCGCCACCGTCTCGGCGGCCTCCCCGGAGATGCCGGTGTCGATCTCATCAAACACCACGGTGGGGATGTGGTTGGCTTTGATGAGGATCGCCTTGAAGGCCAGCATGATGCGGCTCGCCTCGCCCCCGGAGATGATCTTCGATAAGGGCTTAAGGCCTTCCCCGACGTTGGTCTGCATTAAGAAATCGATGACGTCTAATCCCTCTTCGGTGAGCAAGGCTTCGCCTTTCTCCTCTTCGATCGGGGCGAAGGCGATTTGGAATTCCGCGTCCAATAGGAGGTCTTTTAGGTTCTTCTTTAGATCCTTTTCGATATTAAGCGCGACTTTCTTTCTGACGGTGGAAAGCTCTTGCCCCTTTGCTATTGCTAGAGATAGGGCCTTCGCTTTCTCTTCCTTCTTTTCTTCTAGAAGCAATGAGAAGTCGCTTTTCTCATCCAGCGTGGAGGCTAGTTCATCGCGCAAGGCGATAAGGCCTTCCACATCGCGATGGTATTTCCGTTTCAAACTCGTTAAATCCGCGTCTCTTTGTTCCAATTCCTCTAGGCGGCTAGGATCATAATCCAAAGAACCTAATTTCCTGCGGAGGGAGAGCAAAGAATCTTTTAAGCCGATATAGGCGTTATCGACGTTCTCCGCATCCACTTGGTATTGGGGTTGATAAGAGGAAAGCTTATTGAGGGATTCGCTTAATTCATAAAGGGAATCGAGCATATCCCCGTCGATCTTTTCCTTCGCCTCCTCGATCAGCGAGGCGATCTTCCCGTAATTCCTTAATAAGGAAAGCTCGGAGGCGATCTCCTCCTCTTCCCCAGGCTTCAGGTTCATCCCCTTGAGTTCTTGGTATTGGTAGAGGTAGAAGTCGCGGTCCTCGTCGATCTTCTTCTTTTTCGCTTCTAGTTCCTCATAGGCTTTCTTCTTCGCCTTGAAGTCTTCTAAGGCGAGGGAATACTCCTTCTTATAGGAAGCGATCAGGTCAAAGGAATAGGAATCTAATAGGCTTAAGTAGTTCTCGGGATTGAGGATCTTCGCGAAATCGAACTGCGAATGGATGTCCGCGAGCAGTCTCCCTAGCTTCACGAGCTCGGCCAGGGTGATGCTCACCCCGTTGACTTTGATCGAGGGCTTGCTCTTGCTTAAGACGCGGAGCACGGACACCCGTCCGTTATCCTCCGGGACGCCTAGGGAATATAGATAAGCGGATAAGGCGGGGCTTTCCAAACGGAATTCCCCTTCAATCGAGGCGGAGTCCTCCCCCGCGCGGATCAATTCATTGCTCGCCCGCTCGCCCAAGAGAAGGGAAAGCGAATCGATGACGAGGCTCTTGCCCGCGCCGGTCTCGCCGGTAAGGACGGTATAGCCCTCCTTAAAGGAAATCTCGGTGTTTTCGATGATCGCGAGGTTATGGATGGCTAAGCGGGAAAGCATAACGCGGATATTATAACGCGCCTGCGAATAAGGCGTGAGGAGGTCGCTCGTTTCCCCATTTGCGTCACTTTCGGCCCAAAACATTTCCCCATTTGCGTCATTTTCAGTCCAAATCATTTCTTCATTTGCGTCAATTTCAAGCAAAAACATTTCTTAGTTTGCGTTATCTCCTCTTTACAAATGCCGATAAATACTGTATTTTTTTGGTATGGGACAACAACGGATCTTTAAACGGAAGATTTACGATGCATTATTGGAATGGAAAAACTCCCCAATCCACAATTCCGCGTTGCTCATCGAAGGGGCGCGGCGCATTGGGAAATCCACGATTGTTCGGGAATTCGCCAAGAACGAATACCCCGATTTCATCATGGTAGATTTCCGTAATGAATCCGATGATGTGAAGGCTTTGTTCAACAACACCAAAGATCTAGATGCTTTCTACCGCAATTTCTTCCTGTTGCAGAATCATGTTCTGAAACCCGGGGGCTTGATCGTATTCGATGAGATCCAGTTCTGCCCCAAGGCCCGGGAGGCGATTAAGGATTTCGTCGCCGATGGCCGCTACGATTTCATCGAGACCGGATCTTTGATATCCATCAAGGAAAACACTCAAGGGATCATGATTCCCTCCGAAGAACGCCGCATCGAAATGCATCCCATGGATTTCGAAGAATTCTTGTGGGCGAGCGAGAAAAACGATTCCTATCCATTGCTAAGCGAATTCTTGAAAAAACACGAAGAAGTGCCCCAGCAGATCCATCGGGAATATATGGAAAAATTCCGCACCTATATGCTTATTGGGGGCATGCCTAAGGTCCTTTCCATTTTCCTAGAAACCAATTCCTTCAAACTCGCGGAGCAAGAAAAGGAAGATATCCTCAAGCTTTACCGCGACGATTTAAGAAAACACGACGATCAGCACGGGACGATCTGCGGCCAGCTTTTCGATGCGATCCCCGCGCAGCTAGCGAAGGAGAATCGCCGCTTTTTGCTGCGTTCGGGAATCGGCGCCGGGCGCTACTCCAAAATCGAGAAATCGCTCCATGATCTGTCGGATTTCAAAATCGTGACGCGAATCCCTTATGTCGCCGATATGCAACCCCCGCTTTCCTTAGCCCAAGAGGAAGGGCGCTTCAAATTGTATTTCTGCGACACGGGACTGCTTTTGACGAAACTATTCGCGCTTTCGAAACAAAATGACGGGGAGGCTTTCTTCGCCTTCATCAAAGGGAGGCATTCGTTGAATCTGGGCGCGCTATATGAATCGATCATCGCCCAGCAATTGACCGCTATGGGATTTACCCTTTATTACCACAAATATCGGCTCGGCGATTTCGAAAACGGCAAATCCAAGACCTACGAGCTCGATCTTGTCGCCGAGGAAGCGTTCAAGCCCATCGCCTTCGAGGTGAAGAGTTCTAAAACATACACGACGGCATCATTAGACCATCTAAAAGATAAGTACCCACAGCTCAAAATAGAGCGCATCGTCACCGGGATCAAGAATCTGAAATACGAAGGGGACAAGGTTACGCTTCCAGCTTATATGATTCCTTTGTTCTTCTAGGGGGGTTGTTCATGGACACTTTGAAAATCAAACTGTATCGCTCCCGCCACGGGGGCAGATGGGATAACGAATACCTCCGCAAAAAGGGGATGAAGATCGGTAAGAATGTCCAAATATACGCGGACAAGATCGATCTTCCCTATGCCCCGCTAATCGAAATCGGGGACGACGTCATCGTCTCCACCGCCTCCTTGATGGCCCATGACGCTTCGACGAAGCTCATCTCCGATTACGTCAAGATCGCCAAGCTCAAAATCGGCTCACGCGTCTTCATCGGCCATTCCGCGGAGATCATGCCTGGGGTCACGATTGGGGATGATGTCATCATCGGGGCCGGCGCGGTGGTCACCCGCGACATCCCCTCGAATTCGGTCGCCGTCGGGGCTCCCGCGAAGGTCATCTCCACCTTCGAGGAATGGAAGGAGAAGAACCTTAACCAAATGGATGCCTCCCCGAAATCCGAGAAGCGTTATAACGAATTAAGCCAAGAAGAACTGCTTGCCCTCGTCGAAAAGGGAATCGGGTTCATCCGGTAAGAAAACCGCGGTGTTCCGCGGTTCTCAATTATTTCAGGCCGATGGGGTTCCCCGCGACGATTTTCTCCTTTAACGCGCTTTCCTCCCCGAAATAGAGGAAGCGTTCGACGCGGTCGAGGATCGATAGGTCCTTGATGGAGGGATAGGCCTTAAGGTCATCTAGGACCAGGATGTCCGCCTCATAGCCTTCTAGGAAGGAACCAACCTTCCCGAAGAAGGATCCGCCGCCTAGGGTGGCGAGGTAGAAGGCCTCTTCCGCATTCAAGGGGGCCTTATCCCCAAGATAGAGCACGCGGGCTTTTGACATCTGGATGGCGAGGCTTGCCTGATAGAAGAGGTTTAGATGGGTGCCCCCGGCGACGTCGGAGCCTAAGCCGACATGCATCCCCTTTTCCAGGTATTCCTTGATCGGGGCGATCCCGGAGGTCAAATTGATGTTGGAGTCGGGGCAGTGGGCCACATAGGTTCCCCGGGAAAGCAGCAGGGCTTTCTCTTCTTCGTTAAGGTAGACGCAGTGGGCCATGATGGAATCTTCTAGCATCCCGAACTTGTCATAGGCGTCCGCGTAGGAAGATGACCACGGGGCGAGTTCCTTCACCCAAGCGACTTCCGAGGGGTTCTCGTCGAGATGGGATTGGACGGGGAGATGATATTTCTTCTTCATTTCCCCTAGACCCTCCATCAGTTCGTCGGTGCAGGAGGGGGTGAAGCGCGGGGTGAGGATCGGGTAGATATTGGGGATATCCTTGATTTCCTTTAGATAGGTTTCGGTATCTTCCAAAGCCTTCTCCGCGGAGGGGAAGCGGAGGTAATCGGGGGAATTGCGGTCCATCTCCACGAGGCCGAGATAAGCGATGAGTCCGGTGCTAGAAAGCTTCTTCGCCAAGGCGAGGGTCGCTTTCTTATGCAATGTGGCGAAGATGCAGGCGCGGGTGGTGAAGGTCTTCCTTAGGTCATCCGCGAAGATTTGGTAGGCCTTATCCGCGTAGGAGAGGTCTTGGTATTTGGCTTCTTCGGGGAAGGTGTAGGTGTTGAGCCATTCTAATAGCTTTAGATCCATCCCGTTCCCGCGGAACCCGTATTGCGGCGCGTGGACGTGGAGGTCGCTTAGCCCCGGGACGATGAGGCGGCCCGCATGGTCATGCAAGGGGAGGCCTGCATATTCCTTAGGCAAAGAGGGATATACCCCTTTGATGAGCCCATTGACGACGACCAAATACCCATCTTTTTGGCTGGTTAAGGAACGGTCGGGCTTGCTATAGGCGATATCGCCATGGAGGACGAAGGAAGGTTTGCTCATATCGAACTTATTTTAGACGAACCGTCCCCGTTTCTACAAAACCAAAAAAGCAGCTTTTTTGCATTGCTGACTATTTAGGCTTTAGAATCTTTCCGCGATGGGCAAAAAGAAAAGGAATCCCTTCTTCGCCTTCACGGCCTTGCTGCCGCTTTTCCTGACGGGCTGCACGATCACCATCCAGCCCGTTTCCAGTTCGATTCCTTCTTCGGAGAGTTCTTCCTCTTTTAGTGAATTATCTAGTAAAGAAATGTCCTCTTCCTCCGAGGCGACCTCGGAAACCACTTCGGAGGACATTAGTCTGGATTCCTCCACTTCCGAATCCATCTCCGAAGAATCTATCCCCGACCCCCGCCCCGCGGAGACCTTCGAGTTCTACGCGGTCAACGATTTCCATGGCTCCGTCGTCTATAACGGGACCTACGAAGTCGGCGCGGCCTCCTATTTCTCTTATCTAAAGCAAAGAAAAGACGCCGACCCGGACCACGTCATCCTTTTAAGCTCGGGGGATATGTGGCAGGGCTCCTATGAATCCAACGTCAACTATGGGAACCTCGTCACCGAGTTATGCAACGTCGCCGGATTCGACGCGATGACCCTAGGAAACCACGAATTCGATTATGGGCGGCAATACCTATTGAACAACAAGGAACTCGCGGATTATCCCTTCCTCGCGGCCAATATCTATAAATACAAGGATTGGCGCGTCACCGATGAATTCTGGAGCGAAGGCGCGGAGAAATCCACGGTCATCGAACGCGCGGGATACCGCATCGGCATCGTCGGGATCATCGGGGAAGGGCAGACCTCCTCGATCACCTCCGACCGCGTGACGGATCTGGCCTTCGATGACCCGGAGCTTCACGCGACCAAAGAAGCCAGAAGGCTCAAGACGGAGGAGGGGTGCGACATCGTCGTCCTCTCGATCCATGATGATGCGAAGTCGATCCTCGGCGGGAGCACCGACAGCAAAACCTACCAGCCGTGGGGGTTGGTGGATAACCTCAAATACTATTTCGACGGCGTTTTCTGCGCCCATACGCATACGGAGAATAACGCCACCTCCCCCGATGGGGTGCCCTTATTGCAAGCGTGGAAGAACGGGGGCAACTACGCCCATATGACCTTGACCATCGATCAGGGGAAGGTCACTTGCGACAAAGCGGAGATCCTCACCGCCAAGAACGTCATCGGGGATATCGATCCCGACATCCAGGATAAGATCGACGAATATTTGACCCCAGAAGTTCTAGCGAAGTCGAGCCAAGTGGCCGGGACGCTTTCGGGCACGCTTTCGAATACCGAAGGCGTCGGCAATCTCGGCGCGGCGGCGATCTATCACGCCTATAAGGACAAAGGGGCGATCCTCGGGATGCAGAATAGCCAACGCGCCTCCCTCTATTCTGGGGAATTGACCTATGGGGAGCTCTATAAGGCGATGCCCTTCACCAATTCGATCGTCATGCTTTATTGCTCCGGCAGCGAGATCAAGCGCGAGGTTTCCTATCAATGGGTCTACGCCTATAGCGACACCATCTCTTCCACCTCTGAGTTAGACGATCGGACGTTCTACTGGATCGCCGTGATCGACTTCCTCGCTTACCATCAAAACGATGGCCATTCCTATAACTATTTCCCTGGGCTCAACACCGGCGCGGACCGTTTCGGCGATGTCTATGAAACCTATCCGGTTGACCTGACCTTCGACTATATCAAGAACACCTTAGGCGGCGTGGTGAACTCCTCTGCTTACAAAGCCGGAGCCCCCGGCATCCTATAAGGAACGGGAAATCCTCGCGAAACCGCGGGATTTTTCATTTTTTGGGGCAAAATCTTTGAAAGTCCCAGATACTGAAAGCGGTTACATGCGTTTCCCTTTTCGTTCCCCATCGACAAATTATTCCCCGAATCTTCCATAAAACCCAATTTTGTCCAAAAACAGCAAAAACCCCATAACCATCGCACTTTTTCGTATTCCTTAGAAAAGCAATCGCATATAAGCGCACGCGCTGCGCGTAAAACCTTAATTAAGGAGCCGGGGAAAACGGCTGGAAGGAAATGGAAAAAATGCGTTGACAGGTTTTCGACTTGCTATAAATTACGGCTATTCAAATTCCAGAAAGGAGTGTTTTTATGAAGAAACATTGGAACAAGAATGGTGTTACCGCTCTTGCCCTCGCCTCAATCGTTGGGATGATGGCGTTGACCGGCTGCGGTGGCAACAAGTCGACTAAGGCAACCTACACCTATCATGATGCCATGACGAACTCCCCCGAGACCTGGGATCCGAGTAACTGGGAAACCA
>ONGB01000059.1 GCA_900317295.1 uncultured Erysipelotrichaceae bacterium
AGAATACAAGAACACTTTCTTTATTAAGTTTCCCGTTCCACCAAGTCTTGACAGTACATGCGTAATAAGAATATCACTGCCCGCCCAGAGGACAAATGCAATGGCAAAAGCCACATAGAATGTATAGTGGCTGTACTTAACCTTTGCCAAAGGAAACAGCAGAGCAATACCTGCAGTAAAATGGAAAAGCAGTCCTGCCAAAACAAGGATATAGAATTTTGCCTTATGCCCATTCACATAAGCCGTATATCCAAATAGTACGAAAGACATAGACATTGCCTCACGCATAATGTCGGTATTGAACATGAAATACGTGAATGAGACAAAGTAAATAATAAGGAACAAGAAATAACGTTTAGTATAATTTCTTACGAAATAGCATACACTTACATTTATACATATAGCCTCGACAAACTGAACCGCATAAAATGAGTCGAAAACCTTCTTGCAAAGCATATTCATTATAACCCATCCGGGCATCTGACTTCTGAGAAGGAATCCCAAACCTATCTGCTGAGGCAATTGTGCCAAGTCATGGGGGTAGTTCTCAAACTCCTCCATGTATTCGAATTTGTCTCCCCCAAGACCATAGCTCATACCTGATATGAAGATGAGAATCACACACAAGAGCCAGAAACGGTGGTTCTTCTTAGGATTCTCTTCTTCTATTGCGTCATACTTCAGCGAGAAATATACAGCTAACAGCAGAAATATGAGATATACTATTGTCATTAAGTCTTTTCTATACTACCAATCAGAACCATTCCATCAGTTCCCGACGGAACATGTTACAGAATGTAACAATAGTTGACAGAATAAGCATTGACACTACAAAAACAATTCTCTTTGGTCCTGCAGGCTTTATAGGAACAGAAGCACACTTCAATGTAGTAAATGCAGGAGTCTTTTCCTGAACTTTGGCAAGTGCAGCCTCAAGACGAGTATTCAATGCCGTATAGACATTGTACCTCAATTGCATCTCATTTTCCATATCCTCCATTCCTTGATTTGTAATCGTCGATTTCTCGCATCGCTTTTTCGATTTCTGCCGTTGGGGTCTTCTGGCTTCTCTTCCGGAAGTGATGAAGAAGCACGAATGTATGATGATCCCAGTAGAAGTAGAGAACACGATTGTCTCCGGGGCGGAGTTCCCAAAGCTCGTCTTGGAGATGCTTGGCGATATTTTGTGGCAACCGCGTTCCTTGATTCTTAAGCAATTCAATGCAGAGAGTGATTTGTTTCAGTTGAATTCGCGCATCTTTGTTTTTTGGAGCCTTTTTTACCAAAGCGTCAAGGAATTCGCCTAGCTCCGAACGTCCGTGCGCATCTTCATAGATGATGACGTCGAACATGTACCTCCTTTTCTTGTCCTTATCTATGATAGCATAAATGCGTCCAAAAGGAAGACTTAAAAGACCTTTGAAGATGAACTATTTTAAAGAAATATTGGAAATCTTCTTCCCAAGCCGTTTCTTGCCCTCATATAGGCGTTCTTCAAACCCGGCTTGACGGAATAGCCTCGCGCGCCCGCGCTTCGTCTTTATTATAAAGAGGAGGGGATTCTCTTTCTTTGCTTCCATTCTTAGGAAAGAAAGCAAAACATCTTTCTCTTCGTTTTTATCCCCGACGAACTCAAATCCGGTGATAAGGAGTTCGTGAGCCCTTGGTTTATGAAAAGAAATCGAACCGATGAGCCTTCCTTTTTTCAATATAAGGTAATGGGTCTCATCCTTCTTTAAGGAAGGAAGGCCATTCCTCTTCGCGAATTCCTGGTATTCCAAAACCTGATTCGCGTACAAAACCGGCGCGAAGGCAAATCCGCCTCCGACGTTGACCCGAATCCGTCCGAAATACAATCTCGCCCCATCATAGTCATAAAGCATCGTGGAAAAATTCTTCACGGCCTCGGGATGGTCTTTATAAACCGAAGCGAGCAATTCCTTCGTATATTGACGCTCGGTGAACCCGTCCGCGGGGCAGATCTTCCCCAAGACGGGGAGGTTTTCCTCCTTCGCCATCCCGATGAGGTCTTCTTCCCCCACGAGGATGAACGGACGGATGAAGGTGATGTCGGCCTTTTCAAGATGCATCATCGGCTCGAAGGTATTCACCTTCCCCCCGTGGATCATGTTCATGAACAGCGTTTCCAAGGCATCGTCTTTATGATGGGCGAAGGCCACCTTCTTGCAGCCGTATTTCTTCGCCGCGGCGTTGATCGCCGCCTTCTTCATCCGCGAGCAGATCGAGCAGGGGAGGTGCCCCTCTTCCTTTTTATGCGATTCGAGGATCGGATAGACTTCCTTCGCCGGTTCGATATGCAAAGTCAAACCCAAGGAAGCGGCGAATGCTTCCATCGCCTTCCCATCGAATCCCGGGAAGCCCAAATCCAGGCAGATCGGGACGATCTTGAAGTTCTTCCTAGAGAATTTCGTGTAGATCGACATCGCCATCAAAAGGCATAAAGAATCCTTGCCCCCGGAGATGCCGAGGGCGATATGGTCCCCCTCCTCGATGAGGGAGAAGAGCTCATCCGCCTTTCTTAAGGAGGCGAGGACTTTTCTTAGATACCGCATAGACAGGGAAATCATACTATAATTAACCCCGATATGGTCTCAGGAATCCTCTATGTCGATAAGCCCGCGGGTTTGACCTCCCGCGCCTTGGATAACGCGGTCCAGAAGCTTTTCCATACGAAGAAAGTGGGGCACCTCGGCACCCTCGACCCCTTCGCGACGGGATTGCTGATCGTCGCGGTCAACCAAGGGACAAAGTCCCTCGCCTACCTTCCTGACGAAGAAAAGACCTATCAGGCCACCCTTTTCCTAGGGAAAAAGACCTCCACGGGCGATCCCGATGGGGATGAAATCGAAACCAAGGAAGTCCCTTCGTTAACCAAAGAGAAAATCGAAGAGGCGCTTTCTTCTTTTTTGGGCGCCTCCACCCAGCTCCCCCCGATGACCTCCGCGATCAAGAAAGACGGCATCGCCCTATATGAACTCGCCCACCGCGGGAAAACCGTCGAACGGGAGAGGCGGAACATCTATATCCACGACATCCGTTTGCTCTCCTACGAGGGCAATATCCTCTCCTTCGAAGCGACCGTCTCCAAGGGCACCTATATCCGCGTCCTGGGGGAAGATATCGCCGAAAAGCTCGGCACGGTCGGCTATCTGACGAGCCTCCGCCGAGTCAAAGTGGGGGATATCCGCGTGGAGGAGGCTAAGCCTCTTGACCGAATCGAGGAATCTTCTCTTCTCGATCCAAGCTTCGCGATCGCCCTCCCCCATGTCGAGGTGGACGAAGCAAAAGAAAAAGACATCCGTAACGGCAAAGCGATGTCCCTAGACCGCGAGGAGGAGAAGATCCTCTTCACGCGTGGAGGCAAAGCCCTCGCCGTCTATAAGAAGAAAGAAAAAGGCCTCTATCTCGCCGAAAGGGGATTATTCTGATGGACATCATCCGTTTTGATTTATCTAGCCTCCCCGAAAAGGAAGAGGGCCTCGCCCTCGCCTTAGGCAATTTCGACGGGGTGCATCGCGGCCATGAACGCCTCTTCATCGAAAGCCGCCTCAACGCGAAAGGCCCCTCCGCGGCTTTGTTCCTCGAACCTTCCTATTTCGCGCTTACCCATCCGGAGGATAACGCCGTCCTCACCTCCATCGAGGACAAGATCCGTTATGCGAGGTTACTAGGACTAGAGAAAGTCTATGTCCTCTCCGCGGATAAAGCCCTTTATGGCCTCGCCCCGGAGGAATTCATCGAGAAAGTCTTAATTCCCTTGGGCACGCGGACCGTCCTCGTCGGCGAGGATTTTGCCTTTGGCAAAGGCGCGGAAGGAGGGTTAGAACTCCTACGGAAGCACTTTGAAGTGATCGAAGTGCCCTTCGTCCTCGAAGAGGGGAAGAAGATTTCCTCCCGCGATATCCGCGAATGCGTGAAAGACGGGGATGTTGAGAAAGCCTTCCGTTTATTGGGCCACCCCTATGAGATCGAGGGAAAAGTCGTCCGCGGCTTCCATCGCGGGACGGGCTTAGGGTTCCCGACCCTCAATCTTGACCTATCCGCGCCTTATCTCCTCCCCAAACACGGGGTCTATGGGGGCATTGCTTATCTTGGTTCCCTGCCCTATAAAGCCCTCATCAACGTCGGGGTCAGCCCGACCTTCGGCAGCCTCCCCAAGCCCCGCGTCGAAGTCCATCTCCTCGAATACGAAGGCGACGCTTATGGGAAGCTATGCTACCTCGACTTCCTCTTCTTCGTCCGCGAAGAGAAGAAGTTCGCCTCCATCGATGAGCTTTCTAAGCAGATCCAAAACGATCTCGTCCAAGCGAAAAAACAGTTTGAAGAATAAAGAAAAAGCAAGGCGGCGCCTTGCTTTTTGCTTATAGGATGACTTCGTCGTTCTCGCTGGCGGCGCGCTTCTTCGCGTCGAATTTCTTCCTTTCCGGGGTGGAGAGGATCTTCTTCCTCATGCGGAAGGAAGTGGGGGTGACTTCGACGAGCTCATCGGAATTGATGTAGTCTAGGCACGCCTCGAGGGTCATCTTGCGCGGGGATTTCAGCACGACGGTCTGATCCTTATTGGAGGAGCGGACGTTGGTCTGCGGCTTAAGCGCGGTGACGTTGACCGCGAGGTCGGTGGGGTAGCGGTGCTCCCCGACGATCATCCCCTCGTAGCATTCCGTGCCCGGGGCGATGAACATCGTGCCGTGGTCCTCGACCTTCTCGATGGAGTAGGGGGTCGCTTGGCCTTTATCGACGGAGACGAGGACGCCCATCTGGCGTTCCCCGACGGTCTTGTTATAGATCGGACGGTATTCGCGGAAGGTGTGGTTGATGATGCCATAACCTTTGGTTAAGGTCAGGAAGTTCCCGACGAATCCGAGCAAGCCGCGCGATGGGATGATATAGGTCACGCGGGTCTGCCCATTGGCCTCGAGCATGTCGATCATCTGACCGCCGCGGTTGCCGAGGGTGTCCATGATGTCGCCGACGTATTCGCTCGGGATATCGATCTGCAGATCTTCATAGGGCTCCATCTTCACGCCGTTTTCCTCTTTGATGATGACGTGGGGCTTGGAGACTTCTAATTCATACCCTTCCCGACGCATCGTCTCGATGAGGACGCCTAAATGGAGTTCGCCCCGTCCAGAGACCGTCCAGGTTTCGGTATTCGGGATCCTCTTGTATCGGAGGGAGACGTCGCGTTGGACTTCTTGGAAGAGACGATCCTCAATAACGCGCGCGGTGACGAATTTCCCATCTTTTCCGCGCAAGGGGCTAGAGTTCGTTCCGAATTCCATTTGGAGGGTCGGTTCATCAATACGCAAGCGCGGGAGCGGCCGCGGATGCCCTTGGGCGCAGAAGGTCTCGCCGACGTTGAGGTCATCGTCGCCGGCGATGGCGCAGATGTCCCCGCATTCGACTTCCTCGGCCTCGATGCGGCGCAGGCCCTGGAAGGTATAGAGCTTCATGATCTTGAAGTCCTTCGTGGTGCCGTCATTCTTGCAATCGGTGATGACGTCGCCGACGTGGGCTTTGCCCCCGCGGATCGTTCCGATGCCGATGCGCCCGACGAATTCGTTATAGTCGAGCAGGGCGGGCTGGAACTGGAAGGGGGCGGAGGGATCGCATTGGGGCTCCGGAATTTCCTTTAGGATCGTCTCGAAGACGGGATCCATCCCCTCTTTTTGGCTTTCGGGCTCAGGAGAATAAGAAGAGGTGCCGTTAAGCGCGGAGGTATAGACGACCGGGAAGTCCAAGAGGTCTTCCGGGGCGCCGAGTTCGATCAAAAGATCGAGCACCTCATCGACGGCCTTGGCCGGGTCGGCATGGGGGCGGTCGACTTTGTTGATGACGACGATCGGCTTGATGTGGTTCTCTAAGGCGTTCTTAAGGACGAAGCGCGTCTGCGGCATCGTCCCTTCGAAGGCGTCGACCAAAAGGAGGCAGCCGTCCACCATATGCATGATGCGTTCGACTTCGCCGCCGAAATCGGCGTGCCCCGGGGTGTCGACGATGTTGATCTTCGTGTCCTTATAGACGATGGAGGTGGTCTTCGCGAGGATCGTGATGCCGCGTTCCCTTTCCTGCGGGTTGCTATCTAGGGCGCGGTCAACGACCGATTCATTGGCGCGGAAGGTCCCGGATTTGGTCAAAAGGGCGTTGACCAGGGTCGTTTTGCCGTGGTCGACGTGGGCGATGATCGCGATGTTCCTCATTTTCATAAGCTAATCCCTCCTTAGGCGGAGCCGAGGGAGATTTTAGTTTCGCGCAGGGGTGCGTGCAATAAAAAAGTGCTTTCAAGGGTTTTTCGTGCTTGATTGACCCCTCGTAGAGGGCTATACTCTCTCCCACAGCCGCCCGTCGTATCCACCGATTCTCCTCGATGATGCGAAAGGGATGGCCAAGTCCAAAGAAAGGAGAAAAAACCATGGCACTCAACAAAGTCGAGACGAGCGAGATCATCAAGAAGTTCGGCAAAGACGCCAAGGACACCGGCAGCCCCGAGGTCCAAATCGCCTTGCTCACCGGTCGCATCAAGGCGCTCACCGAGCACTTGAAGTCCAACCAGCAGGACGCCGGCGCCCGCCGCAGCCTCCTCATCCTCGTCGGGAAGCGCCGCAGCCTCCTCGATTACCTCCGCCGCAGCGATGCCGATCGTTACGCCGCCCTCATCGAGAAGCTCGGTCTCCGCAAATAAACAAGCAAAATCGCCCGTTTGGGCGGTTTTTCTTTCTCTGGCAACGCTTTCTTCTATCCAACCACCCTAAAGGGTGCTATAGTTTGCCCGTTTGATTTAGAAAGAGAGAAACGAATGAAACAAGTGTTCGAAACCGAATTCGCCGGAAGACATCTCCAAGTCGAGACCGGCGAGATCGCCAAACAGGCCGACGGGTCTGTGCTCGTTCGCTTCGGCGACACCGTGGTCTTAGCCACCGCCTGCTGCGCCGACGAACCCAAAGAGGGGGACTTCTTCCCGCTCACCGTCAACTATGAGGAAAAGAGCTATGCCGTCGGCAAAATCCCCGGCTCCTTCCTCCGCCGCGAAGGCCGCTCTGGCGAGCATGCGACGTTGTCCGCCCGCCTCATCGACCGCCCGATCCGCCCGCTATTCGCGGATGGGTTCCGCAACGAAGTCCAAATCGTCGCGACCGTGATGTCCGTCGACCAGGACAACACCCCCGAAATGACCGGGATGCTCGGCGCCTCTTTGGCCCTTTGCATCTCCGACATCCCCTTTGACGGCCCCGTCGCCGGCGTCTACGTCGGCCGCGTCAACGGGCAGCTCATCATCGACCCGACCGAAGAGGAGCGCAAACTCTCCGACATCGATCTGGCCGTCGCCGGCACCGAAGAGGCCATCATGATGGTCGAGGCCGGCGCCGCCGAAGTCCCCGAGGAGGAGATGCTCGACGCCATCATGTTCGGCTTCGAGGCCATCAAGAAACTCTGCGCCTTCCAGAAAGAGATCATCGCCAAGATCGGCAAGCCGAAGCGCGACATCCAGCTCTACGCCCCCGACCCCGCGATCAAGAAAGACATCTACGACATGATCGGCTCCCGCATGCCGAGCGCCGTCCAGACCTTCGATAAGCTCGAACGCCAAGACAAGATCGACGCCCTCCGCAAAGAGGTCACCGACAAATACGAGGCCAAGGAATACGAAGACGAGCACGACGAGAAGATGACGATGCTCATGGTCAACGATATCCTCGAGACCATGGTCGCCGACGAAGTCCGCCGCCTCATCATCGAAGAGCACGTCCGCCCCGACGGACGCAAAGTCGATGAGATCCGCCCGCTAGATTGCCAAGTCGACCTCCTCCCGCGTGCCCATGGCTCTGCTATGTTCACCCGCGGCCAGACCCAAGTCATCGGCACGACCACCCTCGGGCCGCTAAGCGATAAGCAGATCATCGATAACCTCACCGGCGAGACCGAGCGCCGCTTCATGCACCATTACAACTTCCCGCCTTATTCCGTCGGCGAGATCGGCCGCATGGGCGCCCCTGGCCGCCGCGAGATCGGCCACGGCAAACTCGGCGAGCGCGCCCTTAGCTATGTCCTCCCGAGCGAAGAAGAATTCCCCTATACCATCCGCTGCGTCGCCGATGTCGTGGAATCCAATGGTTCTTCCTCCCAGGCTTCCATCTGCGCCAACTGCATGTCCTTAAGGGCCGCCGGCGTCCCCATCAAAGGGATCGTCTCCGGCATC
>ONGB01000058.1 GCA_900317295.1 uncultured Erysipelotrichaceae bacterium
CCCATGAATATCGACTTCCTTGAAGATTCTGGCCTCTTTACGAATAAAACGACCAAGTCCTACCGCGACTTTGTATGTATAGACAAAGACGCCGGAAATGATCGTCCAAAGGGTTTTGAGGATATCGAGCAAGAACCCGAGGAGGAATAAGCCGATCTTAATCAGGAAATTCAAGACGCCGAAGCCTAAACTCGTATACCAAGGCTCCGGAACGAAATCAGAATTTGCCAACGCATCGACTCCACTGAAATCGATGCCGCTCTCGCCATATTCGCTTGCAGGCTTTTTCTCTTCGGAGAGAGCTTCATTATTCATTTTTTCGTCTGACATAAGCATTTCTTTTCCATATAGTCGAATGTTCAGGGGGAGAAAGGGCCTCCCCCTGAACACTAGTTAAAGATGTGATGCGCTTAGATTAGCGCTTATTGGTCCAGCCGTTGGTGGAGACCAAGGCACGGATCGCGGCTTTGGCGCTGTTGTAGGTGCCCCAGTTATCCTTGCCGTTGATGACGACTCCGCCGAGGGCGCCCATCGGATCCCAGAAGTCGGAGGTGACGCTGGTGGCCTGGCCGTGAGTGCGGCCTTCAAGAGCCATGGCGCCGACCGGGCCGGCGAACGGGAGTTCGGTGGCGTGGCGGGCGAAGACGGCGGTGTTGGACGGGCCCTGCTTCAGCTCAGTGGCACGGAGCTCTTGAGCGGTCTCAGAAGAGAGGAAGCGAGCGAAGTCTTTGGCCAAGGTGAGGCGTTCACCGGCTTCTTGATACTTGCAGATGACGGCTTTGTAGCCCTGGAAGCAATCGAGTTTGTTCTCGACGCCGCCGATGGTGACGGAAGGCCAAGAGGTGACTTTGACGGTGTCTTTGGAGGCAAAGATCAGCGGGTCGTTCCAGCAGAAGGCATAGACGACGTTGCCAGCTTTGAAACCAGCCTGGATCTTGGAGGTGTCGGAGTTGGATTCCCAAACATCTTTATAGGTGTTATAGAGGGATTTCATGCCATCCAAGAGAGTGGCGACGCCATCGATGACGCCGGCGTCGGCGGCATTGGTGTAGACCTTATTGTCGGAGGAAATGCCGAATTCGGCTCCGCCGTTCCAAAGGAAGAAGGCGTTGTACCAGCCATTGCCCATATCCATGTAGACCTTTTTGCCAGCGGCTTTGGCCTGGGAGAGGATGTCTTCGAGCTTGGTCGGGGCGGTCGTGAAGAACGAGCTGTCATAGAAGGGCATTGGGGCGTTGTCGGCGCGATAGGGAAGGCCATACATACCGGTGGCGGTAGAGACGGCGGCAACGGCGCCGGCACCATCGCTAGCGGTGACGCGGGCGACGTCTTCGGCATCGAACTTGGTGAGTTCTTCGGCTTTGACGCCGGTGCGGATCTGGTCGTCGGCGATCAAGGCGACGTCAGCGGCGGCATCCAAGTCTTTGTGGAGCTGCGCATAGACAGAGTCTTCGCCATAGTTCCCGGCGCGTTTGATGTTCTTCTCGGCGTAGTCGGGATAAGCCTCTTTGAATTTGGCGACGAGCGTGTCCATGATGGCGTTATCACCGGCCGGGCACCAATAGGTCAAGTCAGCGGCTTTTCCACCGCCGCCGCAAGAAGTGAGGCCCATGACGAGAGTCGCAACGCCAAGGACAAGCATTTTTTTGTCAATCATCAATATTCTCCTTTCTTATTTTGAAGAAAACGGCCTAAAACTAGTGCCGTTCTTCAGAACATTTTTTTGATTAACATGCTCAAATTATAAAATCGGCGCGCATATTCGTAAAGAGCGAATGTAAACGCTTACCTTACTGACTGCGCGCCGAGAAAAACGGCACAGATTGGGGCTTTATTGCCCTTTATCTCAAGATTATTTGACGCCGATTAACGTCTGGAAGTTCTGCAGCGCGGTGCTAGAAGAAAGCGCCACTCCAGAATTCAGCGTGTCGAGATAGACCGAATAGCCTTCGAAGTCGACGGGGCGGATCGTTCCAACTCCGTTGGCGTGGGCGATTTTGTAAGTCTTCCCATGGGCAGCGTCGCGGATCGTGTAGACGACGGTGTTGCCGCCGATCATCTGGATGTCCATGTTTTTGGCTTCCGCTTCTTCTAGGGCCAAACCGTCAACGGTGGTCTTCAAAGCGATGAGCTTCTTATAGTGTTCCACCATATCAAGGTGTTGGATCTTGAGGTCCCACTTCAAGGAGTTGACGTCATACCAATCCTTGAACTTGTCGGCAAGACCGACTTTGGCGAGGTCATCGCCGCCATAGGAGTTGCCGTTGTGGCCCTTGGTGCGGAGGAATTCGTCGCCAGAGAGCATAAAGCTCGTCCCCTGTGAGGTGAAGACAACGGAGTTAGCTAGCATCGACATCTTGGGGTTGTAGGCCGTGTTACGGACAAGCCAGTAAGCGCGGTCGCTTAGCGTGTAATTATCGTGGCAAGCCGCATAGTTGACCGTCTTGTTCGGATCGGTGATCTTGTCGTTGGTTGCGCCCTTGATGCCTTGGACAATGGTCTTGAGCTCGTTGCTCATATCGGCGTCGATGGAGGTGGCCCAACCGGCGAGCGATTTGTCGTTCATACCGCCTTTGATGAGGGCATCGCGCATCTGGTCGTTGAATTGGCCATAGCCAACGTACTTATCGCCGTTAATCTGCTTGGCGGAGTCTTTGTCGGGAAGCGGGGTCGTGCCGCCGGTCCAAGGTTCGCCGTAGATGACGATGTTCGGGTTGATCTTCTTCGCGGCCGCGGTGAGCTCATTCATCGTGGTGAGGTCATGGAGGCCCATCAAGTCGAAACGGAAGCCGCCGAGCTTATACTCTTTCGCCCAGAAACAGACCGAATCGATCATGAATTTGCGCATCATGTAGCGTTCCGAGGCGGTCTCGTTGCCGCAGCCAGAGCCATTGGAGAAGTTGCCGGCCGAGTTATAGCGATAGAAATAACCCGGAACGAGGACATCGAAGTTGCTGCCTTGGGCACCACTGACGTGGTTATAGACGACGTCCATGATGATGTTGATCCCGGCTTTGTTATAATCGGCGACCAATTCTTTGAATTCGCGGACGCGGACCGCGCCATCATAAGGATTGCTGGAATAGGCACCTTCGATGACGTTGTAATTTAGCGGGTTATAGCCCCAGTTGAAGGTCGGGTTGACCTCGTCATTGGCTTGATCGAAGAACGGGAGGATCTGCACGGCGTTGACGCCGAGTTCTTTGACATGATCAAAACCGGTTTTGACGGTGGTCGTGCCATCCGTATAGGTGGTTCCGGCTTCGTGGAAACCTGCGAATTTGCGGCGGTTTTCCTCGGTGCCTTCCCAAGTTTCGTCGCTAGTAAGGTCGGCGATATGGCATTCCCAAACCGCAAGTTGTTTGCGGTCATAGGGTTTCGGGGCGATGGCATCCCAGCCTTCGGGGTTAGTCGAAGCGAAATCGACGATCATGCCACGGGAGCCGTTGACGCCGGCGGATTTGGCATAGGGGTCCACCACTTCCTTCTCGGTCCAGTTAGAGTTAGTGACGATATAGGTGTAATACTTACCAGCAAGGTCGCCCGTCGCTTTATAAGACCAGACGCCTTTTTCGCCTTTGACCATGTCATAATCGACATGGGCGTCGCTGCCGCCCATCCTTTCGGGCGTGCCGGAATCGTAAATACGAAGCTTTAAGCTAGAAGAAAGCGGCGACCAGACTTTGAATTCGGTGTCCGAGGCTTTGTAATTGGCGCCAAGGTCATCGCCATCATAAGCGAAGGAATTGTTGAAAAGCTCGGTGTCATAAAGCGCGTTGAGGTTGATGCTGTTATTGAAGGTCTTTTCGACGCCATTAAGCTTCAATTCGACGCGGTATGTCTTTTCCAAATCGACAGACCGGCTGCCGAAATCGATTTTCATCGCGTTATAGCCTGGCTCGCCTTCTAAAAGCTTGTCGTCGCCTTCGAAGAGCTTAAAGGAATCGATATTCTGATTCGCGACGACGGAAATCGTTTTCTCATCGATGAATTTGGCGCGGTCGACCCAAGCGGATTCGGGGACTTCTTCGTGAAGGTTGCCATCCGACATCCAGAAGAAATAATACCCGGCGTGGGTCATTTCCATGTCCTTGGTCTGCGGGGACCCATTGGCGTTAAAGATGATGTTGGTCCTGGTCGTGCCTTCTAAATCTACCTTAAGCCATTTGTCGTTATAGTCTTCGAAGATCTGGACGCCGGGCCAAGTAGAAGCGCCCGTGGGCTCGGGCCCGTCCCCTGACCATAGATAAACATGAGTATACCCTGCCGTTTTCGGGCAGAAAGCGACGCAATGGTCGGTTTCAGGGAGCGAGTCCGCATCATCGAAGCCGACGTTTTGGGGGAAAACATAGGATTTTTCGTCCTTGGCAAATGTCATCGGTTTTTCTTTGCTTCCGCCTCCCCCGCAGGCAGTGAGGGCCATTAGCGTCATAATCCCAGTTAAAGATAGAAAGCCAAAACGTTTCGTACTCATGTTATTTTCCTTTTTCTTTATTTATTGATAAGGCCCAGCCCGGAAAGCCGGGCCGGGCCTAAATTCGACAGGTTTGGTCAGTTAATTAAAGGGAGGGGTCGGCCGGCCATTCGTACCAGACGAGCGCGCCATCGCCTTCGTGGGTCAAGCTGTTGTCAACTTGGCCTTCGAAGATGGAAAGCGGAGTGATTTCAACATTACCGTCGGCGGTGCAGCCATATTCCCAGAAGTTATCGTGGCCAGTGACTTTGGCGACGAACTTAATGGGAGTGGCAACGCCGTTGAAGACCTTCGGGAAGGTGATATGGATATAGCCATCTGCTCCCGGTTTGGCCAAGTGTTCTTCATCGAAGGCCGAGGACCAGCCCATGAATTCGCCGGTGACGTAGATGCCTTCAACCCAAGACGGCTTGGAAACGCCCTTGGAATCGACATCGGCGATTTCGACGGCGATCTCGTAGTTCTCAAGCTCTTTCACCGGGCCAGGCTGCTTTTCGAAAGTCTGGTACGGGAGCTTGGCGCTTTCGACGACGCGGTGATCCCAATCGGAGTCCCAGGAGACCCTTTCTTCGGCCGGGATTTCCTCGAGCTCATCGCCGCCATAGAGGAAGATCTTCCCATCGACCGGGGCTTCCATGCAAGGATGGGTCGCGCCGGGATAGAGGGCGTTGTAGTCGGCCTTGTAAGACCAGTTGATGCCCTGAGAGGCAGCCGGGGCATTGGAGGAAGCGTTCCAACCAAGGGTCAGCTGATAGCTGAGATTCAAATGGGCAGGGACGCCTTCGGATTCGGCGACTTCGAAGCGCGCGGTCTCGATTTGGACATAGTAGATGTCGGTGGTGCCTTCAAGAAGCTTCATTTCGGCCGGGCGGTTGTTCGGATCCTCATCGGCCATGTTGGTCTTCCAGCCGCAGAAGCCGCCGGTAACGAAGGGCGAGACGTAGCTCTCAAGAGCCTGGACGCCGCCTTCTTTGGCTTTGAACTGGAACCAAAGAGTGGTTTTGCCTTCTTCGACAGGGATTTCAACCTCAGCCTCGGAGGTGGAATCGGAAGTCGTCGGCTTGGAACTGTCCTTGGCAGGCGTCTTGCCTCCACCGCAAGCCACAAGAAGTGTGCTGGCAGCCAATAGGAGGACGCCAATCTTTTTGTTAATCATCAATTACTGCTCCTTTCTTAAACTTTCAAAAAATGTGTTCGCACGAAAACCTAGTCCCGTTGCGAAAAGCAATTTTTGATTAACATGCAATTAAAATAAACCTTCCCGAAGCGAATGTAAATGTTTAACCCCTTTTTTAATGCGCGCGATAGTAAACAAAAAAGGGCCTTGTTCAGGCCCAATTTTCGTTTCGCTTATTTCGCTTCGACGGGGTAGACGCTCAAGCGCTTGCCGGATTTGCCGACGCGCTCGAATTTGACGGCGCCGGAGACGGTGGCGAAGAGGGTATCATCGCCGCCCTTGCGGACATTGGTCCCCGGGGCGATCTTCGTGCCGCGCTGACGATAGAGGATCGAACCAGCGGTGACGATCTGCCCATCGCCGACTTTGGCGCCAAGGCGGCGGCCAGCGGAATCGCGGCCGTTCTTGGTGGAGCCGACGCCCTTCTTGGAAGCGAAGAGCTGCAGGTCGAGAATGAATTTCATTTGGCTTACTTCCTTTCTTTGATGGAGATGGCTTCTTGGTAGGAAACCTCGATGGTCTTCAATTGGACGATGAGGGTTTCGAAGACGGTTTCGTCGTGCTCGGAGAGGGCTCCGGGGATTTCGACTTTGACCAAGCCTTCGTCGACCTCGACTTCGTAATCGTCGACGTTTTCTAGGGCATTGAGGGCTCCGATGGCGATGGCGGACACGGCGGCGCAGACCAGATCTTTCCCGGCGGGCGCGGTGTTCGCATGGCCTTTGATGAGCAGGCTGCTAAGCCCTTTCCCACGATAGGCGATTTCGACTTTGACCATCCGTCTTCTCCTTAGGCGTTGATGGCTTTGACGATGAGGCAGGTATAAGGCTGACGGTGCCCAATGGTCTTGCGTTCATTGGCCTTGGCCTTGTACTTGAAGACGCGGATCTTCTTGCCGAGCCCCTGCTTCTCGACTTTGCAGTCGACGGAAGCGCCTTCGACATAGGGGGAACCCACTTTGGATTTCTCCCCACCGACGAAGAGGACCTTCTCGATCTTGACGTCCTTGCCGGCTTCCGCGTCGAGCTTTTCGACGTAGATCTTGTCGCCGACTTCCACTTTGACCTGCTTGCCGCCGGTCTCGATGATTGCGTACATGATGCTATTTCCTCCTTGCTGCTTTTGTAGATGACTCGCTATGGAGGCGGCTTCCGCTCTTAGTTGCCTTTTCTATGCGGTTGCACGCCCAAAGCAAGGCGGACAACGGGCATATATTAGACCTTTGATTCCCTTAAGGGAAGGATTTTTTGCTTGTGGAAGAAAGAATCGATGGATTATTAGGATTTATGGGTGTTTTCGCTCGGCTAGCGCCTCGACGATGCGGCGACGACGCTCTCCGCAATAGCCGTTTTCGGCGAACGAATAGTAACCTTCCTCCCCTACTATCACGTGGTCGATGAGCATTAATCCAAGGGAGGAGGCCATCGAATAGAGTTCCCAAGTCAAACGGATATCGGCTTCCGAAGGGTCGGGATTGCCCGATGGGTGGTTATGGACGAGGATGAAGCGGCGCTTCTTGCTGGCGAGGACCTCTTGGCAGACCGCGGTTTTGTCGATCTGGACGCTATCGATCGTCCCGACGAATAAAGTGATTTCCTTGTGGAAGCGTTCAGAGTCCGTCAAGAGGATCAGTTCCACCGCTTCTTTGCCTTCTTCCTTCCCGGCGTAGCGGCGGAAGCAATCCTGCGCTTTGAAGGGGCCGTCAGGCAGATCGCTTTCCTTTTGGACGCGCCTGCCGATCTCAAAGACGGTTTCGAGGATCGTCGCCCCCACTTCCCCGATGCCGTCGAAGGATTGTAGCTCTAGGCTTTTGGCTTTGGATAGGCAATGAAGGGAGCCGAAGGAAGACAAAAGGGCATCGGCGATCTCTAGGGCGTTATCCTTTTTCGTCCCCTGGCGCAAAACCAAAGCGAGGAGCTCCCCGTCATCGAGGCTTCGGATGCCCTTATGCCGCGCTTTTTCCCGGGGGCGCAAGGTGGGTGGCAAATCGAGGATGCGCATCATTTGTCCCACTCGAATTTATAGCCGCCGGGCAAGGTGACTTTGCCTTCGTTAGAAAAGAAAAGCTTATAGGCGGCGATGGCGAGGATGGCGATGGTGAAGATGAGCATCACCGTGGCGAGGGAGATGGCCTCCCCGGGTTTATGCTCCTCCAATTCTTGGGGGGTTAAAGGAATCGGGTGCATGGGATTCCTCCTTTCTCACCTTTTCTATACAACGGAGAAAGGAAAATTGGCGAAACCCCGATTCTTTCCTTAAGGAAAAAAGGCGGGAATGACCCGCCTCTTCCATTACGCTTCCAGGCTAGAAAGCCGCGAAACGATTTCTTCTTTTTTGGCCTTGTTGGCCTCGAGTTTGCCTTTTTCTAGGTCGACCTTTTCTTTGGGCGCCTTGGCCAAGAACCCAGGGTTACCAAGCATCTTCTCGCCGCGAAGGATCTCGCTTTCTAGGGTTGCGAGTTCCTTCTTGAGGCCTTCGATGATCTCCTTGGGATCTTTGTCGAGCTCGATGACCATCGTGACTCCGTGGTAGATGCGCGCTTCGCCCGCCGGAGGTTCCTTGGCCACCGCCACTTCTTTG
>ONGB01000057.1 GCA_900317295.1 uncultured Erysipelotrichaceae bacterium
TCGCCGAGGCGAACCTCGACTGGGCGTATTCGGAGATCTCCATACACAGGTAGACGGACTGCGTGTCCATGAATAGAAGGTCTTTCTCTTTGGCTCCGGTTGCAATGAGGTAATCGTGGATTCTTTTTAGCGTTTTATTCATTGTCCTTTCTCCTTACGCCATTACTATGAGGAAAAGGAAAAGACCATGTGTCGAACCCGATTCGACATCGTTCCTTTTTGGCTATTCCGAGAATAAGGGCTTCTGGTTCTTCTCTAAAAGAAGGGCGTCGACCTTGATCGGGTCATAGATTCCGTGGTCGACGCAATAACGGATCACCAAATCGAAGGGATCGCGGTTTAGGATGTAACCCGCGGATTTGACGAGGTGCTTGCATTCCTTGTAATCGAGTTCCAGCGCGATGGCGATGGCGCAGGCGTTGCGCTTGGTGGGCCTTTGGGAGGCGTTGGAGATCAGTTTCGACCATGTTTTGCGGTCGATGCCCGCCTTTTTATAGGCTTCGGCGTTCTCGATCCCCTTCTCCCGCAGCAAAGCGAAAAGATAGGAATGGAATTCCTCGTCATTAGGCTTCCGCGCGAAATATTGATCTAGGGTTTCTTCTGGCATGGTTTATCCTTGCTCATTGTAACAAATCGCCGTCTAGTTTTGCTCCGATACCTTCCTGCGCTCATGAGCCTGGAAGTCTAGGTATTCTTCATGGTAGATGTTGCTCAATAGTTCTTTATCGTTTTCATAGATCAGGCTAGAAAAGACGCCGAGCACCCGTTTTGGGGAGGCGGGGCGTTCCGCTCGAGCCATGAACCCGTAAACAACAGGGAAGTACTTATTCAGGAAGAAAAAGCCCTTCTCCTTTGTATCAATAACGATGAGTTTGGTGGCGGCATCATACCCCCGATGATGCCCTTCCAGGGGCCGATACCCTGCTTCAGATAGTAGTTTGTCTGCCAGGGTTCGGATGAGTTGCTCCTCGCCGGGTTTCCCGGGATGGAGGTCGATGATGATCTGCATCTTGTTCTTCTCCTTTCATGTCCGTTTCGTCCATAAAGGAGAGAAAAAGGCTCCCATTGTCCATGATGGAAGCCCTTTAGAGATTTGCCCCCATCATGCAAGCTTTGGCACCTTGCTCACCCAGAAGTAGTAGGTTGCCGGTGGGTCACAGGGCTTGTCCCTCGCCACTCTCTTTATGGATGAGATTATTATGGAGGTAATCGCGCAAAATTCAATGGGTGTTGATCATCGTGAACCCTTTTGTTCTTTATAAATAAAAGCCATTTCTTTCGTTGGCCAATTGTGGTTACATATTCATGGATTCACCCGTGGTAGTTCGGCTATCGCCTAGCGGGAATCCTTTTTTGTTTTCGAAGTTCAAAGCGATGCTGAGGGTTCTATAATTGGGTCATGTGGTTCTTTGAGGGGGCATATCCTACGGATGTCTACGTCCTTCTTTGGGCGATAAACATCATTATCATCTTGGCTGGGGTATTCCTGCTCCTCTTTATCGTCAACCTCATCCTCAGCGGGGTTTGTTCTCGTTGGGCGGCCCGTCATAGCAAGGCCATCGCCCAGTTGGAAGAAATCAAAAAGGGCTACACCTTCTACGATGTGCCCAAGATGGATATGGAACATTCTTATGATAACGAGGATTACTACAACACTGTCACCCCTTGGGATTATTTGGCCTATGAGTTGGTCTATCGACAGAAGGATGCCTTGGCCGCGATAAGCGCGGCGAATCACAATCTAACCGCCATCGAAGAGCTTAAGAAAGAGGCGGAAGAGAAATGCGAATTCGGCGTTTTTGATGCGGAACCGCCCAAAGGATTGAAGAAACTGGCGCTGAAGCAAGAAAAATCCAATTTCAATAAACGCCTCCCGCGACCGACCACGGATTTCAAAATCAAAGTCGTGCTATATCTTACTTATCTAAATGGAAATGAAAGGGATAGCCAACGGGCCAGGTTCGATCAAAAGATAATCCTAGACACTATTCAAAGAATTCGTCGAAAACGGGGAACCTTCTACGAGGATCGCGAGGTCTATGAAGCGATCACCAGAGTTGAGCGCGCAAAGGTTAGCAACAAGCTAAGGTTCTATATCTTTGATCGCGATGGCAATCGTTGTCTTAAATGCGGATCAACTAGAAACCTAGAGATTGATCATATCGTCCCAATCGCCAAAGGCGGAAAGACCAGGAAAGATAATCTCCAGACCCTGTGCCATAGGTGCAACGCGGAAAAAGGGATTAGGGTCATCGATTATCGAAGAAAGAGATAGTTCCGGTTTAAACAGCCCACATCTCTTCGATGAACGGAGGTTTATTTCGGATCAAACCCCGCCCGTTTTGTTGGGCGCGATTAAGCGACACGGATTTGGCAATGGGATAAACGGTGATCAACAATTCGTTCGTCGGCGCGAAGATATATCTAAATCCCGCGTATTCATAACAACGACTTGCCGCTTCTCCGGCATCGGTTTTCACTGGGATTCCCCTGCTAATAGCAAGTAATGCTCTACGAATCATTTCCGGTCTATTTTTGATATGCAGGCGCTGTTTAAAACGAGCATATCCATGCTTACTAATGGTCATATTTAATGACTCCTTTCTTTATTTATTGGTTAAAACAGTTTTTGAATATCGTCCGTGAACAACTCACACCAAATAGCGCGGTTATACGCATTGGCAATTTGGATTTTATTTTCCGAGCTCGTCCTATCATAAGAGGTTTCGGCTTTTCTCTGATAATAAGAATGGAAGTCCCTCATCGCTTCTCCAACTTGAGATTTAACAAGTCCATAAGCCTTCAATGCGGTGGCAGCTCCCCGGATTTGGTGGTTGAACGGACAAAGCCAGCAAAAAGGCCGGAATGTGTACATAAGTGGTACATGAGTTGTCTGGCAAAATGCATGACAGGAAATGCCGATAACTGCAAAACTATCGATTTCATCGAAAGAAAAGCCTCGGATTAACCGAGGCAATCAAATCAAGATGGAGTGGGCGAACAAAATTGATACTATTCGTCCCACCATCACGAAATTAGCCATTTCATTTCGTCTCACCATCGCTTCATTTCGTCCTGTCATCAAAAAGCGCGATAGCTTGAGGTTATTTCTTTGAGAACGCCCAATAAGCTCAGTCACTTGCTTTCTTCAAATTTTGCGACGTTTTATCCACGTTAACGAAAATCTCAATAAACGCCTCTCTGCAAATACTGGCCCACTGTTCCCGGGCCTCAAACCGCAGGTTCTTAACCGCGAGTTCGACGTACTTGTTCTTATATTTCCCAAGCTTTTCCGCTCTGGCTTTAGACATATTGGACTCTTTCCCCGCAAAGAATTCCTTGACTCCCGCTTTGTACTGCTCGGCAATCGTTAAGCACAAATCACAAGCTTCGAAATACTCGTCGTCGGTGAGAACGGAAGTATCGATTTCTTTTAGATACAAGGTCATCGCTTTTGCAAAGAAACGATAGGTTTTATCTGGCAAAGAGGCCTTATTTTTATAAAACCAATGGTAGATCCTTTTATCAGTGTCCAAAGCGACTCGGTCGAAAACGTCGCTCCAAAAATGGTAGTTAAAGGCGTGTGCCAGTTCATGCCCCAAGCAGTAGAGACGGTAGCAATACTCGTAGTAGGCGCGTTTTTCGCTTCTATCTTTGATAGCGTCATTTAATCCCGTTGGAACGAAACGTCTGATTTCCGAAAATACGTACCCACTTTCCTTTTTGCTAAAACCTTCTTTTTCAAGAAACTCAGCCAATCGTTTGCCCAGTTCGTATTTGAAGTCAAGGGACGAAATCTCAAACTGTCCTTTCAATTCTTCTTCGATTTGTGGCAGGAGAGCTTGAAGACGCGTTAGAAACTCATCGGCCTTGATTTGCTCGCTGCGCGAAAGGGAACGATACATCATGTTCCCGTATTCATCTCTTTCGATGACTTGGTTTATTTTTGACATATTGCCCACCAATTCTCCTGTACTGTTTCTTCAATTTTGCTCATTATCATGACCGGATCGGCTTCGGACATCTCGTCTTCGGTCATTCCGATGATGCTGTAGTTAGAATCCTTCATGTAGATATAAACAAACTGCCTATTCTGTTCTTTGATGAAGTAGTTCAAAGCCTCTTCGTCGTTATCGATGCGAAGATATTCCGGATGGCCAATATTCACCGAGATTTGCCAACTGCCAGATTTTCCATCGATCCACGATGTGGCATGTCTCTCGGTATTCTTTACGGGAACCGCCTTAAAAGCGTTCTCGGCACCTCTCTTTTCGCCGATGTTATAAAAAGCAATAAAATCGAATTTTGCCGCCTTGAACCCTTTTGGATAGGGCTTGCAGTCTTCGGCAACCGTCAAGCGTGAACGAATTTCAACCTGACCTTTCCCTACTGCATCATCATAAACCTCTTTCCGGAATACGATATCAGGGCACGGCACATCCAAAACGGAATCGGCATCTACGGTCACAGTAGTTTCGTAGATGGTTTCGATTGGTTGTTTCGTGGCAACGTTGAACGTCGTCACCAAAAGTCTCAGTTTGACTGGTTTTTCTAAATTGTTATGTAGATGCTCGACAATGCCCGTAATAGCTTCGTCCGGGTTGACTCTTCTTCGCCCGATCCGAGGAAAGACTCGGTCGACAGTGAGGCCGAAATCCTCATCGGGATTCTTCTTCGTCTCGATATCGTAGTAAAGGAGCTTTTTCTTTTCGATCGTAATCGCACCGACCTTTGCCCTGACGATCAAGTAATTAATCTCATTCCTTTCGAAGAGTTCAGGCGTGATTGCGATGGTTTGATTGTCAAAAGCAATCCGTTCGCCTGGGTTAATCTTGAGCTTTTTCGAAAGCAACTCCCTCTTGCCAAAAGCGTTTTCTATTTCAACAGTGAGGAGGCAATCCTTTTCGACGAGATATTTGCTCGAAATATCAAATCCGTATCTGAAAACGTCGTTTGTATGTACGGTTCTGTCTTCGTCAGGGTTTGGGTACTGAACTCCGCGCCAGGTCACAATCAGTTTTTTCTTGGTGTCCCCTTGGCCTAGCGGATCATATTTTTGTTCTGAATAAAAATCCTGGATGATTTCGCTAGCGTTATCCAGCAGGCGCCTAAGCCTTCTATCCTCACTTTCTTTGGTCTTAATGAGGTTGTTTGCAGAGAGCCAATCCTCGCAGACGGTCTGGACGAAATTACGAAGGACTCCAAAAACCTTAGACTGTTTTTTTGTCATCCCGTAGTGAGTGTCACTTTCGAGGCGTTTAAGGTCATCCTCCCAGGCATCATCGACTTCGATATATCCGAAGAATTTCCTTCTTAGTTTCTCCGGTACAACATCCGTGTTGATTTCGCAGATTTTCATTCCCTTCCGGTAATAGTAAAAACCGTAGAGTAGTTCGGGAAGTTCTTCGTCTACCAGGTGAATGCCGTATTTGGTAACCCTGAACGAGTGATCCTCATCGGCATATACAGGCTTGTCATAATCATTGCTGATAAGCGTCTTCTCGTAAGTTGGAAGATATTGAGGAGGCACTTTAGCTTTTTGCCCGTTAACGAAAATCCCTTCGTTCTCGCCTGAGCACATTGGGATAATTCTCCACCAGGTTTCTTCCACATCTTGTAACAGGGTTCCATCCTGAATGGCATCAATGATTTCGTCTGTCGGATCGATAATGATAAAAGAGGTTCCCACTTCAGTCCTTGGCTCAAGGCCCACAGACTTCTTCCACCATTGTTTGGCTTCTTCGCCTTCATAAGCCTTATCTGGAAGCATCCCAATTTGGTTTCTACTAGCCCTATAGCCTTCGATAGACACACTTTCGAAATAGTACGTGCAGATTTCTTCTTTTGAGGCAATGCTATAAAGAGTTTTGCCGACGCCAAAAAGACCTCCACCCATGTTGTTCCCGCCACTATTAGAGGCGGAAGAAATACGGGCAAGATTCTCTTCTGGATGCTCACTGAGATATTGATTGTTTGAAAGAACCAAAATCTCAGCGTTGGTATAATTCTTTCCGCGAAGGCCGGTAGTGCCATAATCTGATACGACCAAAACGCGACGTATTTCGCCTAATATCTCGGATTCGACAACTTTGATTTCGCACCTCCAGCCACTCCAACTATTTGATGGACGCGCGCCGACAGCGTTTTGGATTGCATCTTTTTGAAATGCGTGGGGGATGCTTGGAGCATCAGTTTCGTATTGACGTTTAACGTTTCGAACATAGCCCTTAAAGTTCGTGACCATGGGCTTGCTGTCGTGTTCTTGAAAGATTGTTTCGTCGCTCATTTTTTATCTCCTAGTCTAAACTCGATCGGACCTTTTGGTTTTTTGGTGATAAAAGCGCTTTTAAGCTCTTTCACCGCATCGTCAATTGCTCGAAGAATTTGATCGACATCTTCGGGCGCATATTCATAATTCCGTCTGTTCGAACAATTTGCCAAAAGTCTTAAGTCATTGAGGACTCTAGTCGTTCTGGCAGAGGCTATAGTTGTAAATCTTTCGCGTTTGTTTTTTGTCATGATGTCTCCTTATTCAAATTATGATGCCAATTTTCCGTGTTGTTAAGTCTACATTTCGGTTTTGTAGCACTAGAATTTATATTTTTGTCTACTTAACTAAACATTTTTTAGATTGGGTATTATCCTTTTGTAACCTTTGGTTGCAAAATTGATTCCATTTTCCCTCTACTGCCGCTAAACTCTCATCATGGAAAAATTGGTTGGATCATTTTTCTGCGGTGTTGGTGGCATTGATTACCCATTTACCCACTCCAATGGCTGGAAGGTCGTTTTTGCCAATGACTTTAATCGTTATTCCAGAATCACATATAACTCCAATTTCTTAGAACACCCAATGGACTTTGGGGACGTTGAGCAGCTCGATCTGGACAGTCTTCCGAAGTTCAGCTTTCTAATTGGCGGCTTCCCCTGCCAAGCGTTCTCTGTTGCGGGTAGTCAAAAAGGGTTTGAAGATTCACGTGGCAAATTGATTTACAGCATTGTTGAAATTCTTCACAAAGTTAAACCTCGGGGTTTTCTTTTGGAAAATGTCAGCAATCTAGTCACACATAATCATGGGGAGACTTTTGCAACCATTAGAGAACTGTTGCAAAACGAAGGTTATCACATTGATTACGCCATCATGAACGCCAGTGAATATGGCAATGTTCCTCAAAACAGAAATCGCGTTTACATTATTGGCTTCAAAAACGCGACCCGCTTAAAGCGTTTTACATGGCCCCGGCCCATCGAAAGAACCGTTTCTGTTACCGATGTTGTTGACGTCAATAACCGCGTTGACGAGCATTACTATTACACCCAAGAAAAGTATCCTCGGGTAATGGCACATTTTGATCGAGTAGAACACTCCGTCGGACAGATCTATCAATACAGGCGCAACGGAATCCGTGTAAACAAATCCGGCTTGGTTCCCACCCTGACCGCCAACATGGGCTTGGGCGGACATAATGTTCCGTTGGTTTTTACCAACCACGGACTGAGAAAGCTCACCCCCAGAGAGTGTTTCAGATTACAGGGTTTTCCTGAGGATTTTGTCTTGCCCGAAAACGTGTCGGAGATGCATTTGTATCAGCAGGCAGGAAATAGTGTCTGTGTAAACGTTATCTCTCGGATTGTCGCAGAGATTGAGAAGGTGTTTGACTAATTGGTAGTCCAGCTTTCTCACTAGCGATGGTTTCAGTCACAAAGTTTAAGAAACTGTATCGACTGAAAAACCACCGAACAAGGCACTCTTCGGAGTCCTTTTTCGTATAGCTTCAGCGTCTCCCTGCTTATCTCTAGAATCTCCGCGACCTGCTTGCGGGAAAAACCCCTACTCTCCCTAGCCTCGGTTATCCGCTTCCCGAACTCGACGGGGTCCAATTCATCCAGCGTGTTCAGGCCGCTCTCGTCCAGCATCCTTTCCCAAGGCCGGACCATCTTTTCCCAATCGACGTTTAAGTCCCTGTTGGGGATGTGGTGACGCTCCATCGATTTCACGAATTCCCTTTCGTCGTCGGTGAGAAGCGTCGCCGGAAAGCTCTTCATCAAATTCTTGCGGAAGACGAACCCGACGCTTGACCCCGACTACATCCAACAACTACATCCAACAACCCAAGGTATCGACCCCGAAGACCAGGGGATACCAAATCTACACGGAGGAGGAATTCAAGAAGTTCCTCTCCGTCGTGGAGGACAGAAAGGAACGCTTCCTCTTCCTCATGCTCTTCCATTACGGGCTGAGGATCAGCGAATGCCTTGGACTGATGTGGGCGGAGTTCAAGCCCGACGGTTTGCACATCGACCGCTGCGCCTGCGTCAAAAACGATGAGCATACCATGATATTCACCTCTCCGAAGACCAAGAACTCCTACCGCGTCTATCCGATCCTCGAATGTTTCAAACCTTACATAAAGGAGTTGAGGCTGCAGGAATACAAAGACGTCCAGGTGTTTGAAGCGAAGCTCAGGAGAGGCTCCGTATGGGGCCAAACGACGGTCAGAAGGCTCGTCATCAAATATGCCGCCCTCGCAGGCGTCAAAGCAATTAGGCTTCATGAGTTTCGCCACTCCTGCGTCTCGAACCTATTGATGCACAAGCAACCGGTAAGGCTTGTCGCAAGATGGGCTGGGGATACCGAGTCG
>ONGB01000056.1 GCA_900317295.1 uncultured Erysipelotrichaceae bacterium
CAATCATCGATCTTCACCGGCGGATGGGGGAGATGGGGGAATTCCTTCTTGCAGGGATAGAAATCCTTCACCTTCTTGCCGTTTTTCCATAGGGTCACGTAATCGCAATTGGTAAAAACATAGGCCGGGGGGACGCTCGCGGCGTCGAAATCCCCCTGCGCCAAGGAGGAGGCGATCTCCATCACGGGGGCGTCATCCCCCTGCGAGGCATAGACGAAGGCGGCGAATTTCGGGAGGCGATTAATATCGCTGACGCCGTGGTAGCAGATGTGGTCATCGGAGCCGAAATCCGCGTGGGTGTTGTAATCAAAAGCACACCAGCCGGTGATGCCGGAGAGCTTCTCCTGCGCATAGGCATCGTCTAGCGCCCTGGCGTGCCTTAAGGCATGCTCGATCCTCCGGTCGGTCGGGTCGAAGGATTTCGTGGGGAACATGTGGCCGTTATGCTCGCTGACGAAGGTCGCGTGGCCCTTGGCCCCTTTCCAGGTGGAGACGGGTTCGATTTGATGGAAGATGTCGTGGCCGGAGAAGTCGTTATATCCATACACGTCCTCCAGCAATTCCGAATGCTTGAAATTCCTCACGCCGATCGAGGCGATGTCCGGGTCCATTTCCTGATGAACCGCGCGGATCGCGGAATAAAGCTCATGGTCATCGGGGGATTCATCGATCCTTAGGCCATAGGCGATGACGGAGGGGTGACGGCGTTCTTTCTCGATGAGGCGCTTAGCGAAATCGATGCACTGGTCCCGCCATTTTTGGCCTTTCCCGATATATTGCCAGCCCGGGATCTCGTCGATGACGAATAGCCCGATGCGGTCGCATTCGTTGAGGAAGGCTTCATCATCGGCGTAATGCGAGGTGCGGACGACGTTGCAGGAAAGGTCGTATTTGAGGATCTGCGCGTCCTCTCTTTGTAGCCTTTCCGGTGCGGCGGAGCCGAAGTAGGGGAAGGTCTGGTGACGGTTTAATCCGCGGAGTTTGAACTTGCTGCCGTTAAGGAAGAACCCTTCCTCGGTGAATTTCGCGTCGCGGAAGGCGATGGGCAGGGTCTGCCTATCCTCCCCGAACCTTGCGACCACTTGGTAGAGGTAGGGGTTATCCGCGGTGTAGAGGCGGGGGTGATCGATCTTGATCTCGCTTTCATGGAACTCTTTGACGAGATGGGTGCCTTCGTATAAGGCGAAGGTCGGCTCGCCCTCCCCTTCGGTCTCCATATGGAGGCATAGACGCCCATCCGCATGGCCGCGTCCCCATAAGGAGACGATATGGCCCTTTAAGGGGGCGACTTCCAGATGCACCTCGCGGTAAAGCCCGGCGAAGGTCAGATAATCGACTTTCTTCCCAAAAGGCGGGATATCGGGGTCCTCTTCCGAAGATAGGAGGACCTGTAGGTCGTTTTCTCCTTGTTTTAGGTATTTCTCAATCCTCACGCGAACGGGGAAATATCCGGAGACGTAATGCCCGAGGTCTATGCCGTTAAGGCGGAGGTCGAATTGGAGCATCGCCCCAGCGAAGACCAAAGTGACGGCTTCTTCTTTCCCTTCATAGGCGAATTTCTTTTGGTAAAGGAAGCGGCCCTGGTAACGGGATTCGGAGAAATAATGCGCGGGAGTAGCGACCGCATTATGTGGGAGGTCGACCGTCTGCGGGGCGTCCTTAAAGGACCATTCCCCGTTTTCCGTCGACGGGGCGAAAAGCCAAGAATCGTTCAAGGGGACGCGCTGCATATATCTTCCTCCGTTAGCCCTGCTATTTTGCCATTGACGGGCGCGAAGTTCCATCCCTTTCCCTCTACCCATTCGCGGGGATTTCGCGGATAATGGGAAACATGATCAAAGCGATAGAGCATGCCTTTTGGCTAGGCACGGAGCAGTGCTCCTACCTTATTCACATCAACAAGGCGGGCAAACCCGTCTGCGCCTATTTCGGAGCGAAAGTCCCGTTGACGGAGGATATCTCCGCCTTCCTAGAAAAGGATGGGCCTTCTAACGGCAGGCGCGTCATCTATGACAAGGAGAAGGACCCCAATTGCTCTTTGGATGACATCGCCGCGGAATTCTCCCTCCCGCATAAAGGCGATCAGCATAACCCCTCGCTTCTATTAGAAAATAGCGACTCCTTCGTCTTCGATTTCGTTTACGAATCCTATGAGATCAAAGAAGCCGGCCCCGTCGAAGGCCTCCCCTCCCCCCGCGGCGGGGAAGAGCTCGTCTTGATCCTCCGCGACCAGCGAATGGAGGCGGAGCTCGACCTCCATTACCTCGTCTACGAAGAAGGGGTGATCGGCCGTTACGTCGAGATCAAATCGTCGAAGAAGATCCTCTGCCGCAAGGCGATGAGCTATCAGCTCGTGCTCCCCAACGAGAACTTCATTTTGGAATCCTCCTATGGCAATTGGGCCGGCGAATTCCAAAAAGACGAGGCCAAATTGACCCACATGGGCTATTTCTTCGGCAGCAATACCTTCGCTTCCGGGGATAACCATAACCCTCTATTCTTCCTCAAATCCGGCGATAGTTCCGCCGAGCACGGCTCGGTCTACGGCTTCAACCTCATCTATTCCGGCTCCCACCGCGAAGAAGTGGAGGTGAATTCCTTCTCCAGGGTCCGGGTGTCCGCGGGCCTCTCCCCGCAGCATTTCGCCTGGGAGATCGACAAAGGAAAGCCCTTCGTCACCCCGGTGGCCATCCTCGCCTATTCGGATAAAGGGATGAACGGGGTCACCGCCATCTTCCATTCTTTTATCCGGGGGCGCGTCATCCCTGAGGCTCACCGCCAAGACCTCCGCCCCGTCCTCTACAACAATTGGGAAGGCACTTACATGAAGTTCAACGAGGGAAAGATCCTCTCCCTCGCTAGAAAGGCGAAGAAGCTCGGCATTGAGTTATTCGTCCTCGACGACGGGTGGTTCGGCCACCGCGACGCCGACAACAGTTCGCTCGGGGATTATACGGTCTACAAAAAGAAGCTCCCCGGAGGCATCTCCGGTTTATCGAAGAAGATCCACAAGATGGGGATGCTTTTCGGCCTATGGTTCGAGCCGGAGGCGGTCTCGGTCGATAGCGACCTCTACCGTGCCCATCCGGATTGGGCGATCTCCGATGGGATCCATCCCAATAGCGAGGGCCGCAACCAGCTCCTATTGAATCTCACCAAGCCCGAAGTCCGCGATTATCTATTCGAGCATCTCCATCGCATCATCTCCGAAGCGAAGCTCGACTTCATCAAATGGGACCAAAACCGCCCGCTTTCGGATATCCCGGGAGGCGAGGGCGGCTTCGTCCATCGCTACATCCTCGGCCTATACGAACTTCTTTCCCGCGTTAGGGAAGCCCATCCCGATCTTTGGATGGAAAACTGCGCCTCTGGCGGCGGTAGGAACGATCTAGGAATGTTCTCCTATTTCGACACCGGCTGGGTGAGCGACGACACCGATTCCTTTGAGCGCGCTTCGATCCAAGCGAACATGATCAAGGGCTATCCCGCCTGCGTGATGTCCAACCACGTCGCGGCGAAGACGAGCCATCAGCTATTAAGGAAAACGAGCCTCGGCACGAAGTTCGACGTCGCCTCGATTGGGGTGCTTGGGTATGAACTCAACCTCAACGACCTCGATCCGATCGACAAGAAGGAACTCGCCGCCCAGATCGAAACCTATAAAAAATACCGCGCCGCGGCGCAGTTCGGGGAAGTCCATGTCCTCGCGGAGAAAGAAGACGGGCGCATCATCGTCTCCTCGATCAAAGACGGGCAGGCCTTGGCCTCTTATTGCAATGTCTTGCAGACCCCTCATCCGGCGATGGAGAAATTGCCCCTCGCGGGATTTGAGGCGGGAAAAACATATGAATTCAGTGTTCGCCCAGAGAAATACGATCCCAGAAGATTCGGCTCGCTCATCAACATGATCCTGCCCTTCCACGTGAAGGAGGAGGGCAAACTCGTCAACGTCGTCTCCCGCCACTACGCGATGGATGCGGAGAAGTTCTCCGGAACAATGGACGGCGAAGCGCTTAACGCCGGCGCGCTAACCCTCGGCCCCCAGTGGGCAGGGACGGGCTTAGGCGAGAACGTCCGCGTCCTAGGCGATTTCGGCGCCAGGCTCTACCTATTCGACGCCAAATAGCAAATAAAGGTTGACCCCGACAAAGAAGACGAGTAAGGTATGCCTTGCCTGAAAAGGCAGGACATCGCGGGGTAGAGCAGCCTGGTAGCTCGTCAGGCCCATAACCTGGAGGCCGGTGGTTCAAATCCACCCCCCGCAACCAATCGTTAACTACAGTTCTGATACATTCAGGACTGTTTTTCTTTTCTTTGAATTTGTTTTAGCGCAACAACGTGTTGCTTAGCACTCCCTGAAGCAAATGGTATTGTTTTAGTGAATTGAGGTAATTATTTATGGAAACAAAACTAGTGCTACGAGAACTTAGAATTAAAAATGATTATTCGCAAAAGGAATTAGCGGAAAAGGTTTTTGTTACAAGACAAGCAGTGTCACGCTGGGAAGCGGGTGAAACAATGCCCAATACAGAAACTTTAAAACTGCTTTCAAAGCTATATAACGTGTCAATAAACACACTTTTGGGTTCTCCTAACAAACTTATTTGCCAATGCTGCGGGATGCCGCTTGAAGATGAAATCATCGGAAGAAATAAAGATGGTTCAATGAATGAAGAGTATTGCAAATGGTGTTATGCAGATGGCACTTATACATATAACGATATGGATGATTTAATCAATGTTTGCATTCCTCATATGGTAAAAGAAGGATTCAATGAAGAACAAGCACGTACCTATATGAGAAACATGCTTCCAAATCTTGACTATTGGAAAAGGCATAAAGAACTAAGCGATCATGGAAAATTCGATGCCTTTAAAAAACAATTAATCGAGGAAATAAATGATTTAAACATCGAAGGCATGCCAAAATTAGAAAGTCTAAGTGCACTTGTTGGAGCATATGTTAATCTCGAATATCACTTACCTTCAGGTATGAAAGCCAAATTTTTGGATGATAATGTGACTTATTTAGGCAATCAACTTGAAGTAGATAATAATAGATGCTTTGGAATAGTGGCAAATGCTGAAATAATATTGATTTGCACGTATGGTGTTGAAGGCGCAAATCCAGAATTAATATTGTTTAAAAGAAGACATTAACTGTGGGTGGCCCACAATTAGACAAAGTGGCCCATTGTATCATTTCAGGCCACTACAACCATCTGCATGAAACGCCGGAACTAAATTCAGGTTCCGGCTTTTGTTTTATTTCGGGAATCGGTCAGTTGTCCTCATTTTGTGGACAACTCACCGAAAACGGCGCGTTTCCCATTTGGGTTTGCCTTCTCCCCCGCAGCCCGACGATGGAACGGATGAAGGAAACCACCAAAGCAATCGTGATGGCGACGAGGATCAAAAGCCATAGGACCAGCCAGATCGTGGTGGCGATGGTTTCATTGGGGATATAACGGAAGAAATAGGACACCCCCGCCAAGAAGGAGAAAAGCGAGGTGATCATGGATTGGTCCACCGTCGCGTCCAAATACGCGTTATCGATGGTCCTCGCCGACTTCCGATGAATCATGGTCAGCACGAAATTCAAAATGGAGAAGGGAAACATGAACCCGACGAAGAACCACGCGGGCATATTCGAGGTCGCCTTAAGCACGGAAAGCAAAACTGAGGAAAGGCTGAGCAAATCCCCCGCTGCGAGGAAGAAAATGGAATTGAACATCAAAATCCCGTGTTTCTTCTTGGATAGGGCCATGGGATCGGTTTCCTCTTTCTCCAAGCTCTTATTCCAAAGGAACGTGATGAGCCTGGCGGTGAAGATGATCGAGTAGAATAGCCCAAGATAGAAGAAGAACGAATTGGTTTTCACGTTGAGGAAAGAGACGATCATCGCGGTGAAGCAGAAGACCTCGCTTAAGATGAAGCCGAGTTCGTATTTGATGAAGAAACGCGTCGCGGCATTGATCTTTTCCTTGAAGGAGAGCGCCTTCATGGCGAAAGCGGTGACGAGGAAAGCCAACGCGAAATAGGCCACCGCGAAGGTGGATAAGGCGTTGACCCCGATGAGGGTCAGCAATAGCGCGAGCGCCGTGGAATCGACGGCCACGTTCTTCAAGACCGCCACGGTCAAAAGATTGGCGGCATATAGCAAAGAGCATAGTCCGTTATAGAACGAGGCGTAGCTTTTGACGTCCCCATTCTTTTTGTAATCGAGCCAATAAACGAGGATAGCCCCGGCTTTCAAGAAGAGATAAACCGCCGCGATGACGATCAGCAAAACGGAATATCGTCCCGCCCCGTTGAGGATCACGGAGAGAAGCAGCACCACCATCGCGAAAGGCGATTGCAGGAATTGGATGAGCGAGGCCGCCTTAAAGGCTTTCCCCTGAAATAAGGCCAGCACGTATATGACGGCGTCGATCAAGAAGACCGCAGAGACCAAAAAGAATAGTTTCCCCCCGATGAAGCTCTGATAGATGGTGGCGCCCAAAAGCAGAAGCGACAAAGCGATCTCTATGTAGGGGCAAAAACGCTTCAGCATTTCGCGCTTATTATAGGCGCGGGCTCGACCATCGAAAACGAATCGCCGCCTTTTTTCCTTGCCTTTCGCCTAGCGATCATCCAGAATATGTAAGAAAGATAAGAAAAGTAAGAATATGGAAAATAAGCCATCGGAACGCTTCATCGTCAGCGTGAAAGTCGGACCCAAGGGCCAGATCACCATCCCCAAAGAAGCCAGAGAGATGTTCGACATCCAAGAAGGCGAGACGCTGATGGTGATGGGGGATAAGCAAAGGGGCATCGCCATATTGAAGGCGGATGCCTTCTATAAACTCGCGGAGGGGCAGATGAAATGAACACCATCCTCAAACTGGAAGGGGTGAGGAAAACCTATCCTTCCTTCCAACTCAAAGACGTCTCTTTCGAAGTGAAGCCCGGGCAGATCATGGGATTCATCGGCCGCAACGGGGCGGGGAAGACCACGACGCTCAAATGCATCATGAACCTCGTCCATTATGAATCCGGCAGCATCTCCGCCTTCGAGACGGACATGACCGAGAATGAGCTCGAGAACAAGCAACGGATCGGTTTTGCTTTAAGCGAGCTCAATTACTACCCCAACAAGACGATCCGCCAATTGATGAGCGTCACCAAGCGGTTCTACAAGAAATTCGATGAGCATAAGTTCGAGGAGGCCTGCCGTCTCTTTAACCTCAACATCGATAAGAAGCTCGAGGAGCTAAGCTCCGGCATGAAGGTCAAATATTCCGTCGCGATCGCCTTGTCCCATCACGCGGAATTGTTGATCCTCGATGAGCCGACCTCCGGCCTCGACCCCGTCTCCAGGGACGAGATTCTCGACATCTTCCGCCAAATCGTGAAGAAGGAGGACCGCGCGATCCTTTTCTCCACTCACATCACCAGCGATCTCGACAAATGCGCCTCCGACATTACCTACATCCATGACGGGGAGATCATCTATTCTGGAACGAAAAGCGACTTCGTCGCCTCCTATCTCTACGTCAAGGACAAAGAAAAGCATCAGAATCTCCTAAACGAATACATCGCCTATAAGGAATACGATGACCGCATCGAGGGGCTGATTCGCGCGGAGAACAAAGATCGCTTCCTCCAAAACGGCATCGAGCCGATTGAGCCTGATCTAGAGCAGATCATGGTCAACATCGAAAGGAGCAAGAGCCCAAATGAAAGCTTTGATCTATAAAGAACTCAAACTGGCGATGCATCCCATCTGCTATCTGTTCATTTTCCTTTTCCCCTTCATGCTGCTCATCCCCTCTTACCCTTTGGGGATCGGCTTCATCTATGTTTTGGCTTGCTACCCCATCCTTTTCTTAGGCGCGAATAAGGGACAGCAGAGCAACGACCTCCTCTATTCGACCCTCTTGCCCGTCCGCAAGAAGGACATCGTCTTGGCGAGGATTTTCACGGTCATCTTCATGCAGGTGGTCTTCATGCTCACGATGTCCGCGCTTTACCCCCTCGCGAGGATGATCCATACCGCGGTCGCCCAATCCTCTTCCCAACCCGGGGGATATACGATCCCCGGCCTAGGGCTAGATAGTTTTGTCCTCGTTTTGGCCTTCGCTGTCATCGGCTATGCGGTCGCCGACCTCATCTTCTTCCCGATCTATTACAAAAAGGGCAGATCCATCGTGATGTCCACGCTTTTCACGATCCTTGGGTTCGTCCTCTATATCGGCATCGTCACGATCGGGCTGCCCTTCATCCCGGGATTAGAGATCCTAAATGAACTCCACCTCGGCATCCAATTCGCCATCCTAGGCGCGGCGATCCTCGCCTCCTTCGGATTGCATTTCGCGGTATATAGGATTTCATCCAAACGCCTGGAAAAAGTGGATTTCTGAATCATCTAAAGACGGCATCGATACCAATCGGTGCTGTTTTTATCCTTAGGGGACGCGTGCAGTTGACCGCCTTTTCCTGACTTTCTACAATGTTTTGGCAAACAGGAGATTATTCCATGAAAAACACGCATAGAGTTTTTGGCTTACTCGTAGTCATGAGCACTTTCCTTTTGGGGGCCTGCGGCTCGAATAATAGCGGCGGGGGAAAGGCGAGAGAAGGGACGGCCCTATACCGTTCCTATCAATTGGCCAACAACGTCGAAAAGCTGCCGAACACGACCGACATTTATGGCAGGGGTAACGCGAAAAGAAGCGGGCCGACGCGGAAGAACGCCGTCC
>ONGB01000083.1 GCA_900317295.1 uncultured Erysipelotrichaceae bacterium
CGGACCCTGACCGAGGGAATTCCTCTCCCGGAGGATGCGGAGGCAGCAGTGGAAGAGCTGCTTCTGCGCCAGCACCCGGAAAAGCTGCCGGCGGGATTCCCGCTGGCGCTGCTGTGCGCCTGTGCGGACCACGCGGAACTGTCTGACAAGAGCCGGAATCTGTGCGAGACCATTGTCTATGAGGCTTGTGCGGAGGGGCGCTTTGCGGTTTCCTTCGAAAAACTGAGCAGGCACATTGAACTGCCGCACCAGATGGAAGGCATCCGGGTGGCGGAATGGAAGGGAAAACCGGGACTGACGGTCCATGCCGAGGGCAGGGTGCGGGATGACGCGGGGGAACAGGCAGTCTCTTTCCCGCTCGCAGGGGCGTTTCGGGCTCGGCCTCTCGATCGCGCGCAGCCTCGCCGAGCTGCAGGGCGGCAGCCTTGCCGTGACGGTGGACGGCGATCTCTTCAAGGTGACGCTTGGCTTTACCCGATAATCCAGATCATAATAAAGGGGATTTGCAGACGGTTTGTCCGCCGCAAATCCTCCTTTTTTGTTGACTTCGGGGCAAAATCTGTTATTCTGTAGGTATCATCTTGCGAAGGAGAGAGACGGAATGGACAACGGCACAATGGAAAAGCGCTACGGACTGCCTACCGCGATCTCGATGGTCATCGGTATCGTCATCGGCTCGTTCGTTGACCTTTCTTTGTCGCAGGCGATCGCCTCGCGGGGCAATATGTTCGGCGTGACGGTCTCCACCCTCGGCCCGACCATCGGATTCTCCGGTTTATGCATCGTCGGGGGCGGCCTGCTCGCCATCGCCTTGCAGAAGAAATACCCCCTCTGGGCGAATATCCTCTTCTACGTCGTCGCGGCGGGATGCTATGGCGTCTCCGTCTATTACGCGGGGAAGGAATTCTTCAATTCCCATGGTTTCACTAACGCTGCCCCGATCTGGGTGGGGTATCTGATCGCCTTAGTTCCTTTGGGAGCGGCCGTCTTCCTCGGCTATAAGATGTTCAAAAACACCGACCATCCCTATGCTTGGATCATCTTGGCCATCATGGGCGGGGTCGCCTTCTTGGCCTTGGTCCCCGGGGTCACGATCCTAAAGGAGATCATGCACCGCCCGCGCTTCCGCGCCGTCGTCGATTACCCCGGCATCGAATTCCACGCCTGGTGGGAGCCCTGCAAGGACTATAAAGATTTGATGGCCGCCTATAACCTCCTAAGCGAGGAATTCAAATCCTATCCCAGCGGACACACGACCGAGGCCAGCATCCTCCTCATCGTGATGACCTTCATGCCTTTGCTCAACAAAAAGCTCGAGAAATATCAGCTTTATTGCTTCTTCGGCGCCTATGCGTTCGTGTGGCTCATCGCCTTTGCAAGGATCCTCGCCGCCGCGCACTTCCTAAGCGACGTCTCCACCGGCATGGCCCTCACCCTCTTCTTCACCCTCATCGCCAACGAGGTGACGATCCGCGTGAAGAAGCTACAACCCGTCGAAGAAACGGCCCAAGAATGAATCCACGCCCCGGATTTCCGGGGCTTTTTCTTTCTGGAGGTGGAACTAACACCGCTTTTGTAGGATGATAAATCCCATGGACAATAACGTCGTTTTCAACGCGACGGTCTGCTTGATCGGATTCGTCATCTTTTCGGTCCATATCGCGAATCTTTTGATGAAGAAGAAACGGAGGAAGGACGAGAACGCCTTGCTTAGTTTCCTGCTTTTCACCGCCTTCCATTTCGCCCTTTACGCCACCTTCACTTTCATCCGCGCCGGCAATCCCGGGAATTCCATCTTGGTACGGAGCTTCTACACCGCCTTCTATATCGCGAACAACGTCGAGGTGTTCCTCCTCTTCTTATATATGAAAAGATACGTCGAGCTCTCCGATAAACTAAGGAAGGCCCTCGATATCCTCAACATCTCCCTCTTCCTCGTTTTCGTCTTCCTCGACGTCCTCAACGCCTTCGTCCCGATGTTCTTCAAGGTCGAAGGTGGGGAGATGATCCGCCTGAAGACGATGTTCATCAGCCAGATCTACCAATTCGTGATGCTGGCCTCCATCTTCTTCGTCGCTTTGACGCGGAAGGGCCTGCAAATCCGCGCGAAGGTCGCCTTCATCCTCTATTGCCTGCTCCCCTTCGTCGCCATCGTGCTGCAAAACGTCTTCAAGGGCTACGCGATCGCCTATCTTTCGATCATCGTCGCCACCGAGGTGCTTTTCTTCTTCCTCAACGTCGAGAAGAACTTCCAGCTCGCCAGAGAGGAGGAGAAGGCCAAAGAGGCGCAGATCCGCGTGATGCTCTCACAGATCCAGCCCCATTTCATCTATAACGTCCTTTCTTCCATCTCCACGCTGATCCCGATCGACCCGGTCAAAGCGCAGGAAGGGTTAGACGATTTCACCGAATATCTGCGCGCGAATCTCTCCTCGCTCACCGCGGAACGCCTCATCCCCTTCGAGGACGAGCTCCGCCACATCAAGACCTTCCTTTCTTTGGAAAAGATGCGCTTCGGGGAACGCCTCCACATCATCTATGACATCGAGACGACGGACTTCCTCGTGCCCCCGCTTAGCGTCCAGCCCCTCGTGGAGAACGCCGTCCGCCACGGCGTTTTGAAGAAAGTCGAAGGGGGCACCGTGATCCTCCGCGTCAGGGAAGAGGAGGACCATCACCTCATCGAAGTGATCGACGACGGCATCGGCTTCGACATGGACGAGGTCGATTTCTCCAATAACGAGCACGTCGGATTGAGCAACATCCGTTATCGCCTCACCCAGATGGGCATGGGCGATCTTTCCATCAAAACCAAGGCGGGCGAAGGCACCCGCATCGCCATTTCATTGCCGAAAGAAGGGGGTTATCCATCATGAA
>ONGB01000055.1 GCA_900317295.1 uncultured Erysipelotrichaceae bacterium
CCCGACGGAATCCGTTACGAAGAAGGCGACCCCGAGATCCAAGAACTCTGCGCCAAGCTATTCGACGGCGTTGAACTCCCCCTCATCGAAGGGCCGACGATCCACGAGTTCAGCCATACTAGCGAGTATTACCTCACCTTCAAGCGTTACATCCCCCGTTTCGATATCAACGCCTTCACCACGGAACTCCGCCACCTGGGCTTCCAATCCCTCGAATCGGATCGGGAAAACCGTTACATCTTCTATCACCACACCGGGCTAGGCAACAGCAAGCACCGCCAGCTCATCCTCGAAGTCGAATCCCCATTCGGCGGGGTGAATGAGGTCACCTTCCATTTAATGCCGGAAAGCTACCGCGTCACCGCCGAAGGCTGGCCGACCACCGCCATTTCCCGCGAGCAGGGCCATTCGGTTTCCGACATCCTTCCCACGCCCATTTATGAACATCTAGGCGCAACCTATTCCTATTGGGATCGTTATACCGGCGGATTCGAAATCACCTGCTCCCTCGACAAAACCATCGAAAACGCCGGTCGCGCCGCCACGTTCTATTACGCCGAGCAGCTTTACCGCACCGGTTGGCGACTGATGTGTTGGAACGCCATCGATAACGTGACATTGCTCCACCCCGAGAAAGAGGCGACCATCAACGTCCAGAAAAACCAAAACGGCGCGTTCCAGATCATCTATGAGCCGCTTGATAAATTCGTCGATGAATTCCCGTATCAGCTCTTGGTCGATGCGCTCGACCCCTTCTATTCGCGGGACATCATCCCCGAACCGGCTTCCCCGTTAGGCTCGCGCTATTGCACCTATGGCTCCGCCATCAACGAAGAGCCCTATGGCGATGAGCTCTTCCCCGACAAATGGGCGACCATCACCATCTTCGATACCGATGAGGCGGCCTATGGCGAATACCGCGACCTCATCGAGAATACCGCCGCCCTCCGCGGCGATGCCTGGAGCCCAGCCTTCATAGAGTTCTCCGACATCAACGATGACGGCGTCGCGCAGATCAAAATCGAAAACGGCCTCTACGAATACGTCAAATACGCGGAGGACTACGCCTCCCTCATCTATAGCGACTTCCTCCATTACACCCACTTCCCCGATGAAGTGGGGCAGGCGTTCATCGACATCGTCGAAAGCCGCATCTCCCCCTACGTCATCACCGAAGAGGGGAACGCCTGCTATTCCCATGTTGATTACCGCACGACCGACGGCATCTTCCTAAGAGGCATCAGCTTCGATGATTTCGGCACCGCGATCGGCGCGACGGGCTATGGCTATGACGAAAGCTTCAAGATGTCGTTAGCGGTGGAAGGCGAAACCTATCGCTTCTCGATCTATGGCCACGACACCGCTTCGGGCTGCTTCATCGTCTTCGACACGTGGGATGGCACCATCCCCGCGTTCGCCGCGGCGGATTCGATCATCGCCGAGCTCGCCTCTGCGCAAGGCTTCCCCGCGGATAAGGCCAGCTATCCCGAAGGCGCGGCGTGCTATATTGATCAGGGCAAGCTCTATACCGCCTATCCGACTAAGCGGGGAAAATACCAAGCCTATAAGCACTTCAAGGCCGCGCTTTACCAAGACGGTTTCCTCCATGACCCGGTCGATGACGTGTTCGTCAAAGAATTCCAAGATGGCCAGGCCTTCCTGACCTATGTGGATGCCTACCAAGGATGCGTCAGCTATGGATGGGTCCTGACGAGCCCCTTCAACGACCTCGTCAAAGCCAGCTCCGCCTCCGCCACCCGCGGCCATCTGGACTTGCTCCCCATCACTCAACAGAATGTGTCCTATTACCTCGATAGGGACGCCGACATCACCGATCCCGACAACGCGACGATCTACGCGTCCTATCCCTTCGATATGCAGACCTTCGTCAATCGTCTCCGTCAGGACGGCTTCCAGGTCGACCCGTTTGACCCCAATCACATCACGGGGAATGCAATCGTGAGCTACGACACCGGCGCCTATTACGCCTATGACATCCGCATCGATCGGACGCGGAATACGATTACGTTGAGCCGCGAGTATTTCGACAACACCCTTTAAGGGGCCAACCAATAAGAAAGATGCCAGTCCATTTCGAGGCTGGCATCTATTCTATAAACTCCTTGTCTTTCCCCGCTGGAACGCTCTTTTGTTTTATACTTTCCCCCGTCATGAAAGCGACCCGCATCGCGCCCACGAGTCAAAATTGTGTCAACGTCGTCGGCACATTTTTCTTTTTTACGTGAATCCGCCGCACGATTACCGCACGGATTTCCGAACTTTTTATCAGAGCACTATTTCAATATTTATCATTTGGATGGCGTTGCATTTTTCGCGTTCAAAGCAAAGCGACATTTGGGTTTTAGAGAGACATCTAGGGAGACAAATAGAGAGACTCCAAACGTCGAGATTCGCCTTTTCTCTTTTTGCTTCTGGAGCGATCATCAACGGGAATCTATTTGCAGATAATTTGTGGCGAAAGGTAATTTGTGATGTCTCACCACAAAATATATGGGGAATACAGTGGTTCTTTTGACGCCACTGTCGTTTTGGATGATTTGTTTGCGCTTTGATAGTCCATTCACCATGATTGATTCCACTCAAGGGAGAAAGATATGCCGATTGCCCGCATCGTGCTCCATTTTGCCTAAAAAGTCCGATACCTTCGGGATTTTTTCGTAAAAGTGTTATATTGATTACCACCCATTTACCGCCCGGATTTATTTTTTCCTTTGGAGCACAAACATTACTCAGCGGCCATAATTGACGTTTTTTTGAGATAAAAGATTTGTTGTGGCACCACGCATATGCGCCAAGCGATAGAAATCTCTTTTCTGGTGGATATTGGCTATAACAAAACCATATAATTATAAGCAATGAATTACACAAAGATGATTCGACGCATTCGCGATGAACTTCTTGTTACTCAAGAAGAACTGGCCAAAATGCTAGGTGTGACTTTCGCTACCGTGAATAGATGGGAAAATGGTCATCATGAACCTACCATGACACAGAGACGAAGAATCCGTGACCTTTGTAGGAAAAAGAGGATTCCCTATGAAGAGTGAACGCGATTTCGAGGCCATAGCACAGGCTTTTTTGAAATATCATCCTGAGGTATTGGCATCTCTTCTTATCGATCAGACAACAAATTCAAATATTATTTGGGCGACCGACGATTACGCTTTTCTCGGTGAGAAGTATTCTTTTGCGTCGGTAATCACTGCGGATTTGATAAGTGGAGATAACGAAGGTCTCATTAAACCAAGAGTTAAGAAAATTCTCCAGTTGCAATCCGACCGATCAAGGGAGATGGCCGAAGTCTTTACACCTTCTTGGGTCGTTAATCTTCAGAATAACGCTGTCGACGATGGTTGGTTTGGCGTTAGCGCACGCCGTTTTAATTCTCCAAGGGATGCAGGCTGGGAGACAAATTATTATCCAATCCACTTTCCTGAAACTGGTGGGAAGAGCTGGAGGGATTACGTTCAAGCCCCACAACTCGAAGTCTCTTGCGGCGAGGCTCCCTATCTTACGAGCCGGTATGATGCCGTCACTGGCGCCTCCATTCCGCCTAAAAGAAGAATCGGATTGCTAGATAGAAAACTGAGAGTTATCGGCGAAAACTGCTTAAAAACTGATGAATGGATGAAGTGGGCGATAGAGGCTACTAAGAGCATTTATGGGTTTGAATGGCAGGGTGATAGCCTTCTGCTAGCCAGGCAGAACATTTTTCTAACTGTTGTCGAGCACTTTTATGACAAGTTTGATGATTTGCCCAATTCTGATTTCATGCAAGAAATAGCGCGAATCATCTCGTGGAACCTTTGGCAAATGGACGGAATCAAATATGTCATTCCGAAGTCTTGCCACGATACAACGCTTGTTTCCTATGACTTGGTCAGCGGAGAAGATAAGTTTGAAGTCTTTCCGTGTCCCGGCTGTTCCAAGAATAACCATAGTAAGCATAACGGGATATATGCCTACATTATGGATTGGAAAGAGAATAAAAAAATACGATTCATGGATGTTTTAGGGAGGAAAAAACATGCCTAGTTACAGCACCGCTGAATATAATCTCATCTACGTTTTTTCAATTAATGACGATAGACACGACGGTTTATTAAAGGTTGGCAAGGCCTCTTTGCGTTCCTCCTATAGCTATGCCCAACTTCCTCCAAATTGCCCTCAGCTGCAGAACGCGGCTCATTTGAGAATTCGTCAGGAAACACGGACTGCCATGGTTGATTATTCGCTGGAATATACAGAACTCGCGGTCCGCGACATCCTAATGCGAGACGGTTCGAGGCAAACCATCCCCTTCGATGATCACGCGGTTCATGACGTGCTTTTGGCATCTGGTTATAGCTCCCGCCGTTTTGTCGATAGCGGTAGGGCTTCCGAATGGTTTGAAGTAGACCTCGCGACTGTGAAAAAAGCCATAACGGCCGTCAAGGAGGGAAGAGAGACGATTGGATCCGAGCCCGCCGTTACATTTGTGGTCCCCGAGAGGCCAGAAATACATCTTAGGTTTGAACAATCGGAATGTGTGTCGAAAACCATTGAATGGTTCAACAGCTTCGGTAATGTCCTGTGGGATTGTAAGATGCGTTTCGGAAAAACCATAACCGCATATGAATTAATCCGCCAGAAAAACCAGAATGGTGAATTTTATAAAACGATTGTTATCACTCACCGGCCAGCGGTCGAGGATGGCTGGGACTCCGACCATGATTTGATTTTCCGCGAGCCGAATTCACATATTTTCATTGACAAAACAAGGGGGCGGATTGAAGACGACGAAGCAATAGATGCTGAGAACGACCGCAGGCTCACCCAAGTGTCTGAAAGCGGTAAACCGTTTGTATATTTTGCAACGATCCAGGATCTTCGCGGCTCGGCAAGGGTCAAACCCGGCGGATTCAACAAAAATAACGCCGTATTCGACATGGATTGGGATCTTATTATCATCGACGAAGCCCACGAGGGAACGAAAACCGAATTGGGCGACGCGGTCATTTCTGCTCTAAGGAAGGAAAAGACCAAAATCCTCTCCCTTTCTGGCACGCCCTACAATCTAATTGGTGAATTTGAAGAAAACAAATATACGTGGACATACGTTGACGAACAAAATGCAAAAGCCAAGTGGGACGAAGAGCATCCTGACGAGAAGAACCCGTATGAAGATCTCCCAACGATGAACATCTTCACTTTCGATCTCGCGGAGCAACTCCCGGATTCCTATAAATTTGCATCAGAAGATGCAGCGTTTAATTTCCGCGAATTCTTCCGGGTCTGGAAGGGCAATATCGAGGATGATTATCGAGAGATTCCTGCTGGCAAACGAATCGGTGATTTCGTTCACGAAGATGACGTTTTTGCGTTTTTGAGTCTCATTTCTGAAGATAAATCGGACAGCAATTATCCCTTTTCCACCGATGAATTCAGGAATATGTTTCAACATACTTTTTGGATTGTTCCAGGAGTCAAAGAGGCGAAGGCATTAAGCGCCCTCATTCAAAGGCATCCGAGATTCAAAGACGATTACAAAGTCATCAACATCGCTGGCGAAGGCGATGAAGAGCAACCTTACGATGAGGCTTTGGATCTAGTCAAAAGCGCCATCAAGTCTTATGACAAGACGATTACGATTTCGTGCGGAAAGCTTACCACTGGAGTTACCGTAAGGGAATGGACGGCTGTGATGATGCTCACGGGATCCGCCACAACGGCGGCGAGTGGATACATGCAAGCCATTTTCCGTGTCCAATCCCCATGGACCGATCGCAAAACCGGTAGGCAGAAAAGGAATTGCTATGTGTTTGATTTTGCGCCGGATCGCACTTTGCGCGTTATCGCCGAAGTGCATCGGCTTAGCAGCAGGGGCGAGGGGGGAGACGAAAAAACTAGAAGACAGCTTGGGGAATTCTTGAATTTCTGCCCTGTTATCGCAATTGAAGGAACGAACATGCGCGCATACGATGTTCCTTCGCTGATGAAACAAATAAAGAGGATTTCGGTTGAAAACGCAATCAACAGCGGTTTTGATGACGACTCCATTTATAAGTCCAACATCATTCAGGGCATTTCTGATGCGGATCAGCGTATCTTGAGAAGACTAGCGAACGTCGTCGTTCCTCAGAAGAAAGGCAAAAAGAAAACCTCGGTTGTCATTAATAATCAAGGCCTTACGGAAGAAGAGCGCAGGCGTGGTGCGGCGGCGAGAAGGAAGCCGAGAAGAGAACTCACCCCCGAGGAAAGAGAGATTCTTGAAAGGCTTAAGCAAGAACGCCAAGAAGAAAGAAAGCTCTTTGATCTTTTAAGGGCGGTGTCAATCCGACTCCCATTGCTGTTTTATGGTGCCGATGAGGACATTACAAAGGCTATAAAGCTTTCGGATTTTACCCGCGAAGTCGATGATGAATCATGGAGAGAATTCATGCCCAAGGGATTAGGCAAGGATCTCTTCTTGGAAATCGTGAAATACTACGATGAGGATGTTATCACCGGCGCGGGCCAACGCATCAGGCGCCTAGCGAAAGCGGCGGACGAACTGCCTCCGGTCGCTAGGGCAAAACGCATAGTCGAAATCCTATCGAAGTTTAAAAACCCCGATAAGGAGACCGTGTTAACCCCTTGGCGAATTGTGAACCTGCATATGGCAAACACTTTTGGCGGTTATTGTTTCTTCGACGAAAACTTTGTTTCCGAGGTTGAAACTCCACGATATATCGATAACGGGCAACCAACATCAGAAGTGTTTGGGAATAATACCGCGCAGATTCTAGAGATGAATTCTAAATCCGGCCTATACCCCCTATACATGGCCTTCAGCTTCTATTTACTGGCGATTAATGGCGATGAAAGAAGCCTCAGCTTCGAGAGAGCCAATGAAACATGGACCTCAACGATTCAAAAGCACGTCTACGTCTTATGTCGAACGAAGATGGCTCGGATGATCACAATAAGAACTCTAGTTGGTTATACGGGCAAACCCGTTAACGTAATCTACCTCTCAAAGCTTGTTGAAGAGAGGATGAAGGATCTCGGAAGATTGACGAGAAAACTGAAAAATCCCGCTACTTGGGGAAGAGGAGGAGAGAAGATGAAGTTTGATGCGGTTGTAGGCAATCCGCCTTATCAGCTTGAGGGAATAGGCCAAACGAGCGGGAAAGACCCCATTTATCATTTGTTTATTGATTTGGCGAAAAACGTCGGGCTTCGAGGATCGCTCATCCATCCGGGTCGTTTCCTTTTCAATGCGGGTAAAACTCCCAAAGAATGGAATGAAAGAATAACACACGACCGTACGTTTAAAGTTGTTAAGTATTACCCGAACAGTGTTGATATCTTCCCCACAGTGGATATTAAAGGCGGTATCGCGATAACGTATTTCGACAACGAAAAGGACTTTGGCGAGATTGGTTCTTTCTGCATTTATCCAGAACTAAATTCTGTAATAAAAAAGATTCAATCAATTAGCACATCCTCGTTGAAAGAAATAGTTTATCCAAGAGATCTTTATAGGCTATCTGATGAGTTATATTTTGAGCATCCAGAGTTAGCCAAAGCTCAAGCAGAAGGACATAAATATGATGTGGGCTCCAACATCGCAGAAGTCTTGCCAACCGTATTAACAGAAAAAAGGCCTAACGATGGTGAGACTTATGCTCGCATCTACTTAAAAGATCGGGCAGAAAGAAAACTCCTTTGGATCAAGGAAAAATACCTAAAACTTCCGGACAATTTTAGAAACTATAAATTATTTGTTCCTACCATTAGTGGTCGTGGTTCTCTGGGCGAATCTTTTGCAAAAATGTACATTGCCGAACCCAACGTTGGATCTTCAGCAACATTTATTAGCTTAGGCTCATTCACGTCGGATTATGAATGCAAAGCATTAATCAAATATATTTCCACAAAATTTGTTCGTGCGCTTCTCTCAAGTTTGAAAGTTACGCCGCACGTAACAAAAGAGACCTGGGCAAATGTGCCTATGCAGGATTTTTCGGAGCATTCAGATATAGATTGGACAAAGTCTATTTCCGATATTGACAATTACCTATTCCAAAAATATGGCTTAGATTCCTCTGAAATCGAGTTTATCAAAAACAATGTTGAGGAGATGGGATATTTGTCCGAATACCAAAAAGAAATGAGAATGGATTACTCCAATCTCGTATCTTATTTGAAACAAAAATACGGTCCATCTCGTCACAACTACTTCGTCGACGAATCCTGCGTCGAAAAGAATCGCCTCGTTTCGAGAATGGACGAAGGCCTATATTGCCACCATATTGACGAGGATAAAGCAATCATGCTTTCCACGCCGGAATATGCGCAAGCAAACCCGTTTGACTACCAAAAGGCCGATCATCTGGTGTATTGCAATATCCTCGAGCACCTTATTCTTCACGTGAAAATCGTCGAGGCGCCGCGGAGTCTTTTGACGAATGAAAATGAGCTGCCAGGAATTGGTGGGGCTATGAATTTCATTGTTAAGCAAATTAACGACTATTACTGCGGAAAACCTATTGCCCAGGAACATGTTGCAAAAGCGATGTTGCTTATTGAAAAGGATTTCGAAGACTACGTTGAGGTTCTTCAACGCCTATGGGAATTGATTTCGCAATCATCTGAATTGGCCGCTTTATACAAAAAAGATGACCTCGCAAAAGGGTGGGACAACGAGCCTTATCCCATGATTCTTGAGGCACTCGAATAACCGAATAGACACACTTTAGTTGTCGGAGAAATCTATGAAAGAGGAATTAATTAAGTCAAAAATAGCGGCATATAAGCGATTTCTTGACGAAGGACAAGAAGAAAGCA
>ONGB01000053.1 GCA_900317295.1 uncultured Erysipelotrichaceae bacterium
TGCTTTCAAGTCATAGGACTTCGCGCAAAGGGGATGGAGTTCCCCAATGTAACCAAGGAGCTTTTTGCCCATGCGGATTTCCGCGGTGCGGCCGGGATGGAGTTCTTCCCCTCCTAGCGACCACGGGACGACTTGGTAGCGGTTCGGCCCGATGCCCAGGAGGCGCAAGATGCCTTCCACTAGACCTTTCGCGTCATAGAAATCATAGGGGCGTTCGCCGATCCTGCCGGCGGCGGGGGCAAAGCCGGTGAGCACCAAGGAAAGATGTTTTCCCGCGTACCCGCGTGCGTCTACATCACTGACTTCAAAGCCAGCTAAATCCTTGTTTTGATGCGCCACGTTATACGAAGCCGAGGCCAAAAGGCTATGCAGCAGGTTCGGACGCACGACGGCGCGGTCGACCGTCATCGGGTTTTTAAGGCGATAAGGCTCGCATTTATTGAGATAGGCGAATTTCGCAGCATCTTCTTCGGATTCCAAAGTATAAGTGACGATGCGAGAGAGGCCACGGGAAAGCAAGAAGTGACAGATTTGCCGTTCCTTCGCCTGTGCCGGGGTCAAACCCTTAAGGGCGAGCTCGGTGATGGGGAGAGAACTGACGACATTCTCGTAGCCTTGGATGCGGATGAGTTCTTCGGATAGATCCGCTTCGCCGACCATATCGATGCGATAAGAGGGGATTTTGATCTTGTATTTCCCATCCTTGCTCTCAAGGATTTCCATCCCGTCGCGGCGGAACGTATCCAAAACGACTTCTTCGGAGAAAGAGGTGCCAAGGCGCCCATTGAGGTAGGCGAGGCTGGTTTCGAAAACTTTTTGTTCATGGGGGAAGACATCATAGACGGCGGTCTCCTCCACTTCTCCGACTTCGGCGAGCTCTTTGAGCACCTCAGTGGTTTTCTCTTGGACCTCCTGGGCGATGTCGGGGTTGATGCCTTTGCAGAAACGCAGAGAGGAATCGCTGGAAAGACCGATGCGGTTCGACGTGCGGCGAATGGAAGCATAGGCGAAATAAGCGGCTTCGACGACGATGTTTTTGGTATTCTCATCGACGCGGCAGGCATCCGCGGTCATGATGCCCGCAAGGCACATGGGCTTCCCATCGCTAGTGACGACGAGATCGCCTTTTTGCAGGGAATACTTATTCCCATCCATCGCCAGGAATTCGCCTTCGAGGTCATCACGCACGATAAGTTCCGCTTTCGGAAGCTTGTCCGCGTCATACATATTCAAGGGCTGGCCGGTGACCAACATGATGTAGTTGCCAATATCGACGATGTTGTTGATGGAGCGGATGCCCGAAGTCAAAAGGAATTCCTTCAGCCATTTCGGGGATTCGTGCGTTTTGACGTCGTGGATCACCCTGCCGGTGAAGATCGGGCACTTTTCGGTTTCCGACCCCACGACGAAAGAGGTTTTGGATAAGGGGAACTTTTTGGGCGAGGCGAAATGGGCGGGCTTGTCGAAGAGGCACCCCACTTCCCTAGCGACGTTTTCAAAAGCGTAGAGATCGGGGCGGTTGGGAAGGAGGTCCAAATCGATCGCGACGTCGTCTAGGCCAAGATAACCAAGGACGTTTTCCTCGCCGACGGGGGCGTCTTCGGGGAGTTCTTCAATGCCCGCGCATTGCGATTCGGTCAGGTATTTTTTGTCGACGCCTAATTCCAAAAGCGAGCAGCACATCCCATCGCTTTCCACCCCGCGGATCACCGAGGGTTTGATTTCGATTTTGGGGAGGATGGCTCCGGGGCGGGCAACGATGACGTTCAACCCCTCGCGGGCATTGGGCGCGCCGCAGACGATTTGATGGACGCCATATTTCTTGCCTTCGTCGACTTGCAGGACATGGAGATGGTCGGAATCCGGATGTTCCTTGCAGGAAAGGATGTGGCCGATGACCAGATTGGTACCGGAGGCCGGACGAAGGATCTCCTCGACTTCCGCGCCGGCGAAAGTGAGCTTATCCGCGACTTCCTCAGGGGTGATTTCCCCGAGGTCGACATGTTGTTTGATGTATTTGAATGAAACTTTCATAGGGAATCCTCACTTTCCGACGAACGGATCCAAGAAGCGGAGGTCATCGATGTAGAAACGGCGGATGTCGTCGATGCCGTAGCGGAGCATGGCGACGCGTTCGACGCCGACGCCAAAGGCGTAGCCGCTCCATTCTTTGGGATCATATCCGCACATCTCCAAGACCTTGGGATTGACCATGCCGGCGCCGAGGATTTCAATCCAACCGGTGCCCTTGCACATGCTGCAGCCCTTCCCACCGCAATTGAAGCAAGAGACGTCAACTTCGACAGATGGCTCGGTGAATGGGAAATAGCTCGAGCGCATGCGGATTTCGCGCTTCTCGCCAAACATCTTTTTGACAAAGAGCTCCAACGTGGCTTTGAGGTTCGCGATGGAAATGTTCCGATCGACGACGAGGCATTCGATCTGGCCGAATTGATGGGAATGGGTCATATCGTCATCGTCGCGGCGATAGGCTTTTCCCGGGCAGATGAGGCGGATCGGGGTTTTGGGATTGCGCTCCAACATGGCATGCGCCTGAACGGCGGAAGTCTGCGTGCGCAATAGCAAGTCGCCTTCCCCTTCGATATAGAAGGTATCCTGCATATCGCGGGAAGGATGGTCTTTGGGAACGTTAAGCAATTCGAAATTATAGAGGTCGGATTCGACATCGCGGCCTTCGGCGACTTCATAACCCATGTCGAGGAAGATGTCGGTGACTTCGTCGATGATCTGATAGAACGGATTGATGCGCCCGCTACCGGCGGAACGCCCAGGGAGGGTGACATCGATCGATTCCTCGGCGAGTTTTTTGGAGAGTTCCTCTTTGGCGAGGGCGGCCTCCTTTTCACGGTAAGCCTCCTCCACTTCTTTCCTGGCGGCGTTCACCGCTTGGCCGAAACGGCCCTTCTCTTCGGGCGGGATCTCCCGCATTTTCCCCATCAAGACGCTGATGGCGCCTTTCTTGGCGAGATAGTCGGCGAAAAACGCCTGCAGGGCCATCTTGTCTTTGATGTCCTGGATCGCGGCGATGGCTTTTTCTTTAACGGCGATAGCCTCATCGATGAAACTCATTTTCATCCTCCTCTAAATAAAAAAGGTGGCGCGGGGAACGGATTAGATAATCCGCGGTGCCATCCCTATTCAGCCGGAATCCCCGACTGCTCTTATTTACCCATTAACGCTGAGCGCGGTTAGGTCACCCTAACGTTCTCCAAGGCGAATTCGCGGACTTCCTCGCGGAGGGTTTCACTATTCCTCCGTCCCTGCTACCAGAAGCGACCCGGTACTACTCCTTTTCACGGAACGCGCCTATTTTATTCCGCGCGTAAAGGAAAAGGAAGATGCGGTTGGCATCTTCCTTAACAATTTTCATTCCCCTTCTTTTTCGGGAAGGACGATTTCTTCGTAACGTTCTTTCACCTCATCGTCGAGCTTCTTGATCGTCACGCCGTCTCCATATTGAAAGTTGAGTTTGGCTTTAGCGTTCCATTCCCCGGTCGGGAATAAATAGGTCCGCTCCTCTTCGGTCTCTTCACTAGAGGTTTCTTCCTCGGAATTCTCAAAAAGGGTTTCCAAAAGATCGCCGGATTCCTTGGCCATCCGCAGCATGGCGTCATGATCGAAGGAGGTGATGGAGAAATCCAATTCCTCGGAGAGGACTCCTTCCCCATTGAAGACTACCGTCAGCGCCAGATGGTCGAAATTCGCGGCGCCTAAAAGATCATCAAGATAATCTTCGAAATCCGCTTTGGCGGTCTCTTTGTCCTTGAGGTCGATGCTGGCGCTTTCCGCTTTCTCCGCCGCTTCTTCGGCAGAATCGTAGAGGACATCGAATTCCGCCATGAAGATATCCTTCAGTAGCGATTCGCTTTCGATGTTCATCTTAATGATTTCGTTCTCGTATTTATCCTGGGAAAGGGTGAAAACCTCTCCTTCTTTTCCTAGGTCGATCGCCACCTGGCGGGCCCCAATCAAAAGATCGGTCTCGCCCTGTTGTTTCTTGCGGAAGGAGTCCATGGTGGAGAGCAAAACAAAATCATCGTCGCTCAATTCGCGATAGCCGTGCGCGGGGAATTCCCAATCGCTCCCGGTGAGCGCGGACACGCCCGTTCCAATCGCGGTCGCGATGAGCTGAAGATAGACGTTGGAAGCGTCGATATAAATCTTCCCCCCGTCTAGGTAAAGGTCGCCGTCGATATGAATTCCGGTCTTGGAGATTAACTTGCTATATTCCTCGGGAATCTGGTCGCTAGAGATCAGGACTTTGGAATCGGTGATGGAAAGACTTCCTTCCGAAGTTTCGTCGCCGTTCTCCAAATTGGCAAAGGCACCGTTCATGTCCAAATACTCGACATTGATCGAGGTGACGGACCAATCTTCTTCGGTTTCTTTCCCGGTTTCGAAAGCCATCGAACCCCTCGCCCCGGCGACTTTGAATCCAAAAGGATCGGCTTGCGCCGTTGACTTTTTAGCGTCTTCATAGAGATCCCACGGGGTCTTTTCGATTGTCGATTCTTCGGAGGATTCTTTGGAAGAGGGTTTTGTATTGCCCCCACCACCGCAGGAAGTTAAAACAATCCCAGCTGCCGCCAAGGGAAATAGGATTCGAAAAACGTTCTTTTTCATACCTTGATTATAGGAAACTTTCCATTTAATGGAAGATTGAAAAGCGCTCGAGCAAAATGCCACCGGCGATGGCCACATTCAAGGAATCGATATTGCCCATCGGGATGCGGACCAGATAGTCGCAAACCGCCTGGAGGGATTCGCTCATTCCCTTTCCTTCATTCCCCACGACGAGGATCATCTTCTCGCCTTTTTCCTGTGGGAAATCATCCAGGGAAATGGCGTTTTTCAAGGCGCTGCCCACAACCAGGAATCCCTCTTTTTTGGCCTTCTTGCAAAACTGGAGAACATCCGTGGGGAGATGCAGGGAGACGCCAAATAGCGCGCCTTGGGAAGCGGCGATCGATTTGCTGTTCATCGGGCTGCAAGTGCCTGGCGCGAATACTATGTCTTCGAAACCGAAGGCCAAAGCGGTGCGGATAAGGGTGCCGACATTTCCTGGATCTTGGAGGCGATCTAGAAGCAAAACTTTGTTTCCCAATTCCTTCTTATCTTCAGGGAGGTGGGCGATCCCCAGGATGGGTTCAGGTGTTTTGGAGCTGGCCATTTTTTCGATGGCAGCTTTGTGAACAATCCATGTTTCAACGTCAGGAAAATTCGGATCTTCGCAAGCGAAGACGCGGTCCAAAAGCCCTTTTTCCCTAGCCGTTTCCACCAAATGGAATCCTTCAACGACGAAAGCTTTGGCGCTGGGGTTCTTCCTCAGAGCTACCGCTTCTTTGATTCTCGGGTTGGATAGGCTGGTGATGACTTCAGGCATGGATTCCCTTCCTTAGTTTTTTATGCATCTCATCGTAAACCGGATAATACCGATATACCACATCATAAAAGGCTTTTTGGTGGTTTCTCACGAAATGATGAGCCAATTCGTGCACCACTACCGAATCGATGATCTCCGGCGAGAAACAGATCAACCGCGTCGTGAAAGTGACGGAATGGGTCGTTGCGGAATTGACGCCAAAACGGGTTTTCATCGTCCGGACGCGAACCTTGTAAGGCTCGGTGATCCCCATGATTTCGGAATAATGGGCCACCCGTTCTTTTAGATAGGGCAACCCTTCTTTTTTCAAAAGGGCATTGACCTGATCTTCGGTAAGGTCCCCCACCGCTCTTTTCTCTCCGAAGACATAGAGTTCCCCGCTGTCATAATCCTCTTCTTTGGCTTGCACTCGTTTTAATAACCGGGGCAAAGCTTTCTTGATGAAGTCATCAACCTTGGGCAACGCGTATAAATAATGATAAGGAACGGAAGCCCTCAGCGATTGGTCTTCTTTACGGTAACGGAGGGAAAGGTTTCGAACGCGTTTAAAGGAGATGGTGGCGGGGTATATCACTCCCATATATGAATAGTTTCGCTTCAGTATTCGCATCCGCTGGATATCTTAATCTTTCCTTCTTTAAAGAAAGAAGTATAAAATCACGCCGGTATGGAAAAGATTCTCATCTCCGCCTGCTTACTCGGCGACAACACTCGATATGACGGCGGGAACAACCGTTCTCCTTATATCGAGCGTCTGATGGAACACTATGAATTGGTTCCTTTTTGCCCGGAAGTCGAAGGTGGATTAAGCGTTCCCCGCATGCCTGCTGAGCGCAGAGGTAACTATGTGCGCACCGAAACCGGCAAAGACGTCACCCGCGCTTATCTGCGTGGCGCGGAGAAAGCCATCCAAATCTGCTCCTACTTCGGAATCAAAACCGCCATTCTCAAGGAGAACTCCCCCGCTTGCGGCGTCCATCAGATCCATTCCGGGCGCTTTGACGGCAAGAAGATTCCTGGGCAAGGCGTGACCGCCGAATTCTTGGCGAAGAAGGGTATCCGCCTTCTCTCGGAAGATGAAATCCCCGGCTTCTTGGAAGTTCTTGATCGGCAGCAAGCTAAAGCGGAATCCGCCCGGCAAACCAAACAAGAGGAGATAAAAGCCTCTCCAAAGCCCGAGAAGGAAACCCCAAAGCGCGACTTCAAGAGCAAGCGCCCAGCGAAGTTCGGGCGCAAAGACGGGGGAAAGCCTTTTAAGAAAGGCGGGTTCAAAGATCGGAAAGCTTCTCCTCGCAGGCAAGGCAAACCACACCAGTTCAAAGACGACAAGAAATAAGATAGGCGACCGGGAATCCGGTCGTCTTTTCATAGCCCTTGATCGTGCTCTTCGTCGTCTTTTGGCTCATCCAGGCGTTTTTCGATTTTATCGAGGGATTCCTCGAGACGGCATTGATGCAGGCCGATGACGCCAAGCGACATCCCGATCAAGCACTCCCCGACGAAGAGACAGATGTCCAACTTGTTGAAGAATGCGGGGTATTCTGCGCTATTGGGCGCGGTGAAAAGCTGGACCAATCCCAAAATGAGGAAAGCCACGGCGACGAGAAGATAGACCGCCTTCATGATTTTGCGGTCGCGTTGTTTGTTGTTTTTGTCCATAAGACGATGCTCCTATTGAATGAAGCAAGCGCCGAACCAAGAGGCAAAAAAGCACGCTTGCTGCCTAGTTGGCCTGAAAGAAGGACGAGAATGATCTCGCGGGTCGTATACCTCTTTGTTCACGCCTGACTCTTGGACGGTTAGACTCGGGCATGGTAGGGGCGAATGGAAACGCACTCCCCGCCGGCGTCCATCCCACTTCCATTCGGCTATTCGCCAGGGACGGTCCGCGCCTTAACGCCTGTTATCTATTGGAAGAGACCTTTGCGCAACTTAAGCTCTTTCCATTTCGCGCCCGGAACCAAGAATCAGACGCCGAGGGATTTCTCCCTCTACTATTCCTATACACAGGAAGAAGACGATTCGAGCGAAAAAAATAAAAAACCCTTTACCGGGTTTCCTTAAAAATCAGGTTTTATCGAAGGAATATTTTTTATACCCAGCCTAGGTTTATTCCGACAATAAGCAAGGTAATTGCCGCGAAAAGCATCAAAACGCCACTGGCGATGAAGAGGATTATGAAGCGTTTGTTCGCCTTCGCCGTCGCGGCGTTCCTGGCTTTGCCTTCTTCGCTATAGGCGCTCACCACTTCTCCTTTGGCGGAGACGCGCTTCTCGCGTTTTTTCTTTTCCGGCGTTCCTAATTCGGGCATAGGGAGATTCTATGCTAAAGAAAAGGCCGCCTCAAGGTGGAGGCGGCCGATGCGATTAAGCGGCGATTAGTAGATGCGCTTTTCGTTGCGGAGGTCGAAGATGTGGGCTTTCTCGATGCCGAAGGCAAGGCGGAGCTTATCGCCGATCTTGATCTCGTGGACGAGCGGGATACGGGCGACGAGGTCGACACCACCGAAGTCGGTGTGGATGTAATATTCGTGACCGAGCAACTCGGCGACGGCGACTTCGATTTCATTGGGCTTGCCAAGTCCGGCGTCCTTGTCCTGGTCAGCGTCATGGATGTCTTCCGGACGGATGCCATAGGCGACGGCGTGCTCGCCTTGAAGGGCGGCTTCGTATTCGTGGAGGGCGGCTTCGAGGTCTTCGATCTCGGCGTGGACCTTCTCATCGCGGGAAGCGTTCCCGGTGAGTTCGCCGTTCTTCTTCTCGATTTCGGCCTTGGTGGCTTCGATTTCGTTCTTATAGAACTCATCGTGGGCCTCGGCGGCTCCCTTCGGAAGCGGGACTTCGACGCCGTTCTCGAGGACGACGACGCCCTTCTTATAGGTGGCGCGGAGGATGTTCATGGACGGAGAGCCGATGAAGGTGGCGACGAAGAGGTTGGCCGGGTGGTTGTAGATCTCGATCGGGCTGCCGATTTGCTGGACGCGGCCAAGCTTCATGACGACGATGCGGGAAGCCATGGTCATAGCTTCGGTCTGGTCATGGGTGACATAGATGGTCGTGGCGCCGATGGCTTCGTGGAGTTTGATGATCTCAGAACGCATCTGGACGCGGAGTTTGGCGTCGAGGTTGGATAGCGGTTCGTCCATCAAGAAGACTTTCGCGTTACGGACGATGGCGCGGCCGAGGGCGACGCGCTGACGCTGACCACCGGAGAGGGCCTTGGGTTTGCGATCGAGGTATTCTTCGATTTGGAGGATCTTCGCGGCTTCGCGGACGCGGCGATCGATTTCTTCACGCGGGAGGTGGCGGATCTTAAGACCGAAGGCCATGTTGTTATAGACGGTCATATGCGGATAAAGAGCATAGGACTGGAAGACCATGGCGATGTCACGATCTTTCGGGGTACGGTCATTGGAATACTCACCATCGATCCAGAGTTCGCCGGCGGAGATGTCTTCTAGACCGGCGACCATGCGGAGGGTCGTGGATTTGCCGCAGCCGGACGGACCGACGAAGCAAATGAATTCTTTGCGGGCGATTTCGAGGTTGAAATCGAAGACGGCTTGGACGTTGTTGTCGTAGATCTTGTCGATGTGGCGGAGAGAGACGTAACCCATTTCGGGATCGGGTTTCTTCTCTTCAGGAGCGGCCTCG
>ONGB01000052.1 GCA_900317295.1 uncultured Erysipelotrichaceae bacterium
ATCAAGATCGAGGTCGCGTTGCAGTGGTGCCTCGAGGACTATAACGAGAATGTCTATTCCTACGCGAACTCCGTCCGCACCCACGATGACGGCACCCACGTCGCCGGGCTTCGCACCGGCATCACCCGCGCGGTGAATGATTGGGCCGTGCAAAACGACGTCATCAAAGAAAGCCAGAAGCTCGACGGCGTCGATATCCGCGAAGGCTTGACTGCGATGATCGCCGTTCGCGTCCCCGAGAAGAAAATCGAATTCGAAGGTCAGACCAAGGGAAGGCTAGGTACCCCGGAAGCGGGGCCAGCCGTCAACGACTTCATCTATGATGCCTTGATTCACTATCTCGCCGAACACAAAGAGTTCGCCGTCGACCTCATCAAGAAATGCCAAGCGGCCCGCTCCGCCAGGGAAGCGGCGAGGAAAGCCAAGCTCGCGGCGAGGACCGGGAAGCAGAAGAAAGTCGACGCGATCATCTCCGATAAACTCGCTTCCGCGCAGTCTAAGGACTACGCGCGCAATGAGCTCTTCATCGTCGAGGGCGACTCCGCTGGCGGCTCAGCCAAATCCGGCCGCGACCGCGCCTACCAGGCCATCCTTCCCCTCCGCGGCAAACCCTTAAACACCGACGGGCTCACCATCGAGCGCGTATTACAAAACGTCGAGTATTCCACGATCGTCCAAACCATCGGCGCGGGCATCGGGGCGAATTTCGATATCGAAGATTGCCACTATGGCAAGATCATCATCATGACCGACGCCGATACCGACGGCGCCCACATCCAAATCCTGCTTTTGACCTTCTTCTATAACTTCATGAAGCCATTGATCCAGCACGGCATGGTCTATTTGGCTTGCCCGCCGCTATATCGCGTCTACAAAAAGAGCGACCCCGCCCATAAATTCGTCTATTGCTATAGCGACGATGATCTCGAGGATGCCAAGAAGGCCATCGGCCCGGGCTATGGCATCAACCGTTACAAAGGCTTGGGCGAAATGAACCCCGACCAATTGGCGAAGACCACGATGAACATCGAAACCCGCAAGCTTTACCAAGTCAAGATCGACGACCCTTTGGTCGTGGAGAAACGCATCGCCACCTTGATGGGCAACGACGCCTCCAAACGCCGCGAATGGATCGAAGCCAACATCATCTTCAACGAAGAAGACAAGTTCATCAAAGAAGTGGGGGGTAAGAAATAATGGCCAAGAAAAAGCCCGAAGCCCCCGCGATCATTGAGCAGATCGTCCCGTCCACCCTCGACGACTTGATGGGCGAGCGTTTTGACATCTACGCCAAAGACGTCATCCAAGACCGCGCCATTCCTGACGCGCGCGATGGCATGAAGCCCGTTCAGCGCCGCATCATCTACGCGATGTATAAAGCGGGGAACACGATCGATAAGCCCACGAAGAAATGCGCCCACATCGTCGGCGACGTCATGGGTAAATACCACCCCCATGGCGACTCTTCCATCTACGAAGCCTTAGTCCGCATGTCCCAAACCTGGAACGTGCGCCTGCCGCTTATCGATTTCCAAGGCAACAACGGGTCGATGGATGGCGACGGGCCCGCGGCTTATCGTTATACCGAAGCCCGTTTGGCCGCGGTTTCCCAGCAATTGATCGCCGATTTGGACAAAGACACCGTCGATATGGGCCTCACCTTCGACGACGTCGAATACGAACCGACCGTTTTGCCCTCCCGTTTCCCGAACCTCTTCGTCAACGGGGCCCAAGGCATCGCCGTCGGCATGGCGACCGATATCCCGACGCATAACCTGCGCGAGATCATCCAAGCGGTCATTTATCGCATCCAGCATCCTTCTTGCCCCATCGAGAGCCTGATGCGCTTCGTCCCCGGACCGGATTTCCCGACCGGCGGCATCATCTACCAATCCCAAGGCCTCGCGGATATTTATCTGACGGGCCGCGGCCGCATCGACATCGCCTCGCGCACCGAAATCGGGCAAAGCGAAGACGGCACCAACCAAATCATCATCACCGAAATCCCGTATCAGGTCCGCAAGCAAGGCCTCATCTTCGCCATCGACAAGATCCGCCACGAGAAAACGATCGCCGGCATCACCGAAGTCCGCGATGAGACCGATAAGAGCGGTCTTCGCATCGTCGTCGACATCAAAGACGGCTTCAAGCCGGAGTCCATCTTAGCTTACTTGATGTCCAAGACCGAGCTTCGCAGCACCTATAACGCGAACATGGTCGCCATCGTCGATGGCCGCCCGGTCACGCTGAACCTCCTTTCCTATTGCGATACCTACATCGCCCATCAAAGAAGCGTCATCACCAGGCGCAGCCGCCATGATCTCTCTCGCGCACTAGCGCGTTTGGAAATCGTGGAAGGCCTCGTCCGGGCCGGGGCGATCATCGATGAGATCGTCCGCGTCATCAAAGCTTCCAAGGACAAAGCGGATTCCAAGGCCAACCTCCAGAAAGAGTTCGGCTTCACCGAATCGCAAAGCGAAGCGATCGTCATGATGCCGCTATACAAGATCAGCCATTTCGATGTAGCGGTGGTCTTAGACGAAAAGGCGGCCCTCGATAAGGAAATCGCCGAATTACGGTCCATTTTGGCCGATCCGGAGAAGCTCGATGGCATCATCGTCTCCGACCTGCGCGACATCGCGAAGAAGTATGGCGATGATCGTCGCACCTCCATCGAAGAAGAAGACGTGTCCCTCCGCACTTTCAAAAAGCGCGATCTCGTCGCCCGCGAGACCGTCGTCGTCACGGTCACCCGCGACGGATATGTCAAACGTTCCTCCCTCGCTTCGTGGCGTTCCTCCGGCGGACAAACCGGCGCTTTGCCTGGGCTAAAGGATGGCGACGCCTTGATCTATAACGGCCAGTGCGACACGACCGACTGGATGATCATCTTCACCTCCAAGGGGAATTACCTTTATATCCCCGTGCATCTATTGAAGGCCCTGAAATGGCTGGAGGAGGGGATCCACGTCAATTACGCGGTCAATATCCCGCCCGATGAGAAGATGGTCCGCGCGTTCGCTGTCCGTTCGTTCCGCGAAGACCTTAATTTCGTCATCGCTTCAAAGAAGGGGCAGATCAAGCGCACCAAACTAAGCGTCTTCCCCGTTTCCCGTTTCAACCATCCGATCCGCGCGATGAAGATGCTCGGCGGAGATGAAGTGGTCTCCGTCGTCCTCACCAGCGGCAACAGCAACCTATTGGTCGCCAGCGAAAGCGGCCTCGCCGTCTTGTATAACGAAAACGAGATCTCCTTAAGCGGGACCTCGTCGTCCGGCGTCAAAGCCGCCTCCTTCAAAGGAAGCCCGGTGGCCGATGTGCTCGCTTTCCTCCCAGAGGAGAAGGGGAAGGTCATCCTCATGACCGACCTCGCGCATACGCGCGTATTTACAATGAATAATATTTCCCTAACGGGAAGACTCAACAAAGCGACCGTCCTTTTCGAATGCTTTAAGAGTGAGCCGCATCATCTCCTTTACATGGACAAAGCCTTAGACCGCGAAGCCCCGATCCGATACCTCACCGTCCTAACCGACGGAAGCCAAAAAGAGATCGAGATACCCGATCTTTATGTCACCCCGTTAGATAAGCACGCGAAGAAGACGTTGGCGCTTCCCAAAGGCGCCTCCGTCTTAGCCGTCATGCGCCAAGATAATCTCCTCATCGATGAGACCATCACCGCTTTGCCGTCTCCTGTTTCCGAGGAACCGGCTTCCGAAGAAAACCCGGTCCCCGCGATAGAAGCAGAGGAAGGTCCGAAGACGGTCAGCCTATTCGAAGAAGGCGAGGAAAACGAGAACAAACCCGCCGAGAAATTCGAACAAATCTCCATCTTCGGCGACGATGATTTCTAAACAAGTTATAGTAAATATTTAGTAGTTTTCTAGTTATCATTTCTTTTAAGAAAAAGCCCTGAGAGTCTAAACTTTCGGGGTTTTCGTTTACGCGTCTTGCGTGTATGATATGCATATGTTAAAAAGGTGGATTCCCTTCGCCCACGCCAATAACGTTTACGACATCCCCGTCGATTTTTTCGTCAAGCAGGGTGTCAAAGTCCTCCTTTCCGATTTGGATAACACCTTGATCACCTATGCGCTCGCCCATCCCACTGAGGATTGCTTCCGCTTTGTCAAAGAGCTCAAGGATCACGGCATCGAATTGGTGATCTGCTCCAATGGATTAGGAAGGCGCGTCGGGCCGTTCGCGGAAGAACTGGGCGTCGAAGCGAGGTGCTTCCTAAGGAAACCCTTCGCCGGACCGCTAAAACGCTTTCTTAAGGAAAAGGGATGGTCGAAAGAAGAGGTCATGCTCGTCGGCGACCAGATCCAAACCGATGTTCTCGGGGCCAATGGCGCCGGCATCCGCTGCCTGCTTACGGAACCTCTTGGTTCCTATGAACCGCCTTGGACGAAATTCAATCGGTTGTTTGATAAGCCGAAACGGAAGAAAATATTAGAAAAGCATCTGACACCAGAATGGGAGGAAATCTACCATGAGTAAACTCAACCTTCTCCGCCGTTGCTATAGCTGCGGGGCCATCCTTCAAGATGAAGAGCCCGAAAAAGAGGGCTACATCTCCCCAGAAGCGTTGGCCAACACCAACGCCTTGGTGCTTTTCTGCGACCATTGCTATCAGCAGCAGCGTTATAACTTCGACCACAAGGAACTCACCTGCGGAGACGATTTCCTTTTGATGCTCCGCGACGCGGAAGCCAGCGATGCGCTCATCGTCTACGTCGTCGATCTTTTCTCCTTCGAAGCGTCTTTCCCGACGGATGCGGTGGAGATCCTTTCCAACAACAACATCCTCGTCGTCGCGAATAAGCGCGATCTTTTGCCCGCTTCCGCCGACGATGAATGGCTTCGCGAATACGTCGCGCACCGTTTCCGCGTGGCGCGCCTATCCGTCAAGGCCAAAGACGTCTGGCTCACTTCGCTCACCACGTTCGCGGACATCGGCCCGCTGGTGAAGGAAATCCAAAAACGCCGCGCGGGGCACGATGTCTACCTCATCGGCGCCATCGGCTCGGGGAAGACTTTGTTCACCTCCTCGTTCCTGCGCACCTATCAAAACAAGACCTATTCCTCCGTCGTCACGAAGAATTACCCAGGCACTTTGCTCCCCGTGATGCAGATTCCTTTGGATTCTTCTAGCAGCATCTACGACACTCCGGGGCTTCCCATCGATAACAACATCGCCTCTTCCGTCGGCGGAGTCGAATATAACAAGAGCATCCTCCCCTCCACCGCGGTGAAGGCCCGCCCCTACGTTCTTTACCCCGGCGATGCCTTCTCCATCGAAACCTACGCCCGCGTTGAGTTGCTAGAAGGCTCTCCGCGGACCCCGATCAAGTTCTACGCCTCCGATAAGCTTCGCGTCAGCAAGGGCAGGGCGAAAGAGGGCATCCTTTCCTTCCTCCGCCCCAACGCCAACCGCGATTGGTCCGACCCCAAGCAATACGTGGCCTACGAGATAGAAGTCGAGGAGGAAGGCTCCCGCGACATCGGGTTTGAAGGCCTTGGATGGTTCTCCTTCTCCGGCGAGAAGCAAAAGTTCCGCATCTTCCTGCCTTCCGGCGTATCGCTTTACCATAGCCGGTCCAAAATCCGCGCGAAGAAGGGCGAATAAATGCTCCGCCCTTATCAGAAAGCCTTCCTCAAAGGCCTCGCTAACCCCATCTCCCAGCGTTATCTGCTCGGCAAAGAAGAGCCGGACGCCTCTTTCATCGACGAACTGGACAAAGCCCTAGAAGCCAAAGAGCTCATCAAAGTCGGCTTGTTGCAAACCGCCTCGATTGAAGCCAAAGACCTCGCTAAGGATTTGGAGAAAACCCTTGGCGCCGAGGTCGTTCAGATCATCGGGCGCGTCATCGTGCTTTATCGCCGTTCCAAGAAGCATCCGAAGATCGTCATCCCCGTCAGGAAAGAGGATAAGAAGAAATAGCAATGGAATCCCTGATCCTTTTCGGCGGCTCCTTTAATCCGATCCATAATGGCCACCTCCGCATCGCGAGGGCGGCTTCTTTGCGGATGAACGCCGAAGTGATCTTCGTCCCCAACGCCAAGCCGCGTTGGAAAAGACCCGAAGTCTCTGGGAAAGACCGCCTAGCTATGCTAGAGGCCGCCCTTAAAGCCGACGGTTCGCCTTCTTTTTCCATCTCGCGTTTTGAGCTCGGTGAAAATGCGGAGGTCCATTATTGGGTCGATACCCTCCGGCATTTCAAGAAGCGCTACCCCAAGATGCGCCTATATTTCCTCATCGGGGCCGATTCCGTAAATTCGTTCCCCGAATGGGAAAGGCCCGACGAGTGCGCTTCCTTGGCCACCCCTTTATATGTCAGCCGCCCTGGCGTGGAGCTAAATGATGCCGTTTTGACCAAATATCATATGCGGCGCCTGGATTATGATGGGGCCGGACCGGTCTCCAGCAGCAAAGTGCGCACGCTTCAAAGCATCGACGTCCCTCTCGTCGTCCGCGAATACATCGAATCCCATGGTCTTTATTACATGGCCAAGATCAAGGAATTGATCGGGGAAAGGCGCTTAGCCCATTCCGTGTCCGTCGCCAATCTCGCCTACCACATCGCGGTGAAGAGCCGCCTAGACGATCCCCAAGCCGCCTATATCGCCGGGCTGCTCCACGATTGCGGCAAGAACTATCCAAAAGAAGAGGCCAAAGCGATCCTGGAGAAGGAATTCCCCGAGCTCGCAGACCAAATGCCGGAATGGACCTATCACCAATTCGCCGGGGCCTATATCGCCAAGGAAGTATTCGGCATCGAAGATGAGACGATCCTCTCCGCGATCCGTTATCACGCGACGGGGAAGGCCCATATGGCCCCTTTATCCAAGATCATCTACGCGGCGGATAAGGCCGATCCCGCCCGAGGATATGACTCCAGCGCCCTCATCGCCGCCTGCTACAAGAACTATTACCTTGGATTCCTGACCGTCTTGGACGCGAACAGGGATTATCTAAAAGAGAAGGGCTATGTCCTCGACAACCCCCTCACCAAAGAATGCATGGAACTATATTTAGGAGAATATTAATGACCAAAAAACCAAAGGAAGTCGAAATCGCCGTCAAGACGCTTGAAGACCACAAGGCAGAAGGGGTGGAAGTCCTAGACGTTTCCTCCTTCAGCCCGTTTTGCACCCATTATGTGATTGCTACCGCCCCCAATCCCAGGGCATTAGGAGCCTTTAAAGACCATCTGGAAGAGGCTTTTGAGAAAGAGGGAATTGATATCCCAGTTTCCGAAGGCGTTCCCGATTCTGGGTGGGTCATCGTCCAGGGCGGAGATGCGGTGGTTCATCTCTTCTTGGCACTCAACCGCAAGGAGATCAACCTCGCCGGATTGCTTGCGGAGATCATGCCGAAGAAGGCTTAAGCCCCACGAAAGTAGCGGAAGAGGCACCCTTCAATTTGAACAGGAAAATCCCTCAAAAATATTGGATGCCGATGGAAAGTAATCCACCGGCATTTTCTTTCAAAACTATAAACTTCGCATAATGCCCTTTATGTTAAGTAAAAGACATAGAAAAGGCTATTTGTCTTTGTTTCCCGTACGCAAATTATCAAGGCCGACATGAAATCCCCAAAAAATCGTTTTCTACTTATCCACATTTAATTTATACACAAAAAACTACTAATTCGTAAACTGAACAAAAATGAGCCTTTTGATCAAGTTAAACGAATGGATTCCTTTTCTGGATTTCTACTGGCCCGTTTTGGAGTGTTTTGTTTGTCTCGTCTTTGATTCATTTGATTTGGGATGCTGTGATTTGTCTCGATCATGGACTCGCTTCCTATTTCTCATTGTTTCCGTAAATGAAAAACCCACGCCTTCTATTTGACGTGAGTTTCCATTTCTCTCTCAGGCGCTTGTCCTTAATGGTTCGAAAGCGAACTATTTTTGTTTTTCCTCTTTCTTTTCCAGGGCCTTTATCGTCAGCAAAGGAAGATCAATCAAGATCATCATGGCCAAGGCGATCAAGGAATAAGCCGGAATTTCCCTTAAGCCCCCGTCGGACGATGATTGAGATAAACGGATTAGGTTCCCGATGCCCAAATGGACGGCCGAGCTCGTCATCAAAGCCTCGCTCATGATGGTGACCTTAAGGCTTAGGCCCAAACTTTGGGCCATGCCTAAGCGAATGAACGGCCAAGAATCCGGAAGCAAGACGAATAATACGCTTTTTGGATGCCGCACCCCCGCTTCTAGCTTCAGAGCGTCCAATACGTCGGCGGTTTCGTTCTCGATTCCCGCCGCGGTGGCCTGGAAAATGAGCGGAAAGGAGATAATGAACACCAAAACGATGGGGATCCAATTCAGATTCCGGTGCTGCCCAGAGGCCAAGACGATCGAAACCAGCATCAAGACCACCGCTACCGTCGGGATCGTCTTCAATAACCCCATCGATGGGCGAAGGAAATCCTTAACCCGGGGAAATAATCCCGCCAAAAGGCCAAAAAGGAGCCCGGCGACTAAAGAAACGCCATAACCGATGAGCAGGCGAAGCAAAGTCCATCCGATCCCCTGCCAGGTGCCTTTCGCGCTCCATTCCCCATTTGGATCTTTGGAGAAAAGCATCCGAAGCGACAAAACGAACGTGTCGTGCGGATAAGGAACCCCATAATTCCCCTGGCTTTGGAGGATCAGGGAAACGAGATACCAGACCCCGATGAGGAAAAGGAAGCCCGCGGCGATGCATAGAGGTTTAAGGAGTCGGCGAGGCGGCCTTTTCATAGGAAATTAAGCGATGAAGAAGGAAGAATCGTAGGAGGCGACCCCGGTTACCGCGGCAAAGCCGTTGGCGTAATCCCTAAGGGATTCGCCGGTCCAAGAAACGTTCTGGAAAGCCAATTTGTTGCTCGCTTGGAGGGTCGGGAGCACATTGACGATGTTTTCCTGGATGCCGAAGCGGGCAACGATGTCATTCCCAGCATCGATATAGGAACGAAGCGCGCTTTGGGCAACTTCCGGGGTAGTGACGAGGCTATTGATCCGCGCGTCATAATCCGCGAGGAAGCTTGCCATGGCATTGGGATAGGTTTCCAGCGAACGTTTGTTCAAAAATAACGCGGCGGCGGGGATTTTCGCCCCGTCATAATAGGTCGACCAATCGCTTTGGAGGTCCTTGATGAGGTTTAGGGTGATCCCCTTGGCGCTTAAAGCCCCTTTGGCGAGGGTGTAGACCGGCTCGGCGAGTACGAAGTAATCAAAGGAATTCGGCGCGGCCTGCAGATGCTGGTTCACCGCGGTGACGCCATCTTCGTAGGTGACCGCGGTCAAAGCCC
>ONGB01000051.1 GCA_900317295.1 uncultured Erysipelotrichaceae bacterium
CGCTTAAGGCATCGGTGCCCGAGGCTTTCAAGGCATCGGAACGCGTCTTCTTGCCCATGATGCGGAAATAGATGCCAAGCCCCACCTTAAAGAGGATGGCGATCGAAATGATGATGAGGGTAAGGTCGCTATAGACGGCGACGGCTCCCGACCCGGAATACTGGGCGATCAAGGCCTGGATCGATTCGACGATCGAGGTGCCGCCGGCGACGAGGATGATGACGGCGATGACCATCGAGGTCAGGTATTCGATGCGCCCATAGCCGAAGGGGTGTTTCTTATCCGGGGCTTTGCCCGAGAGTTTGGTGCCGATGATCGTGATGACGGAAGATAGGGCGTCCGTGAGGTTATTTAAGGCGTCCGTGAGGATGGCGATCGACCCGGAGAGAATACCGAAAAACGCCTTCACGGCGACCAACAACACATTGCCCCCGATCCCGACGATCGAGGTCTGGATGATCTTCTTCTCCCTAGCCTTTCCCGTGAGGGTGGCTTCGGGCGTGATGGCTTTTCCCATGGGGAAATTATCCAAGCCTCAAGAATAAGGCGCAAGAAATATGCAAAAGAAAAGGCCCGGCGAACCGGGCCAAGAAGGACGACGATGGCTTATTTGCCTTCTTTCGCGCCGCGGATGATGCTGAGCACACCGGCGGGGAGGAAAGCAAAGATGATCTGGAGGGCGCCCAAAACGATCATTTTGACGCGGCCCGGCTCTTCCTTGCTGTTCTCTTTGAGGGCGATGATCGTGATGATGAGCCCAGGGATCAGCATGAAAGAATAGACCATCAATATCGCGCCAGCACCCGCCAAAGCGGCGGCAGCAGCGGCGACGTCTTCCGGAAGCTCGGAGCCCGATCCGCTGCCTTGGGCGGCCGCGGCGACCATGCCGATGATACCGATGATGCCAAGGGTAAGGAAGAGGACGAAGCCAACCGCGCAGAAGACAATACCGATGATCTCAAGGATCTTCGTTACTTTTTGCATGCCAAATTCTCCTTTCTGCTAGTAACTATACCGCTTCTTCGTTTCTTTTGAAGAAGGAAAAAGTAAGCATCGTGATGTCATCGAATTGCTCTTTCCCGGCGGCGAACGCGCCTAAGTCATCCAAAACGCCTTGGATATAGGCTTTCGGATCGCCAGGATGCGCTTTGCTTAGGCTTTCCTTTAGGCGCTTTTCCCCAAATAACTCTTCCTGCGGGTTATTCGCTTCGGTCACCCCATCGGTATAAAGGAAAAGGTCGTCCCCAGGGTTTAAGGTCTCTTCTAAGACTTTGTAGGAGAGGCCCTCCATATAGCCAAAGGCGGGGCCGGAGATGTCTTTTAGGAACTGCCATTCCCCAGAAAGCCTCGCGGCGATGGGGTTATGGCCGGCATTGACGTACCGGAGGATGCCTTTTTCCAAATCGAAGATGCCGAACCACGCGGTGACGAATAGCCCGGCGGAATTGCCATCGCATAGGCGGTCATTGATCTTCGAGGCGGCGACGGATAGGTCCACGTCTAAAGCGATTTGGTCTTTGAATAAGGTCTTCGCGGTCGCCATGAACAAGGCGGCGGGGATCCCCTTGCCGGAGACGTCGGCGATGATGAGGGCGATATGTTTTTCGTCGACCAAGAAGAAATCATAGAGGTCGCCTCCGACTTCCTTCGCCGGGATCATCGAGGCGTATAACGCATAGCTTACTTCCTGGGGGAAGGCCTTGGGGAGCATGTCCGCTTGGATGGAGGTAGCGACGGAAAGCTCGGAGGAGAAACGGAGTTCGGCCGCATATCTTTGCATCGTTTCCTCGACGATGGCCTTGCCGCGGAAATAGGTGCTGAAGCAATACACGGCGACCGAGGAGAAAATCAGCCCGCTAGGCAGTTGCATATAGAGCAACCCGCGGCGGACGTAATCCCAATAATCCAGCGAGCCATTTTCGATCCAGGCGCTGATGGAGGGGATGTCGCGCCCGAAGAGGTTGAGGTTGGCCTGCGATTCAAAGAAGGGCCAAACAAAAGGGGACCCGAAGATGATGAATAGGCTTACCCCGGTGGTGACGATTAAGAAGCGCAGATTGTAATAACGGGTGATGCAGATGATGGGGACGACGATGAAAAGCGCCGCGAAGAAGGAAAGGGTGCAAGACACCGCCCCGGCGATGACGAGGATATCCACGAGCATCGCGTATTTGATGTATTTCCGCCTCCCGGCGAATAAGAAGCAATATAGCCACCCCGTCAAGGCGAAGAAGATGACGATCCCACAGAGGATCTGGGTCTTCAGGAAGTCGTTTTTGAAAACGCCTAATCCGTTAAGGAAGGCGCCTATCGCCGCGACGATGGAGGTATTTAGCAAGGCGAAACCGATCGCGCGATTGGTCATGACCTCGTTCTTAAAGGAGGGATCTTTGATGTCGGAGTTGTCCCAGATGAAGAACTGTTTGAGGGTCATGACGATGAAAATCCGCGCACGGGTCGCTTCTTTTTAGAAATCGAGGGTGAAATATTTTCCAATGAGGCGGAGGACTTCCGACTTGGCGTGCTCTAGGCGCTTGGTGTTCTCGGGCTCAAAGAGCATCGTCTTGTCGGTGAACCAGATATAGGAAAGCAAGGCGATCTTATCCATGATGGCCTCCCTTTCTTCAACGCTACGATTGGCATAGACCCCGTCGATCGCTGCGCGATAAATGCGCGCGGCGAGCTCATCGGGGATGCCGAGGAAGTTCATGCAGTTGCCAGGCTCAGTGGAGCCGTAGCCGATATAGCAAAGGAAGATACCTGCGAATTCGAAGATCGGATGGCCATAGCCAAGCGTATCCATGTCGATGAGCAACGGCTCGTCGCCCTGCATCATGATGTTCTTGATGTGGAAGTCGCCGTGGACGACGCGGAGCGGTTCGGGAATCGTGTCGATGAGCGCGTCGATCTTGTCGAGGATCGGTTCCTCGAAGGCTTTGTTCTTCCTTAAGGAAGCCGCCCACTTCAACGCTTCGAGTTTCTTTCTGGGCAAAGCGCCTTCTTCGACTTCGGTGGAGAGGATGGTTTTCAAAAGGTCGACATACATCTTGATGTATTGGTCGGCGTTCTCGGGATGATGGATGAAAAGCGAATTCATCGCGTTGCTCTTCAGTAGCTCAAAGACGGAACCATAGCCGCCTTCTTTGACTTTGACAACGTCAAAGGGGATCGCCGTCGGGATACCAAGGACGAAGGCTTTCTTCGCCAAGGCGGTCTCGCGCTCGATGTCGGCGAGGGTGTCCGCCCCGCCGCGATAGAAGACTTTGATGATCGTGTCGGGATCAAGGCGATACACCTTGCCCATATAGCCTTCGCCGATCTTCTCTTTGCCTTCGATGGAGATCTCGCGCAAGGCTTTGACGACTTTGATGATTTGGGTGAAGCCCGTCATCTCGAAGACATCATAGACATCGGGATGGACGTTGATCACGCGGAAGGAGGAGGTCACCTTCGCGGCTTTCAAAACGAAACGGAGGCCGGCGCTGGAGATATATTGGACATCGCCGAAATCGAAAACGACGGAAGGCTTTCCCTGAACCTTCGGCAACACCGCGGCCCCGATGCCTTCGGAATTGGAGGAGTCGATCTTCCCATGGAAGGCGAAAACCGTCGTTCCGTCTTGGGTGAGTTCTTCAAAATGCGCCATATGCCGCCTCCTTGTGGTGGATTGGTTAAGTAATTGTAAAGCCAGAACGGCTTTTGGTCTATGCGCGTTTACGCGCCTTTTCACTCGAGTTCGCGGAAGGCACGGTGCGCCTCTTCCACGAAGCGCTTCACCTTCTCGGGGTTTTTGCCCTGCAATTCCCCGTCGACCTTGTCGGAGGTCTTCGTAAACGAATCGACCCCATAGGGATGGACGGCCTTGATCGCGTCATAGACGTTATCCGGGCCTAGGCCACCCGCCATGATGACCTTGACGGGTTTGACCAAATCGACGATTTCCTTATCGTCTTCCCAGGAATGGGTCTTCCCGGCGACGCCGATCGAGGTGATCGCGGGATTGATGGAATCCAGGATCAGATAATCGCAGAAAGAGGCGAAATAGAGGGCCTCTTCTTTCGCCTTGGGGTTAGGCAAGCCGATCGCCTGCATGATTTCGATTCCCGGCTCTAAAGTGCGCAGCTGCTTCGCGAGTTCGGGCGAGGCGCGATATTCGTTGCCACAAATGTGGATGATATCCGGATGGAGTTTCTCGACGTATTCCAAGACGGGCTTTTCATCGAGGGAGACGATGATCAAGACTTTTTTGGCCTTGTTCCCGATGTGGCGGAAGATCGCCTCGCAGGTCGGGTAATCGACCTCCCTGGGGCAGGCAAAACCCGTGTCGAGGGCGACCCCGATGTGCTCGGCGCCCGCTTGAAGGCACATCTCAGCCTCTTCCACGGAATGGATGGAATAGATTTGGGTGATCATATCATTCTCCTAATTCTTCTTCCTTGACGAACCCCTTTGCTCCTCCGGGGACGGAGATTTTTATTCCGGCAAAGCGCACGGCTTTTTTCAAACAGATTTCCGGCTCTTCACCTTTGCTATAGAAATGGATGAACGCGGAGAACAAAGCATCCCCCGCCCCTAATGTGGAGGCGATGCCTTTCGGGGCGACCGCGGGTTCATAGACGAAGCGGTTCTTCCTGCCTAGATAAAGTAGCGCCCCTTCCGCCCCACATCCGCAGACGATGATCGGGTTATGGTAACGACGGAATAGATCCATCATCAGATCTCCTTCGCGTCCCATCACGGCTTCGTTGGAGAAGAAAAGGATATCCGCGTTCTCCATGAAATCCTTGTTATAGGGGTCATCGATGGAAGAAAGGATATGGACGTCGGTGGCGATGGGCACCTGATGCGCTTTCACTTCCTTAAGGAGAAGGCGGTTGAAATTGATGTTGGTGATCACCGCGAGGTCATAGGTTTCCCAAGCGATGTCCTTGCCTTCTAAAGGCGCGCGGTCTTGTAGGTCCTTGAGGTCGCAGTAGATCTTCCGCTTGCCTTCTTTATCGGTTAAGACGGCGCTCTCCGCGGTGAGTTTGCCTTCGAAAACCGCTACATGCCCCGCCTCGATGCCTTCCTTCTCCAAGGTTTTGAGGATGCGCCTCGCGGGCATATCATCCCCGAGGACGCTGACCACATGGGGCTCATCCCCGAGAGTCTTCAAAGCCTTCGCGACGTTATAGCCCACCCCTGAGACGGCGCTATGGACGCCGAAGAAGGGATATTCGATGGGGCAATATTCCACGGGGAAAGCATCGATTTGGATGACGGTCTCGATATTGAGGAGACCGGAAACGAGTATCTTGGCCATGTTTTTATCCTACCATGCTTGCCCTTCGATGATAGAGAGGGATTAAAAAGGGGCCAAATGGCCCCTCATTTCGTTTGCTTTCGATCACTTCTCCATGAAGTCGAGGATGTCTTGGTAGACCTTCGCGCATTCTTTTTCGTTCAGGATCTCGTGACGCATCTTCGGATAGGTGATGACGGAGATATCGGTGAAGCCGGCCTTCTCGAGGACCTTCTTGCTATTGGCCCTTCCCTTCTCCCCACCGGTGCAGGGGTCTTCTTCCCCGCCGGCGAGCAGGATCGGCATATCCGCGTGGACATCCTGATAACGTTTCGCTTTGCCCATCCAATTCAAGAGATGGAAGAGGGCGCTGAAGGAACCGTTGCTGAACGTGATGCCGCAATAGGGGTCTTCGATGTATTTTGCGACGTTTTCCTCGTTATAGCTAAGCCAATCCAAGTCGGTCTTCCGTTCCTTGACCGCTTTGGTATAGGGCCCAAGAGCCAAAGAGGCGAGCATCTTGGAGGATTTCTTCGCTCCCGAGCAGCCACGGACGATGTTGCCGAGGAAGACGGCGACCGGGCTTGCGGGGTTCGGGCTCACATAACCCGAAAGGATGGCTTTCGCGTATTTCTTCGAATCGCTTTGCATCAAGACGCGGGCGATGATTGACCCCATCGAATGGCCGAAGAGATAGACCGGGGCGTCCCCGAATTTCTCTTTGATGCATTCATAGATGGCCCTTTGATCGTCTAGGAGGATGTTTTCCCCTCCTTTATCGGCGATATGGCCGAGCTCTGGGGCGTCGACCCCGTGGCCGCGCATATCGGAGACGACCACCGCATAGCCGTGGCTGGCGAGGAATTCGCCGAACGCGTAATAACGTTCCTTATGCTCTTGCATGCCGTGGACGATCTGCAGGACCGCTTTGGGTTTCTCCACGGGGAAAAGGGCGAGGGAAAGCTTATAACCCTGCGCGCCTTCGATAAAAAGGTTTTCCATATAATTCCTTTCCTTTCGGATTCCCTATAACTATAAAGAAAAAAGCGGTCGTTGGTTAGCCCAAACGATGCTCCTGGATGTCGACGAGGACGTTTTGCTTCAATTCCTCGACCCCGCGGATGATGATCCTACGGATTTTAGGCAGATCGCCTTCTAGGGCGGCGATTTTTCTTCGCATATCCGCGGCGACATATTCGTCATAGGAGGCGATGAAGCTCAAAAAGCGGTCGGTTTTCCTATGCTTTTCGGCATCCAATTCCCCTGAAGCGCCTAATTCGCGGAGAAAGGATTCGCTCTCCCCGACGAGCCGTTGGTAGTCCGCGTAGGTGCAGTGCTTTCCTTCAAACATCGTCCTTTATTGTAAAGAAAAGGGCCAAGACTTTCATCTTGACCCCAAGGAGTGTATCTCCTTATTGGTTGTTGGCCTGACGGTTCGCCCCGAGGGCTTTCTCGCCGAGGTAGCCGAGCAAGACGGACTTCAGGTCGATGCCCAAGGTCTTGTTGAGCCCTTGGAAGATCTGATCGCCATGCTGCTGGATCTCGCTGACGAGTTTGGCCTCGTTGCCATCCCCGTACATCGTGATGCCGTCGATCTGGGCGAGGGCGGCGGCGATGGGTTCGGCATAGGCGCGGACGGTGTCCGGCAAGACGTTGGACTCGAGGATGAGCTTGAGCGTCGCGGCATCGTTATAGGACTTCATCGCGTCGGCTTTCGCTTTGATGGCGTCCGCCTCGGCTTGGCCCTTGGCCTCGATGCCCTTGGCTTCGGCGAGGGCGGCTTCCTTGTTGGCTTCCGCTTCGACGCGGATAGCGGTGGCGCCTTCTTCGCGGGCCTTGCGCTCCGCCTCGGCGGCGACGCGCTGGATCTCGGCTTTGCGCTGGGCTTCCGCCAGTTCGGCCTCGGCGATGGTCTTCCTCTTATAGAATTCCGCCTCCGCGGCCTTCTCCGCGGCGTATTTCTCCGCGTCCGCCTTCTTGTTAATGGAGGCGGCGAGTTTCTTCTCGGCCAGCTCGACTTCTTTGTTGCCGAGCTCAACTTCGCGTTCCCTCTTGGAGATTTCCGCGTTGGTGGTGGCGACGTTGATCTCCTCCTGGCGCTTCTGCTCCTGGATCTTGTAGGCGGCGTCGGCATCGGCCTTCGCGGTGTCGGATTGAATCTTCAGGGCCGCTTCTTTCAAAGCGAACTGGGTGTTCTTCTCGACGATGACCGTCTTGGCGTTGACCTCCGCTTCGTTGGCCTCTTGGGAAGCCTGAGCCCTGGCGATGCTGACGTCGCGGTCGGCGTTGGCTTTCGCGATGGCGGCTTCTTTGGAGATCTGAGAGATGTTGTCGATGCCGAGGTTCTCGATGACGTTATTCCGGTCGGAGAAGTTCTGGATGTTGAAGTTCACCAGCTCGATGCCGAGCTTTCCCATGTCGGGGATGACGTTCTCCTGCACCTTCGTCGCGACCCCTTTGCGGTCCTGGACCAGCTCGCGGATCCCGACGGTGCCAACGATTTCCCTCATATTGCCTTCGAGCACCTGCTTGACCTGCTCGATGAGGTCTTCCTCTTTCATGCCGAGGGTAGCTTCGAACGCCCTTTCGAGCAGAACGGGATCGCTGGAGATCTTGAGGTTGGCGACCCCATCGACGTTGATGTTGATGAACTCGTGGGTCGGGATGGGCTCACGGGTTTTGATGTCGACTTGGAAGACTTTCAGGGAGAGGCGGTCCTTTCTCTGAAGGAAGGGGATGCGCCATCCGGCCTGGCCCCGAAGGATCTTCCTTTTGCCAAGGCCCGAGATCATGATGGCCTCGTCCGGCCCGGCTTTGGTGTAAGAGCAGATGAGGAGGACCACCAAGAGAGCGACGGCGATCGACCCCAAAATAATCCATAGTAAAAGCATTGCATTTTCCTCCTTGCTTTCTTCGTTTCGCCTTATTTGCCCTTTAGGGCATCCCTAGGCGAGAGGGGTTATTTTTTACTTCCTACCCACGAGGGTGAGGACGTTTTCTTTGCTGTCCCAAGAGGTCTCGAACTGCACCGCTTCTTTGGACAAGGTGAGTCCCAGCGCTTCTTCGATCTGCCTCATCAAGAGGGCGGATGAGATGCGGGCGAAGCTTTTGTGCCTTTCGATCTTCAATAGGCAGCTCTCGTCAAGATCGCCGGATTCGACGACGGACTTGATGAGCGGCTTGATGATGATGCGCCCCTCATCGTCTTGGCCGACCTGCACGCGGTAGGCTTCCTCGAAGGGGTACATCGCCGCCACATTGAGCGTGATGTTGTTCGAATAAAGGGTAGCCACCCCTTTTTTCTCTTTAACGTTGAACCATGTAACCATCCGATTCCTCCTTTCACATAAAATATACATAGAAATACATTTGTACACAAGAAAAATCGCATTCCATTCACTCGAAATCAAAAAGCCTTCATTTATCTATATTATTTATTAATGTATTTATGTGAATACGAGCTGATAATTCGGTATTTATTCTAGTGGAAAGGTCTAGACCTATAAGGAGACGGCCGTGCCGTCCACCGTCACGTTATGCGCATAGGCGAGGGTGAAGTTCGTATAGTCTTTCGTGATTCTCGTGCCTTGGTTATCGAGGTTATCCATACTCACGTTGAAGATCTCGTAAGCCACATGAGGATAGGTGCTCCGCTCCTCCATGCTGCCGCGGATGATGATCCCCGGGGATTTTAAGCCGGAGAGGATTTTGATGTTCTTCACCTTGACCCCATCGATGTCGCCAAGCCCGGTGACTTTATGCTGATCGGACCAGGTGGGGGAATGCGCGACGGTGAATTCCAATAGATAGGGGCTTCCGTCCCCCTGCCCCGTCTGAAGGTTCTCGATGATGATGTCCTCAAACCGCACATCGCGGATATTCGCGTTATTCGCGTTATGGATGGATAACACCGCTTTGTGGTAGGCCGCCAAAACGATGTTGTCATGGAAATATATCTGCCTCATCGTGGTCCCCACGGTTTCATAACCGACTTCCATCGATTGAGCGAGGTCGGTCCAAATCAGGCAATTTCTTACCTCGACATTCTCCGTAACCCCTTCGACCGAGCGGTTGTTCCACCGCGGATAGTTCTTCACGACGATCGAATCATCGTAGGTGCGGGTGAAGCAACCATCCACCAAGGCGTTGCGGCAGCTTTGCAAAGAAATCCCATCTCCGTTGCTGCGGCTGGAGATCACTTTGACGCCGCGGAGTTCGAAATCGTGGCAGAAATAGAGATTGAAGCACCACCCCGCGGGATCCAA
>ONGB01000050.1 GCA_900317295.1 uncultured Erysipelotrichaceae bacterium
TTCATTGGTTCACGAAGAGAAACCCTAATCCAAAAGAGAATGCCGGGAATCCCGGCATTTTCTTCGCTTTGTTTCCGATTAGGCGACGCGGCGAAGATTGACAGAGGGGAGCTCGGCGCTGTACTTCAGGGTGAGGGTGAAGATGTCGTTGATGAAGGAGAATCCGCCCGTCATCGCGGCATAGCCCTCTTGGTTGGAGGTGAAGGAAAGCAATCCCTCCTCGGTCTCGCCGATGGTGCCGCTGAAATTCACCGCCGCGATATCGACGATGTCATCGCCCTTCTTAACCTTGCCGGCTTCGATGTTCAAGTTGAAGCTGGTGCCAGAGAGAGCGAGGTAGAAGGTCGCGCCTTCGTCATAGACCGGTTCCAATTGGGCATCGCGGCCCGAGATGGTCTTGCCGCTATAGTTGGTATTCATGTAGGTCTCAGGAGCGAAGGTGAGGGTGAATAATTTCGAGGAGAAAGCGGAATCCTTCAAAGCGACGGTGACGAGGGCGACGCCGCGCTTGGTGGCGGAGACGACGCCGTCAGTGATGGAGAAGCCATCGCTATCGGTGAGGGTGAAGCTGAGGTCGGACATCGCGGTGTCCGCGCCGAGGGAGACGACGGTCTTCACATCGAAGCTATTGCCTTCGGTCGTCTTGTAGGAAGCGGTGAGGTCGAAGCTCTTGGCGACGACGGATTCTTCGGAAGTGGTTTCCGGGGTGGAGGGCTCGCTCTTCGGAGAGGGGTTGTTGCCGCAGGCGGCGAGCAACATCATCGAGGAGAGCAAGAGAAGAGATTTGCTGAATTTCATTGTTTTTTGTCCTTTCATGGCGGCGTCATTATACTCGGGAAACGAGAAGATTTAGCCGTCAATTTATTAAATTGCCTTTCTTTTTTCTTCGACAGGAATATGGGGCGCGTTTATCCTTTTTATATAGATATATAAGGAGGAAACCATCATGACGAAAGAGATGGTTGAGGCTCAGCGCGCTTATTTCGCTTCCGGGGCGACATGGCCCCTAGACGAAAGAAGGAAGAACCTAGAGAAGATCTATGACCTTCTTTTGAAATACAAAGACAAGTTCGTCGCCGCCTTCCACGAAGACTACAACAAATGCGAATTCGATAACAAAGGCCTCGTCGACGTCGTCATCGGCAGCCGCGACCAAGTCGGCGACCTTTTGGACAACCGTTTCGACTACATCTTCTTCACCGGCGGGGCCGAGACGGGGAAGAACGTCCTAGCGAAAGCCGCGGTACATCTAACCCCCTGCTCCTTGGAATTAGGCGGCAAATCCCCCTGCATCATCGACGAAGACGCCGATGTGGATCTCGCCGCGCGCAGAACGGTTTGGGGCAAATTCCTTAACGCCGGGCAAACCTGCGTCGCCCCCGACTATTTCCTCGTGCATTCCAAAGTCCATGACGCATACGTCAAGAAAGTCTTGGAATATATCAAGGCCTACTATTACGAAGGGGATAAGCTCTCCCCCAACTTCCCTTACATCATCAATGACCGCCAACTGGAGAAAGTCACCTCCTTCATCGATGAAAAGAAGGTCATCTTCGGCGGCAAGGTCGAAGGCAGGCGCTTAGAACCGATCGTGATGGATAACGTCACCTTCGAAGACAAGGTGATGTCGGATGAGATCTTCGGGCCCATCATGCCGATCCTCCCCTTCGATGATTTGGAGGAAGCCTTGAAGAAAGTCCATTCGATGGAAAAACCCTTGGCCTTCTACTACTTCAGCAAAGACAAGAAAAAAGCCAAACGCGTCATGGCCCTTTCGCCTTTCGGCGGCGGATGCGTCAACGAGGTGATCATGCATCTGACCAATGATGACCTGCCATTCGGGGGCGTCGGGCGTTCCGGGATGGGGGCCTATCATGGCGAAGCCTCCTTCCGTACCTTCTCCCATCAAAAAAGCGTCCTGGTCAAGGGCAAGATGGAGATCCCCGTCAAATATCCTCCCTATAGCGAAAAGAAGACGAACTTCTTCAAAGAATTCGCCGGGATAAAATGAAAAATAGCCGCGAAATCGCGGCTATTTTCATCGGTTGAGCCTTAGCGGCGGGCAACAAGCCCGAAGATGCCGCCGAGGATGTAGAAGACGTTCCAACCAAGCACGCCGAGGATGAGGACGAGGATGTCCCAACCCTTGGAGCTTTTCTTGTCACCGGCTTTGCGGACCAAGGCGATCAAGACGAGGTTGACCAACATCGTGATGCTGAGGGCCACGATGGTCGCGATGCCGCCGGTGGCGCCATTTTCCGCGAGGATCTGGTTGAGATTTCCCACATTGGCGAGGGCCAACGAGAAGACGACGATCAAACCAATGCAAAGCACGACCGTGATCCAAGAGAAGATGTTGGCGATCACATACATGACCTTAGAAGCTTTTTCCATGGAGGTTTCTCCTTTCTGTGGGGTATCTTAATCATTTTTCCGCGTTATGGTTAAAAAAGCGCTTTCACGCGAGGGCAAAGCTAAACCAAAAGGAGAGGGCTGATTCGTCTTTTTTTCAAAGCCGAAGCAGTTTAGCGATATCCATGGGTTTAATTGGAGGAATCTTGGATTTCACAAAACCCTTCACGTCATTTGTCAGAATATAATCTGCCGCATAACGGTCTGCGCATTCTGCAATCACCGCGTCTTCATAATCCGGAATAGAAGAATCCAACGCCTTTGAACACACATCGCAATCTACAGGAGCAATTTCGAACCCCGCCACCAAAATGGATAAAAGCTCCCTGCGCCTTTCATCAGAAGAATAGTACCGGCGGAGCACGTAATAGATGTCGGTCAGTTGCTTAGCGGAAAGAATTCCCTGAATACCGCCGACCACGGCTTTATAAAGAAGGGTCTCTTCCACTTTTGTTGATTTCTCGCGGGATGAAAGAGCGTCAATAATGACGTTGCTATCAAAAAACACGCGCATTTTTATCCCCTTTCATAGGGGTCATCCCCTATAGAGGCTTCAGGCGGAAGGGTGCCGAAGAAAGTTTTTATTCTTTCGCCCAATTCTTCCCGTTTGGGCACCATTGTGAAAATCACTACTCCCCGTTTCGTGACCTCGATTCTTTCAACTTCAGCCCTTTCGATGTAATGGCCATAGTTATTCTTAAACTCTGTTGTGGTTATTCTGCACATATTTATCTCCTGTACATAGTTTACTTCAAAATGGCAGAAAAGAAAAATATATGTCCATTTTTAAAACGTTATGTGCAATTTCTGATTTTTCTGTCTATTTTTCAGAATGCTAATCTTGATGAGGGCGCTATCTATTGCAAACAAAAAGGGCCTTGGCATAAAGGAAGGCCCCTGGTTTTATCGATTATCGAAGATTCTCGGGGATTTCCTCGATGATGCCGTTTCTTTTCAAGGCCCTGAAGATCTTCTTGGCTTTGATGCGGTCGGTCTTCGACGGGCGGAGGGTCGGCAGGTCTTGGCCGTTCTTCTTGTCCTCGATGGCCTCTTTCAGCATCTCCTCGAAGCGGTCCACCATGATCGGAAGGGCGTATTTGGGGGCCAATTCGATATATTGCTTGGAGAGTTCTTCTTTCCGTTCGGGGTGCTCAATGAAGTAATTGATGCGATGTTTCAAGGACTTATATTGGCCATGCTTGAAGATGCACTGGGGGTCGAGGGCGAAGGAACGAGTCGCCGAGAGCTTGGAATCGCTGACGACGGGCACCGCGCCACAGGCGAAGGCCTCGATGCAGGAGATGCCCTCGATCTCGAAATCGGAGGCGTGGACGTAGAGGTCGGTGTAATTGAGGATATTTCGAAGCGACTCCTGGCTTTGGAAACCGATGATCGGCATGTTGGCCAATTTCACTTTCTTGGCTAAAGCCAGATAACGGTCCTTCTCCGGCCCTTGGCCGCATAGAATCAGCTGGATCTTCTCGTTATAGGGGCTTTCCGCGATCGCGCGGATGATGAGGTCCTGCCGCTTCTCCCTGGCGAGGCGGCCGGACATCGTGACGATGTATTTCCCCTCCAATTCCTTCGGCCTTTCGGCTTTGATCGGGTGGAAGTATTCGTTGATGCCATTGGAGATGACATGGGGAACGCACATCGAGTATTTGTGGCTGATGAGCTGGTCGGCGATCATCTGCGAGGGGCAATGGATGTGCTTGACGTGGCGGTATAGGTAGCGGCGGAAAGAGCCATAAAGGACATCGTTGACGAACCCCACCTGGCCCATATGGATCGCGGAGGTGACGTTCTGCGGCTGCATATGGAAAGCCGCGGTGACGGGGACCCCGATATATTGAGCGATCAAACGGGCGACGTTGGAGAACTTAAAAGGCAGGAATAGGTGGACGACGTCCGCGGTTTTGACTTCTTCATAGATCTTCGCCGGATCGACTTTGACGAAGTTGAAGCCTTCCTTGTGGATCAAGGCTTCGAAGACGGGGAATTTGAAATGATCGAACCCGACGTACCACGCGGGGTCTTGCTGGTTTTCGAAATAGCAGCCGAGGACTTTGCATTCGTGCCCTTTTTTGCGAAGCTCTTCCGCGAAGCGGAGGCAGGTGGCCGAGGTGCCGTTAGTCAAGCAGTTGGCGCATTCGAGGATGAATAGGATTTTCATGACGGGCGTATTGTATCCCCTCTTTCTTTTGAATTGAAGGGCGAGGACGTGTTGCATTTATCCCGCGTTCTCCTACAATGGAGATGCCCAGAAAATAACGCGTTTCCGACACACTTTATCTCGGAAGCCGGAAGAGCCCCGGGGCGTTGAAGGCCGACCATTGAGCCGGAATCCCGAACGGGGTGGAGGCTTCCCCCTACTTAACTTAGGGAAATAGGATGTATTTCTGGGGCGGGCGGGTCAGTTAAGCGACCCGCCTTTGTTTAATTGACGAAAATAATCCTTCCTTTGGAAGGCGGTTATCCATTACAATGCAGCCAAGACAGCGATAAGCCAAAAAAGGAGAAGACTTATGCGTTTTGAAGACGTCGTCAATGTGAAGGCCCCCGGCCTGGACTATGAGCACCAGGAGAAGCGCCCCGTCGTTTTGAAACTCGGCCAGAAGATCACCGACCGCAAATTCAGAAAGATCGACTATAACGATCCCGAATACTACGGCCTCGCCGCGGTCATGACCGACCAGGAGGCGGAGATCGCCCTCACGATGAAGATCCGCACGGAATACTCCATCGAAGAGATGGTCAAGAAAACCAAGAAGATGAAGATTCCCCAGGAAGAACTGGAGAAGATCCTTTTCCACATGGGCTGCATGGGCACGATCGAATGGCATTACCATGACCAGCCCGACGGCACCCGCAAGAAATACTACGTCCTGCCCCGCTTCGTCATGGGCAGCGCCGAATTCACCAACATGCGCCGCGACATCATCGAGGCCCATCCGCAGGTCGCCCGCTTCTTTGAGCGCATGTGCTTCGATCCGCTTAACGGCCTCACCCCGATGATTCCACCCGGCGGCGCCGGCGTCGGCATGCACGTCATCCCCGTCGAAAAAGCCATTGAGCACGAATCCACTTCCATCGACATCGAGCACATCGAATACTGGCTCGACAAATACGCCGGCCACATCGCCGCCTCCCCCTGCTCCTGCACCATGTGCGAGGAAGTTTTGGGCCAAGGCGGGGCCAGGAACGCCGAGGATTGGTGCATCGCCGTCGGCGACATGGCCGATTACTGCGTCGAGACCGGCAAGGGCCACTACTGCACCAAGGAAAGGGCGCTAGAAATCTGCCGCGAAGCCGAAAAGAACGGGTACGTGCATCAGATTTCCAATAACGACGGCAAAGACAAGATCATCGCCATCTGCAACTGCGACCCGCAGGTCTGCCACGCCCTCCGCACCTCCCAACTCTTCAACACCCCGAACCTCTCCCGTTCCGCCTACATCGCCAAAGTCGATCCGAAGAACTGCGTCGCCTGCGGCCGCTGCGTGGAATATTGCCCCGCCGGCGCCGTCCGACTCGGGCAAAAGCTTTGCAAGAAAGACGGCAGCGAAGTTGTCTATCCGCGCATGAAGGATCCCTTCTACTACAAATGGGGCCGCGAGCAATGGAGCGAACGCTATAACGACACCAACCGCGTCAACTGCTATCCGACCGGCACCGCGCCTTGCAAAACCGCCTGCCCCGCCCATATCGGCATCCAGGGCTATCTCAAATTGGCCGCCCAAGGCCGCTATGAAGACGCCCTCGCCCTCATCAAGAAGAACAACCCTTTCCCCGCCGTCTGCGGACGCATCTGCAACAAGCGCTGCGAGGAAGCCTGCACCCGCGGCTCAATCGACCAGGCCATCGCCATCGACGCCGTCAAGAAATTCATCGCCGAGCGCGACCTCCATCAGGAGACCCGCTTCGTCCCCGAGAAGGAAATTCCCTCCTGCGTCGGCGGATTCGACGAGAAGATCGCCATCATCGGCGCCGGCCCCGCTGGCTTAAGCTGCGCCTACTATCTCGCGCTTAAGGGCTATAAGCCGACCGTCTTCGAAAAGCACGAGCACCCCGGCGGCATGATGCGTTATGGCATCCCTTCCTATAAATTGGAGAAGGACGTCATCGACGCGGAAATCGATATCCTCAAAGAACTCGGCGTCGAGATCAAATGCGGCGTCGAAGTCGGCAAAGACGTCACGCTCAATGAACTCCGCAAGCAAGGCTATTGCGGCTTCTATCTCGCCATCGGCTGCCAAGGCGGCCGTTTGCCCGGTATCCCTGGGGAAGACGCGAAGAACTCCGAGGTCGCCGTCTCCTTCCTTGAGAAGGCCAGCGAAGGCAAAGCCAAGGAAATCAAAGGCGAAGTCATCGTCGTGGGTGGCGGCAACGTCGCCATCGACTGCGCCCGCACCGCTTCTCGCCTTGGCGCTTCCAAGGTCACGATGGTTTGCCTCGAATCCAGAGAGACCATGCCCGCTTCTTTAGAAGAGATCGCCGAGGCCGAAGAAGAAGGCGTCGAGATCCTCTGCGGATTTGGGCCGAAAGAAGCTTCCGTCAACAAAGACGGCGCCGTCTCCGGAGTCACCTTCAAGAAGTGCCTCCGCACCATCGAGCCCGAGACCAAGCGCTTCTCCCCCGTCTATGACGAGAGCGAGCTAAAGGAACTCAAAGCCGATTACGTCATCTATGCGATCGGGCAAAGCATCGTCTGGGGCGACTTGCTAAAAGGCGAAAACCTCGACTGCCTCAAAAACGGCGCGCCGAAGGCCGATCCGCTCACCTATCAGACCAACGTCGACGACCTCTTCGTCGGCGGCGACGTCTACACCGGGCCGAAGTTCGTCATCGACGCGATCGCCGCGGGCAAAGAAGCGGCCATCTCCCTCCACCGCCATGCCCATAAAGGCACCTCGATGGACGAAGCGCGCAACCGCAACGACTACATCGCCCTCAACAAAGACGACATCCTCGTCGAGAATTATGACCGCACCCCGCGCCAAGTCGAGGGGATGGACGACCATTTCGATCCGAAGCGCAGCTTCCGCGACGCCCACCTCACCCTCACCGAGGAGCAGGTCAAGAAAGAGACCGCCCGCTGCTTGAGCTGCGGCGCCTCCATCGTCGACCCGAATAAGTGCATCGGCTGCGGCATCTGCACCACCAAATGCATGTTCGACGCCATCCACCTCCACCGCGACCTGCCGGAAGCCTCCGACCTCGTGCCTTGCGAAGATACGATGAAGAAGGTCTTCCCCTACCTCATCAAGCGCACCTTCGCCATCAAGAAGCGCGCCCGGGAGGAAAAGAAGGCGGCGAAGCAGGCCGAGAAACAAGCCAAGTAATCTCCATGCACGAGCTTTCGATCGTCACGCACGTCTGCGAGGCTTTGGAAGAGGTCGCCAAAGAAAACGAGCTCACCAAAATCGCCTCCGTGACTTTGACCGTCGGCGAAGTCAGCGGGGTGGTCCACCACTACCTCACCGATGCATGGGATTGGTTCACCAAAGATTCCGAGCTCTTAAAAGGCAGCGAGCTCCGCATCGAGAAGAAGGAAGCCCATACCCGTTGCAATGCCTGCGGGGAAGTCTACCGCACCCTCGATTACGCGAAGGTCTGCCCCAACTGCAAAAGCGAGGATACCGTCCTCATCGATGGGCAGGAACTCGAGATCAAAGAAATCGAAGCGATGTGAAAAGAAGCGGGAAATCCCGCTTCTTTTTTCGTTTTAGGCCCCGTAATGGGAGAAACTTCCCTTCACCGTTTTCCCCTCACTTATCCAGGAAGCGGAGGTGGAGGAAATCGTGTAGAGATTCCGTTTCTTGGAGAAGGCGCAAACGGGGAGATCCATCGTCTTCGCGCCCCAATCGGAGAGATCCCCGCTGCCGACGCGGGCGAATAGAAGGAAATCGAATTTCGATCCGTCCACGGTGGCTTTCCATAGGCCGGTGGACACCTTGTCCATCGTAACCCCAGGGAAATCCGCATTGCCTAGCGTCCCCGCCTGATTCCAGGCAAAGAGGGAGGAACGCGCCCCGTCGGCCCGCCACCAGGAGGCGTCTTGGAAATAGATGGTCTTTTGCTTTTGCTCTAGCCCCAATAGCCTAGCGACGTCAAGCGCCCCATAACCCGTTTTCGCGACGGGGTCGACTTTGTCGCAGGAGGCGTAAAGGTCGCGTTCGAAATCCGCGTTGGTCGCATTCGGGTTCTTCTGGAAATATAACGCCGCCGCCCCAGCGACCTGCGGGGAGGCGAAGGAGGTGCCGTTCCACCCTCCGTCATAGAGATATGTCTGCCCCTGATTCGTATAGGAACAGGCGTTATAAAGATTATGCGCGGGGGCGCAGACATCGATGAATTGATAAGCCGGGGAAGAATTATAGGAGGAGCCGGACCATAAGGCGTTCCTAGATTCATCCGCGAGGCCGCCGCAGCCGATCACGTGGGTCGTCGCGCCGGGATAGGTATATTCCGTGGGGCGGCCGTCTTCCCCGCCGTTGCCGCCCGCGGAGCAGATGACGCAGCCCTTTTGATAGGCGTAGCCCACCGCTTCTTCGAAGACGGTCGTTAGGTCAGCCCCTTGGCGGTCTAAGTCCCCGATGCCATCCGCGTAGGAGCCGATGGAGATCGTGATGACCTTCGCGCCTTCTTCCGCCGCATAACGGAACGCTTCGCAAATCGAGAGGGGGCGTGCATCGGTTTTTAGTAGCAATAGGTCGGCGTTAGGCGCCACCCCGACCGTGCCTTGGCCGGTAACAGAGGCCGCGGCCATCGCCGCGCAGAAGGTGCCATGGGATTGCCCGCCATAGGTCATCTTATCCCTGCCGACGGTCTTGGTGACCTTGCCCGCGGAGGAGACAAAGCTCGCAGAGGATTCCAAAATCTTGCTCCGCCCATTTTCATAGAAGAACTCACTATGGGTCACGTCGAAATCGGTGTCGATGACGGCGATGGTGACCCCATCCCCGCGGTAATGTTCCCATACATCATCGATCCCGCCGATATAGTCGAGGTATTTCTGATTTCCCACCAGGGATTCATCGCGCGGATCGCGGGAATAATCCAATGCTTGTTGGCTGGTGGTCTCTTCTTTAGAAGACGTGGTCTCCGTTTCGGAAGTGACCGAGGTGGTCTTTGAGGTAGTTTGTTCCGAAGTGACTTCCGGAATAGAAGGCTCAACGCTTTTCGATGGGGAAGAAGCGCAGGCGAAAAGGAAAGCCAAACTTAGCAAAGGCAAATAAAGAAG
>ONGB01000084.1 GCA_900317295.1 uncultured Erysipelotrichaceae bacterium
GACCATTTTGAAGAGGATGGCGAAATAATATCGCGCAAAACGATTGAAGCATCTATCGACGGCGGCGAGGCGTACCGCATTATGCAGGGCGATAAAAAAGTTGGCGGTCTGGTGCTCAGAGCGAAAGGCGATAAAGGCGAACTGGATTTGCTCTTCGTTTCTCCAAAGGCACACAGCAAGGGTATCGGCTATGCCGCTTGGTGCGAAGTTAAAAAGCTACACCCCGAGGTAAAAGTCTGGGAGACCGTAACGCCCTATTTTGAAACAAGAAACATTCATTTTTATGTTAACCGCTGCGGCTTTCATATCGTTGAGTTTTACAACAGCCATCATCCCGACCCGAATGAACCGTATATGGAACGTGACCCCGATGAGCAATTCCCCGACGGCGTAGAGTCTATTCATAGGCCTTCACCTCCGTGATGCTCGCTTTTGCGCCATTGGAATAGAAGGCGATGTTCTTGCCGGGCATATTGGTGAGCCTCGCGGTCATCGCGACCTCCCCGTTAAGGTAGACGCTATAGAGTTCGCCGTTGACGATCAGATCGACGTCATAGTCCTTATCCAATTCGAAGGGGTAGGCCACCGAGGTGAGCTCCGGCCCGAAACGGAGGACGTTGGAGACGTTGTTATGGCAGCTGATCTTCTTCTTCGCCACGTTGAAGGTGAGGGTGCCGTCGCCCATGCGGTTATGCAATTGCCCGGCGATCCCGAAAGTCAATCCGAAGTCGCCTTTGTCCTCGGCGATTTTGATCTTCATCGAGAAACGCGTGGCGTTATCGCTGGTTTTGCCGATGGCCTTGGCCTCGAATTTCTCCCCGGAGAATTCGAATTTGCCATCTCCGAGGGCGTAATCGACGGGGTGAGAGAAATAGTCCTTATAGGTATGGGGCATCACGGGGCTTAGTTCCCCGGTCTCCAGGTTTTGGCTGAGCTCATGGCTCACCAAGTTCCCGCCCCAATCGAAGTCGCCGGTGTTGCCGCCGGTCAATCGGGCGCACCAGGCGAAGGCATAGAGGCGGTCTTCCATCTTCTCTAACCGCCCGGCGTAGAAGCCGGCGGAGTCGATGGCGTCGCGCCCGAAGCGCTGCCAGGGCTCGGAGGAGGAGCGGCGATAGCGGTAATGGGTGACGCGGTTGGCGCCTTGTTCGCTATAGGCGAGGTATTGGAAGCCGTTATATTCGAGGTAGGAGGGGCATTCCATGTTATAGGCCCCTTCGTCGTTTACGAAGAAGTTGCCGCGGTTCACCCATTCCCCGGGACGGGCGGAGAGGGAGGGGGCTTCGTAGCGGCGGATGACGGGCTCATCGGTGTCGACGTCGCGCGTCGTCACGAGCATCTGGTATTTTTCCGCGGCGGCGTCCCAATAGACGTAAGGATCGCGGAAATCGTCCTTGCCGCCGAAAATTAGGAAATCTTCGTCCTTCTCCCAGGTCTTTTGCCCGTCATGGCTCACCGCGTGGCGGATCGCCTCCATGTGGGTGAGGGATTTATCGCCGAAATCGGCGTCATGGACCTTGCCGTTATGGCCGGTGTAGAAGCAATGGTATTCGCCTTCCTTCCCCTTGATGAAGGAACCGGTGCCGAGGGCGGCGTCGATTGAGGTGAAGGATTCTTCGTAATTCAAGGCGACCCCGTCGTTTTGGTAATGGATGAGGTCGGGGCTCGAGATGCGGGCGATCGGGTGATAGAAAAGCGAATTGGTGCCGGAGACGTTGCGGAGGTGATAGATGTTCATCACCCCGTCGTCATAAAAGGGCATCACGTCGCCCATCGTGGTCTCCGCGGAGCCTTCTTTTTCCGAGCAAGGGAAGACGTCGGCCCCTTTCTGGTCGATCGAAATCGGCTTATTGACCCCGCAGGAAGTCAGGATCGCGATGGCGAATAGTGTCAATGGCTTTGGGTTTTTCATGCTTATCTCCCCTCTATGGCTTTGATCTGTAGGTCGTGGATCGTCCCGGTCAGGGCCTTCCTCAAGGGCCCGTCGATGTAGAAGCGGCTGGTGATGGTTTCGCGCCCCCCGTCGACGAAGATCTCGATGCTCGAGGTGTCGAGGAGGATGCGAAGCTTGGCTTCCTTATAGGGTCGGTCGGTCCAGCGCGCGGTTTGGTAGGCGCTATTGGATTCGGTGGAATCGAGGTAGACGCCGCGGCGGTTATTGCCGATGATCAATCGGCCGTTGTCCCCTTTGATGGTGAGGGTGGCGCCGCGCTTCATCACCAGGCTGATGTCGGCGTGGCGGGGGCTGCCGGCCAGCTTAAAGCCCAGACGCTCGGCGTCATAGCGCGGGGTCAGGACGCTCACCAGCTCGATATCGCAGCCGTTGCAGGAGGATCCGTCGTAATG
>ONGB01000049.1 GCA_900317295.1 uncultured Erysipelotrichaceae bacterium
CAGCCCCGATTTGAATAACGGAATCGGCTGCATCGTCGATTATGGATACGCAAAAGTCGGGAACAAAGGCAATTGGCGCGCCTCCTTGAAGCGTTTGGATATCGTTGTCTGCTATTATCCCGAGGACTATCAGAGAGACCCCGAGAATCCTTCCGAGTTTCGACGGGACGATAAAGGAAATTATGTTTTGAAGACCACCCCCGGGATCGCCCCGAAGATCAAAAGGGTTATCGGTATGCCTGGGGAGACCATCCAATTCTCCAACGTGGGGGATGAAGACCCCAACCACGGCAACGCCGCTTTCGGCTGGACTTACCTCACTCCGACCGAAGGGGACCCGTATTATCTAAAACCGCTTTGGAAGGTCGATGATTATATCTTCCGTGGGAAGGACGAATCCGACTCCGCTTACCAAAGCCGCGTCAATTCCTATAATGCGAGAATCGGGTCTTGCGGCCCCACCGTTTTGGACGAAGATGAATATTTCGTCATGGGGGACAACCGCGGCAATTCCACCGATTCTAGATCCCAGGGTCCATTGAAGAAAGAATGGATCGTCGGCAAGGCATATTTGGTGACCGGAATGAGGAAACTCGTCAAAAAAGGAAACAACACGGAAGCGGAGTTCCAACTAGGCTATACCCGTTGGCCGTGGCAGTATAAACACTTGGATAGGCACTGATATGGCGCAGCAAAACGTTCACTACTTTCCCGGCCATATGTCCAAGGCCCTCGACCAGATGGAACGCTACATCAAGTCCATCGATTTAGTCGTGGAAGTGGTTGATGGTCGCGCGCCAAAATCCTCGCAAAACCCTCTTTTAAAGAACTTAATCGGTGCAAAACCGCATTTAATCCTCTTATCGAAAGAAGACTTTTCCGATCCAAAAATCACCGCGGATTGGTTAACCCATTTTACTGATAATGGTATCCCTGCGATCGCCGGGAACCTTAAAAAGGATCGGTTCGTCACCATCCTTTCCAAAGCCGCTGAACCGATTCTCAAAAAGAAGCGGGAAAAGGAAACTCGCTATGGAATGAAGCCTCAATCCATCCGCGTCATGATCATTGGAATTCCTAATGTCGGAAAGAGCACTTTGATCAATAACATCGGAGGTCGGAAGATCGCCAAAGTCGGCAATAAAGCGGGGGTTACCCGAGCGGAGCAGTGGATTCGCTTAAACGATGATTTCGTCGTCTTGGATACCCCGGGGATTTTGCCGATGAATTACCCTGACGGTGCCCAGGCTATTCGCCTCGCTTTGATCGGCTCGATGAAAGAAGAAGTTTTGCCCACCCACGAACTCGCGGTGGCGCTTCTAGGCTATTTCAAAGAAGAATACCCCGATGCCCTCAAGACGCGGTTTGGCATGGAAGATATCCGCGGGAAGGATTCCGATGAGATTTTGAAATCCATCGCCGAAAAACGGGGTTTATTGGATGGCGCGCGCCCCTCGGAAGAAAAAGCGGCCTATCTGTTGATCAAAGAATTCAAAGACGGCATTCTCGGAAGATTCTCTTTGGAGATCCCCCATGCTTGAGAAAGAAAAGGAATACTATTCCGACACCATCGTCGCGATCGCGGGAGTCGATGAGGCCGGCCGCGGCCCCTTGGCGGGCCCGGTATGCGCCGCCGCGGTCGTTTTTCCTAAGGATTATCAGAATCCTGACATCGACGACTCCAAAAAGCTGACCGCGAAAAAGCGCGATGCCCTGTTCGAGGAGATTAAGAAAAACGCCTTGGGTTACGGCATCGCCTTCGCCACTCCGGCGGAGATCGATGAGCTCAATATCTACATGGCCACGCAGAAGGCGATGAAAGAGGCGCTTGGCCAAATTCAATGCGATTTCCAGCTTATTTTGACCGACGCGATGCCTTTGAAGAATCTCAAAGCCCCCGTTATTCCTATCATCAAAGGCGATGCGCAGTGCTTGAATATCGCCGCCGCTTCGATCCTCGCCAAAGTCACCAGGGATCGTTATATGGAAGAGTTGGAAAAGCAGTACCCCCAATTCCATTTCTCCGTCCATAAAGGCTATGGGACCAAACTCCACATGGAAGAGCTCGCCAAAAACGGGCCGATCGAGGGGGTCCATCGTAAATCTTTTAGGCCGGTCGCGGCCTTTTACGAAGAACAATTAAAACTTTTTTAGTCTTTGACTAAGAAAATGGTTTTCGCCGTTTTTCTTTTCTCCTGCGTAAAAGAAGGTAGGAGAACTTATGAAATCCAGCGATGTCCTTGTCTACCTAAACGAAATGTATCAAGCGGATTGGAACGCCATCAACGACGTCATCCATCGCCGCGCCCCATTATCTGCCACCCCGGAGCAAATCGAGGCCTTTGCCGCCTCCCTCCCAACCCGCTATGTCACGTTAGGGGATCCGGATTATCCCCAATCCCTTTCCCAAGGATACAAACCCCCGTGGGTGCTTTATTACCAAGGAAATCTTGATCTGATTAAGGATATAGACCGCGCGGCTACCTTCGTCGGGGCGCGGAAATGCGGGGATTATGGGCGCAAGATGGCGCGCGAATTAGCGGAAGGGGTGGCGAAACAAGGAGTCGCGGTGGTTTCCGGCTTGGCCGCGGGCATCGATTCCGAATGCCTAAAAGCGGCTTTGCCCTACGGAAAGGCGGTCGCTGTTTTAGGAAACGGCCTCAATAAGTTCTATCCATCGGCGAATGAAGAATTGCAGAAAGAAATCGCCAGAACGGGGTTGCTATTAAGCGAATACCCTTTTGAATGTCCGCCTACCGCCCAGCATTTCCCGCTAAGGAACCGGATTTTGGCCGCGTTAGGGAAGGTTACCATCGTCATTGAGGCTCAGGAGCATAGCGGCACGATGATCACCACCGCCTTCGCCGCCGCGTTAGGCCGCGACATCGGCGCCGTCCCCTTCCGTGCGGACGAGGAGAGCTCCTGCAACGGGTTGATAAGGGAAGGCGCGGCCCTCGTCGAGAAACCGGAAGACGTATTGGACATCATGGGCTACAACGCTTGGCTCCGAGGCGGTTTATTCCGGTAAAAATTTTTTCGGGGAGACGATAAATAAGTTCTTTATTTATATATAGAAAAGGGCAGAGCAGGGGGTTTGACTTACCAAAAAGTCCCTCCTATCATTCGGGCGTTTTTATGAAACTTGTCATCGTCGAATCGCCAAAGAAATGCCAAACGATCGCCCGCTACTTGGGCGATGATTTTATGGTCATGGCCTCCCAAGGGCACATCCGCGATCTTTCGACTCACGGCAAAGGCGGGCTCGGCATCGACCTCGAAAACGGCTACAAACCCGATTACGAGATCTCCAAGGACAAGTTCCAAATCGTCGCCAAACTCCGTGAGGCGTGCAAAAAGGCGGAAACCGTTTACCTCGCGACCGACCCTGATAGGGAAGGGGAAGCCATTTCTTGGCATTTGGCGGAGGTCCTTCACCTGCCAGTGAAGTCCACCTCGCGTTTGCTTTTCCACGAAATCACCCGCCCGGCGATTGAGGAGGCGATGAAGAACCCCCTCCATATCGATCAACGGCTCGTCCAAGCCCAGGAAGCGCGCCGCATGGAAGACCGCATCATTGGCTTCCGCGTGTCTTCTTTGTTGCAAAAGAACTTGAAAATCCCCTCCGCCGGACGTGTGCAATCCGCGACTTTGGCGATGATCGTCGACCGTCAGGAAAAGATCAACGCGTTCGTTCCGGAAGAGTATTGGACCATCGAGGTGAATGTCCTCATTGGAGGCAAGCCCTACGCCGCCACTTTGACGAAGGTGGACGGGCAGCCTTTCAAAGCGTCCTCTAAAGAGGAAGTCGACGCTATTTTGGCGAGATTCCCCCAGGAATTGACGGTGACTTCCATCGTCAAAACCCCGAAGAGCATCGCCCCGAAATTGCCGCTTACGACCTCCTCCCTCCAACAGGAGGCCTATACCAAATACCATTTCTCGAATACCCGCATCATGACCCTTGCCCAAGGCTTATACGAAGGCAAGAACATCGCCGGCGAGCATGTCGGTTTGATCACCTATATGCGTACGGACTCCACCCGTTTGAGCCCGAATTTCTTCAATAAGCACGCCAAGCCCTTCATCGAAGAGCGCTTTGGCTCCGAATACGTCGGGACCCTCCGTCAGGGAAAGAAGAACGAGAACATTCAAGACGCCCACGAGGCCATCCGCCCCACTGGGACGCACCGTACCCCGGAGATCGTCGCCCAATTCCTCACCCCCGACGAGACCAAGATCTATCGCCTAATCTATAACCGGGCGATGGTTTCGGTGATGGCCCCGAAGAAAATCGAAAGCACCTCCGTTGTCTTAGAAGGCAATGGCATGCAGTTCTCCATCAAAGGGAGCCGCACCCTGTTCAAGGGTTTCTCCATCCTCATGGATGATGGCGAAGAAGAGGCCTCCCTTCCCCCGATGGAAGAAGGGGCGATCTATGGGATTTCCGCGGTGAATCCCCAGCAGAAATTCACCAAACCCGAGCCGCCTTATAACGAAGCCTCCATCGTCAAAGCGATGGAAGAAAACGGCATCGGCCGCCCGTCGACCTACGCGACCACCATCAGCACGCTCATCAAACGGAAATATGTCACCGCGACCAAGGGCGTCCTCGCCCCCACGGAGACCGGGGTCAAGAGCATCGCCGTCCTCCGGAAATACTTCCCCGACATCGTCGACACCCATTATACCGCGGGCATGGAATCCACCTTGGATAATCTTGCGGAGGGGAAGAAGGACTTCCTTCAGACGATGGATGATTTCTATCTTCCGTTTGAAAAGACCTATAACGAAGCCAAAAAACAGATGTACCAAGACCCCGATCAGCTGACCGGGGAGAACTGCCCGCTTTGTGGGAAACCTTTGCTATATAAGCGCAACCGCAAGGGCGAAAAGTTCATCGGATGCAGCGGCTACCCCCATTGCCATTACGTCCAAAAAGAACAGGTGGAAAGCGAGCCCGTGGGCGAGAATTGCCCCGATTGCGGCGCCCCGTTGGTCTATAAAAAGTCCAAAAAAGGCGAAAAGTTCATTGGTTGCTCCCGTTTCCCGTCCTGCCACTACACGAGGAATCTCAAGGGCGATTCCGCCAAACCCAAACCCGAGAAGAAGGACTACACGGAAAAAGACTATGTCAGGAAATGCCCGGACTGCGCGGACGGCTATCTTGTGGTAAAAAAATACAAACGCAGGGACTTCTTAGGCTGCACCAATTATCCGAATTGCCACCACTTTGAATGGGTGGATAGCAAAACCAAGAAAAGCGGCGATAATTAAAAGATGATGAAAAGAGTCATCGTCATCGGCGGCGGCCTCGCCGGAAGCGAGGCGGCCTATTATTTGCTGAAACGCGGCTATGAGGTCGAGCTTTTCGAAGCGCGCCCCACCTATCAAGACGGCGCCCATGAATCCACCGATTTCGGGGAGCTCGTCTGCTCCAATTCCTTGAAGTCCAAACGCCTCGACAACGCCTGCGGATTATTGAAGGAAGAGATGGCGAAATTGGGTTCCATCATGATGGAATCCGCGAAGGAAAGCGAGGTGCCTTCGGGCAACGCGCTAGGCGTGGACCGCGCGCTTTTCGCGGCGAAAACTACTGCAATTCTCAACTCTTTTCCGAATTTGCATATTCATCGGGAAGAAGTGAAAACCCTGCCGGATGACGCTCCTTGCATCCTATGCACGGGGCCGTTGACGAGCCCGGATTTGCTAGATGAGATCTCCCGCGTTGTCGGAGGGAAGAACCTTTCCTTCTTCGACGCCTCCGCGCCCATCGTCAAAAAGGATTCGATCGATTTTTCCAAAGCCTATTTCAAAAGCCGTTATGAGCAGGGCGATTCCTCTTACATCAACTGCCCGATGGAGAAGGAGGAATATTTCGCCTTCGTCAAGGAATTGCTCTCCGCGGAAAAGGCGCTCCTCCATGAGTTCGACACCCATTATTTCGAAGGGTGCCTTCCCGTGGAGATCATCGCCTCCCGCGGCATGGAGACTTTGCGCCATGGCCCATTGAAGCCCTTTGGGCTAGAAACCCCGGAACACCCCAAACCCTACGCGGTCGTTCAGTTAAGGCAGGACACCAAATTGGGGGATTATTACAACATCGTCGGTTTCCAAACCAACCTAACTTATCCCGAGCAGAAGCGCGTTTTCCGCATGATCCCCGGATTAGAAAACGCGGAATTCCTGCGCTTCGGCCTCATGCATCGGAATTCCTATATCAACGCCCCGTTGGCCTTGAATGATGACCTTTCTTTGAAAAACAAACCCAACGTCTATGTCGCCGGACAGCTTTCCGGGGTGGAAGGCTATGTCGAAAGCGCCGCGATGGGCATCATCGCCGCCATCCACTGCGCCAGGAAGATCGAAGGCAAACCCTTCCTCAAGGTGCCTCGGGAAACCATCCATGGGGGATTGATCTCCTATCTCCTCCACGCCGATCCGGCGCATTTCGCCCCGATGAACGCGAACTGGGCCCTGATCCCCGGCGCCAAGAAAGAAAATCGGCAGGAATGCATCGATAACGCATTGCGTGGGATGGATTCTTTCATCGCGGAGATGGCCAAATGAGCGCCCCTTCATTTAATGAACGCCTGCTTCCCTATTCCCAATACCTGCTTTTCTCGCGAGGCTATTCCTCCCATACCGTGGAAGGATATCTGCGAGATATCCGCACGTTCTTGCAGTTCCTTCAAGACCAAGGGATCGAAGACAACGCGATCGATGAGCAGGTCCTGGTGAATTACCTAAGCCTCGAGATGTCGGGGAAGAAGGTCAGCAAGCGGACCATGCAACGCCGCCTCTCCTCCTGCCGCAGCTATTACGATTATCTCCACGAACACGATTCCTATCGCTACCCGATGAATCCGTTCCGTTTCATCTCCTCCCCCAAAGGCGAGATCAAATATCCCCAGATTCTTTTCTCCAACGAGGTGAAAAGCCTCCTAGAAGACAACGCAAAGCGAGATGATCCGATGATGGTCCGCGACCAAGCGATTTTGGAGTTGCTTTACGCTTCGGGGATGCGGGCTTCCGAGCTTGTTTCCTTCGAGCCTTCCTCCATCGATTACCGCAACCGGATGATCCGGATTTACGGCAAAGGAAAGAAATATCGCATGGTCCCTTTCGGCCCTTCTGCGGAGAAGTGGATGCGCAAATACGCCGCGGAATCCCGCCCGGAATTGCTAACCCACAACAAATCCGATGATAGAACGAGGCGCCCCAAAACCTTCTTTTTGTCCGCCCAAGGGAAAGCCTTGACCGTCCGCGGTTTGGAATACATCCTCCGCTCCGTCGAAGAGAAGACGGGGCATTACGTCGACCTCCATCCGCATATGCTCCGCCATAGCTTCGCGACCCACCTCCTAGAAAACGGGGCCGATCTCCGCCTGATCCAGGAATTGCTCGGCCACGAAAGCATCAACACCACCCAGGTCTATACCCACCTTACCCAAAAGGACATGAAAGCCCAATACGAGTCCGCCTTTCCCAAAAGAAGCGGCAAAAAGGCCGACGAATAAGCCGGTGAAATTAGTCCTTGCGTGCCTATAAGGCGCGAGAGTATACTTTCCGCGCTGTCTTTCGACGGCAATACGCACCCCGTGGATTCAACGCCTCGTTCCTCCCGGGCCGAAGCAGGCTTAAAAATCGGGTAGGTGGTCAGTTGTTCGAAACGAGGGAGGCATAAACAAATGGAGGTCACCAAATGAGTGACGAAATCATCAAAGAAGAGACGGTCGTAGAGGCCGCCCCGGCGGAGGAAGTCGCCGAGCCGAGCATGGCTGAAATCCTCCACGACCCCAACGCCCCCATCATCACGATGAGGAAGTGCCTTGAGGCCGGCGTCCACTTCGGGCATCAGACCCGTCGTTGGAACCCCAAGATGGGCAAGTTCATCTACGGCGCCCGCAATGGGATCTACATCATCGATCTCAACAAGACCGTCGAGCGCACCATCGTTGCCTACCAGGCGATGAAGACCATCGTCGAGAATGGCGGCAAAGTGCTCTTCGTCGGCACGAAGGCCCAGGCCCAGCAAATCGTCATCGACGAAGCGGTCCGCTCTGGCTCCTTCTTCATCACCAACCGTTGGTTGGGTGGCACCCTCACCAACTTCCGCACGATCACCTCGCGCATCAAGAGGCTCCGCGACCTCGACGCCGCGCAAGCCGACGGCTCCTGGGATAAGCTCCCGAAGAAAGAAGTCGCCCTCCTCAAGAAGGAATACGCCAAACTCGACAAGAACCTAGGCGGCATCAAAGAGATGCGCCGCGTTCCCAACGCCGTCGTCCTCGCCGACCCGAGCCTTGAGAAGAACGCCGTCGCCGAAGCCCACAAGCTCAACATCCCCGTCTTCGCGCTCTGCGACACCAACGATGATCCGGATTGCATCGACTTCCCGATCCCGACCAATAACGACGCCACCAGCTCCATCAAACTCATCGTCGGCGTCTTGGCCGATGCCGTCGTCGAAGCCCGTGCCGGCGTCACTGAATTCGCTTATGTGAAAGATAGCGGCGAAGAGGCCACCATGGCCGACGCCGTCCGCGTCGCCGACTTGGCCGCCCAGCAGCACCGCGAAGCCGTCCGCGCCGCCCGCAAAGCCCGCGAAGAGAAATTCGCCAAGATGCGTGCCGAACGCGAAGCCCGTTATCAGGCTCGCCGCAACGAGCAGGCCGCCGCTGCCAAAGCCGCGGAAGCCAAGCCCGAAGAGAAAGCCGAAGAGCCGGCTAAGGAGGCCGAATAATGGCTGTCACGATTGCGCAAATCAAAGAACTCCAAGACCGCACTGGCGCGGGGATCATGGACTGCAAAAAGGCCTTGATCGAAGCCGATGGCGATTCTGAAAAAGCCATCGACATCCTCCGCGAAAAGGGCATCGCCAAAGCCGCCAGCAAAGCTGGTCGCACCGCCGGCGAAGGCCTCGCCACCATCAAGATCGAAGGCAACAAAGCCGTCATTGTCGAAGTCAACTGCGAGACCGACTTCGTCTCCGGTTCGCCCAAGTTCGGCGAATTCGTCGAAGCCGTCGCCGCCCGCCTCCTCGAGAAGGCCCCGAAGGACCTCGAAGCCGCCAAAGAAGCGGTCCAGGACCTCTTCACCGACGCCGTCGTCGCCATGCGTGAGAACTTCGTCCTCCGCCGCTATGAGATCCTCGAAGCCGCCGATGGCCAAGCCTTTGGCGCCTACAAGCATCAGGGCGGTCGCATCTCCGCGCTCGTCCTGCTCTCCAAAGACGTGGGAGAGGGCAACCGCGGCCTCGCGATGACCGTTTGCTCCGCCGATCCCTACTACCTCACCCTCGCCGATGTCCCCGCCGCCGATAAGGCCCGCGAGCTCGCCATCGCCGAGAAAGAGGTCGCCGAAGATCCCAAGCTCACCGCCAAACCCGACAACGTCAAGGCGATGATCGCCCAGCGCAAGGTCGACTCCCGCCTCGGGGAGAACTGCCTCGAATCCAAAGCCTATGCCCTTGATCCCGAGGGCAAGCTCGCCGTCAAGCAGTTCTGCGCCGAGAAAGGCGTCCAGGTCCTCAAATTCGTCCGCTACAAAGTGGGCGAAGGGCTCCCTGCCGCTGAGTAAGAAAACTCAAACGAAAGACGCTTCCGAAAGGAGGCGTTTTTCTTTCTTTCGTCAAAAATAACGGGGGCATACATGCGTTTTCCTTATCTATTCCTTTCCTCGCCTTTTCCTTTTCGCGTCCATGCATTAAGATTGTGTGCATGAATCCCATTTATAAACGCATTATCCTCAAGGTTTCAGGCGAGGCCCTCGCCGATAAGACGGACGGGACGATCCTCGACAAGGAAAAGCTCAACCTCGTCGCGCAGAACGTGAAGATGATCCGCTCCTTCGGCGTCGATGTCGGCATCGTCGTCGGGGCCGGTAACATCTGGCGCGGCCGCCTCTCCGAAAAAATCGGCATCGAATTATCGACCGCCGACTACATGGGGATGCTCGGCACCATCATCAACGCCCTGGCCATCCAAAGCGCCATCGAGGAAAACGGGCTTCCCTGCCGCGTGATGTCCTCGATCTCGGTCAACCAAGTCTGCGAACCCTACTATCGCAGAAGGGCGATCTCCCATCTGAACCATGGCGAAATCGTCATCTTCGCCGGCGGCACCGGGAACCCCTATTTCACCACCGATTCCTGTGCGGCCTTAAGGGCATTAGAAGTCAATGCCGATGCCATCTTGATGGCGAAAAACGGCGTGGACGCCGTCTATGATTCCGACCCGCGGAAGAACCCGAACGCCAAGAAGATCCCCGAGCTCAAACTGACCGAGCTCATCGAAAGGAAACTCGGGGTCATGGATCTCACCGCCGCGGCGATGCTCCAAGGGAAGAACGTCGAGCTCCGCGTCTTCTCGATGGAAGATCCCGACGCGTTCAAGAAAGTGCTCTTCGGCGAAGCCGTGGGCACCATCATCAAAGGCTAAAATCCAATAGGAGGAAAATACCATGGATGCATATGTCATCGAGGCGAAAGCCGATTTCGAAAAATGCCAAAAGAACCTGGAATTCGGGCTCTCCAAACTCCGTTCTGGGCGCGCCAACCCGGCGTTATTAGACGGGATCAAATGCGACTACTACGGCGAGAAGATGGACATCTCCTCCCTCTGCTCGATCTCGATGCCCGAGCCGCGTCAGATCTACGTCAAGCCCTATAGCCGCGAAGACATCAAGACGATCGCCT
>ONGB01000088.1 GCA_900317295.1 uncultured Erysipelotrichaceae bacterium
ACGACGGGGCCGGTCGCGATTTCGACCGTGCTATCTCCAGCGTTGCTAACCACGCCAATGGTGCTCCATATAACAAGGAGGGGGCCGGCTTCTTCCGTGGCTTTCACGAATCGGATGATAATACTGGCTTCCAAGCAACGGATTACTCCAAGTATCGTTTCATTTCTCGTCCATTTAAAGTCGATGCTAATAACCCCTTTATCAGCGTTAAGATGGGCGGTGTAGCTTCCCTTCACATCATCGACGCGACAATAGATCCCGACGTTAATCAAGCTGCCGACTTAGGTTGGGTAGATAACACGTTCTATAGCCGGGATGGCACCGATCCTCTTGTTTACACTGGTTGGATGGCCACCACGATGGTCCGCCATGTGATCAACCTCCAAGCTTATGCGGGCAGGACGATTCAACTTGCCATCGCCGACATCGTTGCTGATAAAGATTGGAAAGCGGCTAACTTCGACGAACTCCGTGTCAATTTCACCCCGACCGCCTTCAAAGTTGACGCCCTTGATCAACTGAACAACGAGAATCACTATTACTCCGCCTTGGTGGATAAGTACATCAGCTCTGCTCATGACGGCTCTGGAGTTAGTGGCATCAAGTACAAAACCGTTGGCGACGCTGTTGCCGATACCACCGACGTCAAAGCCGCCGCGGATTATCTTGCTTCCTTCTATGGTCTAGCCAGGAATTCTTCCAAACACTTCACCTACTGTGGCGCGGAAGACCTAACCTCCGATGATGTGAAGGAGCTCGTCAAAACTTTCAAAAACCTCGATGATGGCGTCAAAGCAATCGTCGCCGCTTCTGATGACTATGATCAATACGATAAGGATATTGCCGACTGGTTCAGGACCCCGGTTCATAAGTTCACCGTTGAAGAGACCCTCGACTACATCGCCCTCCGCAACGGCATGAACGTTGAGAACAACGGCAACCTCATCAACAGCAACTTCTTCGGCGGTAACCATGTGTGGAATTACATCGCGCTTACCGCCATCGTCAGCGCCGCCGCGCTCCTTGGTTTCTTCCTCATCAAGAGGCGCAAAGCCAAAGCGGAATAACCCAAAACGCTAAAATCCTAAGAAGCCGAGGCTCGTTCTCGGCTTTTTAGGAGGAAAGGAAAAATCTTTATGGTTTTATCGATCGGCGAGATCCTCGTGGACATTTTCGATGACGGGGATAAGCAAACCGCCTTCCCTGGAGGCGCCCCATTTAATCTCGCCTGTAACATCGCCCATTTCGATGGGGACGCCGCCTTCTATGGGGCTGTCGGGAAGGATAAATACGGCGATTTCCTACGCGAATTTGCCGGTAAATCCCACGTGGAATTGAAACTTGATATCCTAGAAGACCGCCACACCACGGAGGCTATCGTCACCTTGGAAAGAGGGGAACGCTCCTTCCGCTTCAATCGCGATAACGGGGCGGACTACGCCCTGAAGCCCGAGAGCCTAAAGGCTTTTGATTTATCCAAAGCGAAGATCATCCACATCGGCTCATTGATGCTTTCTTATCCCGAGGGAAGGGAATTCTTCGTCAAGGCGGTCCGCTATATCCGCGCCAATACCAAGGCGAAGATCTCCTTCGACGTGAACTATCGCGACGACATCTTCTCTAGCGAAGAAGAGGCCAAGGGCATCTTCCTCTCCGCGTTAAGGGAAGCCGACATCATCAAATTCACCGAGGAAGAGCTTCGCCTCCTCTCTGGGCAAGAAGACCTCGATATCGCAATCAAATCCTTGCTGATCCCCGGGCAGGTCGCCTTCGTCACCCTAGGGAAAGAAGGCTCATTGTTCTACGGGAACGGGACGAAGATCCATGCGGGAACCAAACCCCTTAAGCCCTTGGACACCACCGGGGCGGGGGATGCGTTTTATTCCTATGTCCTTTATGAACTTGACCGCGGGCTGGACCTCCATGACGAAAAAGCAATCAAGCGCGCCTTAGAAAGAGCCAATTTCGTCGGGGGCTATGCCACCCAGAAGAAAGGGGCGATCGGGGTCGTCCCTTCCATTAAGGAAATCGACGAAGCTTTTTAAGATTTCTTTAGGCGAATCCGTGGGGATGCGCTACAATGCTATGGCTTTTCCTTTGGAAAGGCAGGCCGGCTTGGCGGAATGGTAGACGCAAGGGACTTAAAATCCCTCGCCCTCAAAAGCGTACCAGTTC
>ONGB01000081.1 GCA_900317295.1 uncultured Erysipelotrichaceae bacterium
AGTCGATCGGGGTGGACGTCGCTTACGTCAAGAAAGACCCCAAAAGGCACACCTCCTTGGCCTTCGTGAGCCTCAAGGAGGACGGGGAAAGGGAATTCAGCTTCTACCGCGTCGATGCCGCCGACCTCGCGATGGCCCCCGATGACTTCAAAGAAGTAAGCTTCTCCCAGGGCGACATCTTAGAATTCGGCAGCGTCGCCTTGGCCTCGATAAGCGCGAAAGAAGCCCATGACGACCTCATTAGGAAAGCCAAGGAAAGCCAAGCCCTCGTCGCCTTCGACCCCAACCTGCGCTTCAACCTCTGGGATGATAAAGAGGAGCTAAGACGGACGGTCCTCGCCTACGCCAAAAAGGCCGACATCATCAAAATCGGCCGCGACGAGTTGGAATTCCTCACCGGCCAAGCGGGGGAAGCGGGGGTCGGATCCCTCTTCGGGAACGGGCTGAAGATCCTGCTGCTGACCGATGGGAGCAAGGGGGCTAAACTCTTCACCAAAGACCGTTGCTTCCATTGCTCGGGCTTCCCGGTGAAAGCGGTGGACGCCACCGGGGCCGGCGACTCCTTCTTCGGGGCGTTCCTGGGAATGCTCCTAAAGGAAGGCAAGCCCCTAGAAGAAATCAACCATCAGGCGATGCTCGAATTCGCCTGCAAGGCAGGAGCCTATACGACGATGGATTACGGCGCGATCCCCGCGATGGGAAACGCCGAGCAAATTGAAAGGAAGGTACATTAACATGGCATCTGTGAAACTAGAAAACGTCAACAAGGTCTACGATGGCGGCGTCCACGCCGTCCATGACTTCTCCATCGACATCCAGGATGGCGAATTCATCGCGTTCGTCGGCCCTTCGGGTTGCGGGAAATCCACGACTTTGCGCATGATCGCCGGCTTGGAGGAAATCTCCTACGGCAAGTTCTATATCGACGGGAAGCTGATGAACAATACCGCCCCGAAGGATAGGGACATCGCGATGGTCTTCCAAAGCTACGCCCTCTATCCGCAGATGACCGTCTATGACAACATGGCCTACGCCCTGAAGCTTAGGAAAGTCCCAAAGGCGGAAATCGAGCGCCGCGTCACCGCCGCCGCGGAGATCCTCCGGCTCACCCCGTACCTCCGCCGCAAGCCGCGCGCCCTTTCCGGCGGCCAGCGTCAGCGCGTCGCCCTCGGCAGGTCGATCGTCCGACGCCCGAAGGTCTTCTTGATGGACGAGCCTTTGTCCAACCTCGACGCCAAACTCCGCGTCGCGATGCGTTCGGAGATCGTTCGCATCCATAACGAAGTCGGCGCCACGACGATCTACGTCACCCACGACCAGATCGAGGCGATGACCATGGCGACCCGCATCGTCGTCATGAAGGACGGCTTCATCCAGCAGATCGGCAAGCCCAACGAGATCTACCATCACCCGGTCAACATGTTCGTCGCCGGCTTCATCGGCACCCCGGCGATGAACTTCCTCTATGGCAAGCTCGAGGAGGGCTTCTTCATCCCCAACGGCTCCGACATGAAGATCAAGATGACGCCGGATCAGATGGCGTTATTGAAGAACTATGTCGGACACGGCATGGTCTACGGCATCCGCCCGGAGAACCTCATCTATGAGAGCGACGAACGCTTCGAGGCCCATAAGGACTATTCCTTCGAGATGAAGATCGAGATCATCGAACTCCTCGGCGATATCCTCAACGTCTATGGCAAAGTCGGCGACGCCCAAGTGATCCTCAAGATGCCCAACAAGCACGAGTTGTCGGTGGGGCAGACCATCAAGGTCGCGATCGAGATCGATTTTGCCCGCTTCTTCAACGAGACGACCACCAAGGCCATCCTCCCCGAAGACAACGAATACGAAGAGATCGAGGTCACCAAATCCTTGGATAAGGACAACGTCACCATCATCGAGACCAAGAAACGTCGCTTCCCCTTCTTCCACAAAAAGAAGAAGGACGAGGAAAAGAAATAAACCATCTTCTCGGTCGTTAAATGGTTAAGAGAATCCCGAATTCCTTCCTGGAATCGGGATTTTTTAACCATAAAAACCATTCAGATGACCATCGAAGCTCCACGAGGTAGGGCTTTGTTCTTAAGACCGCGCACCTATTTGGAACATAGAATAACGCAATTGTTAGAAGCCCCTTGGCTATCTGAGGTTTTCTGGTTAAATTCAACACGAGTTTTCTGGTTAATTTTGGCCTTAATCTCCATGAGGATTTGGTATTCTTTTTCCGAAGAATAGGGTGTTTTTCTGATGGATTGCGACACGAGTTTTCTGGTTGATTTCGACACGGGTTTTCTGGTGAATTTCGTGCTTTCGTTTTCTTGGTAGTTTTCTTCCTTTTTTTCTTGGTAGTTTTTGTTGACCTCCCATCGCTTGATGAATCAAAGAACATCGAGGAATCATCGGGTTTTTCTCGACTTATCACTATTTGTTTTTTCTTGGTAGTTTTTCCGATTTTTTTCTTGATAGTTTTCTGGGTAGTATTGAACCCGTTTTTATCAAAGGGAATGGTCACATCGATGACGTGCTTGGAGAAGCGGTTGAGGTTTTTTCGTTTTTGATAGTGTCGCAACCAAAAAAAGAGGCGGAGGCTGATATGTACCCAGTTTCCTGGACAGTTGATTGGATTATATCACAAGGCGCCTGACATGGATGCCTCCCGGTATTTCGCCGGGGGCATCCATTTTGTTTTGGCCTTGATCCTCCTGTTGTTGTAGTAATCGATGTATTCCGCGATGGCAGCCTTCAGCTGCTCGAACGTCCGGAACTCGCTTTCGTGGCCGTAGAACATCTCGCGCTTCAGGGTCCCGAAGAACGTCTCCATGACGCAGTTGTCGATGCAGTTTCCCTTTCGGGACATCGATTGGACGATGCCCTTCTCCCTGAGCCTTTCGCCGTATTGCTTCATCTGGTATTGCCAGCCCTGGTCGCTGTGGAAGACCAGGCCCTCCAGGCTCGGGTTCTTCGCGAACGCCTCGTCGAGCATCCTCGTCGTCTGCCCGAAATTGGGCGAAAGCGACAGGTCCCAGGCGACGATGTCGGTCCCGAACATGTCCAGCACGGGGGACAGGTACGCCTTCCCGAACGGGCAGTTGAACTGCGAGACGTCCGTGGTCCATTTCTCGTTCGGCCTGGATGCCGAGAAATCGCGGTTGATCAGGTTGTCCGCGACCGCGCCGACGGCCCCCATGTAGGAATGGTACTTGACCTTCGGCCTAATGGCCTTCAGGCCGAGTTTGGCCATCAGCCTTTGGACCTTCTTGTGGTTGACGGGGAACTCGCGGTTACGGAGCTCCGCGGCCACCCGGCGCACGCCGTACCTCGACCTGTTCTCCGCGAAGATCGACCGGATCTCCTCGATTACGTCCGCGTTTTTGCCGTCCGGGTCCGGCTTGCCTATCTCGAAGTAATAGGTGGACCGCGGCAGGGACGCCGCCTTGAGCAGGGTCGGCAGCCTGAAGCCGCCGGCCGCCATCATCTCTTTGACGACTTCCGCTTTCTCGCCTTGGGACGCGCGGCCTCCCTCTCCGTCAC
>ONGB01000048.1 GCA_900317295.1 uncultured Erysipelotrichaceae bacterium
AGCGGAGACCCTCGAACGAGGCAAACCCGCCCATCAGACTTCCCAAGAAAGGAGATTGTATTCTCGGGTCTGAATGGTACGAATTGAGAATACAAGGAATGAATATGTTTCTGAAAAAGCTCTTCTATGTCGTCAAGGTGGAGGGGATGATGTGCGCCCACTGCGCAGCGCATGTCGAAGAGGCCCTTTCCAAAATCCCCGGCGTGAAAGGCGTCAAAGTCGATCTCGATAAGAAAACCGCTTCCGTCAAAGCCAAATCCGAAATCTCCGAGGGCGCTTTCCGCGCCGCCATCGAAGAAGCCGGCTACAAATTCGTGGGAGTTGAATGATGCGCGCCGATCATGACGCGGTGAAAAAACAACTTTCCATCGCCCGCGGGCAATTGGAAGGAATCGCCAAGATGGTCGATGAGGATGCTTACTGCATCGATGTATCGAACCAACTGATGGCGACCATCGCTTTGCTAAAACGCCTAAACATCAAAGTGCTTTCCGCTCATCTGGAGGGCTGTGTTTCCGAGGCGGCGAAAAGCCAAGACGATGCCTTGCTCCAAGAGAAAATCATCGAAGTGGAGCAAATGCTCAAACGCCTATCCGATTAATCCTTCAAAAGAGGAATGATTTCATCCTGAAGGCCGCCGACGACGAGAAGTCGGCGGTTTTCAATACGAAGATCGGTTTCTGAACGCACGCCGAAATCCGGCGCATAGATCCCCGGCTCATCGGAGAAGGAAGTGCCTTCCAAAAGCTCCCGGAAATCATGGGATTCGTAATTGTCGAGATTCGCCCCGGGTCCATGGGGCGAATCGTCATCGGCGATGTTATGACCGACGCGGTGGAGGAAATACTCGCCATATCCGGCGTCGGAGATAATCTTTCTGGCAACATCATCCGCCTCATAGGCTTGGACTTTGCGTTTTGGCAGTTCTTCCTTAAGGAAGGCGATGACCCCGTCGCGGGCGGCTTTCACGATAGAGAAACGTTTCGCATACACTTCGGGGACTTCTTTCCCGACGTATGCCATCCAGGTGATGTCCGCGTAGACCGATTTGGGTTCTTTATTTTTCGCCCACATGTCGATAAGAACCAAATCCCCTTCTTTGATTTTGGAGTGCTTTGCTTCGCTCGGACCATAATGGGGGTCGGATGCATTGGGACCGATCGCGACGATGGGCAGTTCGTCATAGACCATGCCTTCTTCTTCGAATCTCTTTCCAATGAAGCGTTGGACGTCGAGTTCGTCGGATTCGCCCTTCTCCAGGATCTCTTTCTTAAGGAAGGCGAATGCCTCGTCCTTGATCTTCAAGGCTTTTCGGCACGCATCGTCTTGACTAAGGGCTTGTTCTTTCGTCAAAACAGCGGAGAGGCTTTGGAGGATATCGGCGCTCGAAAAGACTTCCAAACCGAGGGAACGGACATAGTCAACCGATCCCGAATCCGCCAAAGATACGCGGGGCAGTAGGCCGTTTTCGGAGATATCCATGAGGATTTTCCCATAAGGTTTTAGCAGCTCAGCTTCTTCCTTTAACATCTGTTGCCAGGTTTTATAAGGAGATAGATGAAAGTTCTTTTGGATATACTCGTCGCGGAGAAATACGGTGTCGATGACATGGGCGATGAGGGTGGGGAGGCCTTCCTTAGGAATGAACAAAAGGATTTTCCTCGTCAGCATTTTCCCTTCACCCAAAAGGGATACCAAAGCGGGGTTATGGTTTTCATAATCCACGAGCAGCCATCCGTCGGCGCCGCATTTTGCGATTTCTTTTTGAATCTGTCGGAGTTCCATGGACGGAATTATAAACGATGTTGAGCTTTTCGGCTTAGCCGAATGCAAGGCGGGGGCATTCGTAGTAGAATAAACCCAACATGATGACCTTCGAAGGCAAGAAAATCGATTTGGATCACCCTCTTTTCGATTACCCTTATCCTCAGTTTCAACGCGAATCTTATTATTGTCTGAATGGGCGATGGGAATTTGAGATTGACCAATCTTCGGAACGCCCAACGGTCTATTCCCAAACGATCGTCGTTCCGTTCGCTCCCGAAACGGAGTTAAGCGGCATCCAAGCAAAGATCAAAGCCGAAGACCATCTTCACTACCGTCGTTTTTTCACTTTGCCCGAGGATTTCAATCGCGGACGCGTTTTGCTTCATTTCGAAGCGGTGGACCAAATCTGCGATGTCTACCTCAACGGGGTGAAAATCTACCACCATGAAGGCGGGTATCTTCCCTTTACCGTGGATTGCCTAGAGCTGAAGCCTGGGAAAAATGAACTCCGCGTGGAAGTCCAAGACGACACCGACTCCCCGATCTTCCCTAGGGGAAAGCAATCCAATAAGCCCAAAGGCATTTGGTATACTCCTACTTCTGGTATTTATGGCACGGTCTGGCTGGAGTCCGTTCCCCGTCAAGTCATCCAATATTTGAAGATCGATCCGCTTTTCGACGAGGGGAAAGTCCGCGTCGCGGTTCGCTTCGAAGGACGTCTTACCGAGAGCCTCGTCGTGGTCAAATATCTAGGAAAAGAAGTGGGGCGTGCATCATTTAATGAGCAAAATGAGGTAGAAATCGATCTGGGGAATTTCCATCCGTGGACTCCGGAAGATCCCTGCCTTTATCAACTGGAAGTGACCTGCAACGAAGACCATGTCTCTTCTTATTTCGCGATGCGGAAATACTCGATCGTCGAGCATAATGGCCACCCGGTTTTCGGGCTTAACAATAAGCCGTATTTCCTCACGGGTCTATTAGATCAAGGCTATGGCCCAGAATGCGGATTGACCCCACCTTCCCTCGAGGGGATGGAACGGGAACTCCGCCGCGTGAAGGAAATGGGCTTCAACATGCTCCGCAAGCACATCAAAATCGAACCGATGACCTGGTATGCCCTCTGCGATAAGCTCGGGATCATCGTCATCCAGGACTTCGTCAACGGCGGCGCCCCGTATAAGAAGAAGCTCATTTACCTTGCCCCCTTCCTCCACCTCCATTACACCGATGACCAGGAAGCGGATTATGCCCGGCTAGGACGAGGGGATTCGGCCTCGAGAGAACAATTCGAAAAGGACATGGCCCCGACCGTGGAGAAGCTTTATAACGTCCCCTGCATCGCCATTTGGACCCTATTCAACGAAGGTTGGGGGCAATTCGATTCTTTCCGACTCACCCAAGTTCTCAGGAAATTGGACGGCACCCGCTTAATCGACTCTACCTCAGGTTGGTTCGATCAAGGCGCGGGCGATTTCTCCTCGCATCACGTCTACTTCAAAAAGATCAAAATCGAAGGCGATGGGAAACGTATCCTCTCCCTTAGCGAATTCGGCGGTTACGCCTACGCCGTTCCAGCCCATAGCGTCACCTCGTCCAAGTTCGGCTACAAATGGCTCAAGGGGCAAAAGAAACTCCAACTTGCGATCAAGAAACTCTACGAAGAAGAAGTTTATCCTTTGCTCTCTAAGGGCCTATCGGTCGCGGTCTATACCCAGCTGACGGACGTCGAAGGGGAACTTAACGGCCTATTCACTTATGACCGGAAAATGGAGAAGGTCGACTTCAAGTTCATGGCCGCGATCAACGAGAGGTTGAAATTCGAATGAGCATCAAGGCGCTGTTCTTGGATTTGGATTGCACCCTCTATGACTGGGAGCGGCGCCGGTATGACCCGGATGGGATTTCCGCGCTGAAAGAAGCGCAAAAGAAAGGGGTTTTGCTCTTCCTTTGCTCTTCTAGGCCCTATGACTCGATGAAGGAATTCGGGGTTTATTCCTTAGGAATTCATTGGAATGGTTTCGTCGGGAATTCCGGCGGAGTCGCCTGCCTAGGAAAAAAGATCATCTACGAAGAAAGTTTGAAATCTGCCTCTGTGAGGAAGGCGCTTCGTTTAGGAAAGAAGATGGGGTTCATGGCCCAGATCCATGCCCCGTTTTCTCGGTATTACACCGATGAGCCCAATGGGTATTTCGAGGAATATGCGAAGTCTTTCAATGAGCCGTTCGCCAATGTTCACCCTTATCGCGGAGGGAAAGTCATTTGCCTGCTTGCCTTCGCCCCGGAAGCGGCGGACGAGGCTTTGAAAGAAGCACTTCCCGAATGCTCTTTCTTCCGCTTCCATCCTTTTGCTTTGGAAATCAATGCCAAACCCCATAGCAAAGGGACGGGCATCGCCGCGATGCTGAAATACCTTGGCATCGCCCCCGAAGAGGCCGCCGGATTCGGGGATGACTACGCCGACATCGGGATGAAGGAGGGATTAGCCCATTTCATCGCGATGGGCAACGGTAGGGAAGAAGTCAAAGCCGAGGCGGAGTTCGTGACCAAACGCATTGAAGAAGGCGGGATGCGCGCCGGATTAGAATACTTAGGAGTGATTTAACCATGAAAATCAGCAAGCCCTTTATGACAATTCTTCTTGGACTGACCGCGAAAAAGGATCGGAAAAAGAGAAAAGCCTATCCAATGGTGCCTAACATCGAATCCCGTATCGGCGTGCCTTATGGAGATGACCCAAGGCAAGTCATCGATATTTATTACGCGGCGAAAGAACATCGGAAGAACAAGGTCGTCGTTGATATCCATGGCGGGTTCTACGTGATGGGGGATCGCGACAATAACTATCCTTTTGCCTCCGTCTTCCTTAAAGAAGGATATGACATCGTCTTGGTGGAATATCGCCTAAACGACGGGAAGCGCGACGTATCTTATCAGCTACAAGATTGCGCCGATGCGTTGGACTATCTTCACGACCACGCGGAAGAGCTTGGATTGAACGCCGAGGAATTTTACTTGGCAGGCGATTCCGCGGGCGGGCATCTCTCCCTCTACCTCGCGGAAGGGATGGCGGACGAATCTTTGCCTATCCGCCCCAAGAAAGCCAAGGCCAAAGGCGTTATGGTCAATTGCCCTGCCTACGATTTCGCCGCCTTTGGGTCGATGGAGAATTTCACCAAGGCGTTTAGAAAATGGTATCTCGGGCCCCGTTTCCAAGATGTGGAATGGGCGAAGACCATGTCCCCGAAAACCTTCATTAAAAGCTACACGGGTCCCCTCTTTTTGTCGACTTGCACCCATGATTTCCTCCGCGGGGAGGTCATGAAATTGAAGGCCGACCGCGAAGCTTTGAATTTGCCCATGACCTTCATCGACATCGCTTCAGAAGATAAGAAGATCGGCCATGTCCATAACGTCGTCGATCCCGATTTCGAAGAATCCAAGAAAGTGAATCGTGCGATGGTGGAATTTTTGAATTCTATCAATTGATGTCATTCGTCTATTTTTTCTCCCGTTGCACGTGTATGATTAGCCACCGATGAAGAAATCCTTCGATCAAACCCAAACGCCCTATGTGGACGCTTTGAAAGCCTATATCAGCGAGAACGTGGTTCCTTTTGATGTCCCCGGGCACCACCTTGGCAATGTGAATAACCCCGCGGTCGAGGTTTTGGGACGGCAAATCTATAAAGCCGACGTCAACGCCCCGATTGGAATGGACAATCTTGCCAATCCGCATGGAGTGCTCCTAGAAGCGGAAGAGCTTTTTGCGGACGCTACAGGGGCTGATGAGGCTTTCTTCTTGATCAACGGCACCAGCAGCGGCATCCTCGCGATGATCATGACCGCGGTGAAGGCCAATGAGAAAATCATCCTGCCCCGCAACGTCCATAAATCAATCATCAACGCCCTGATTCTCTCCGGCGCCATCCCGGCCTACGTCATGCCGGAGATCGATCCCACTTTGGAAATCGCCAACCAGCCTTCTTTGGCCGCGTGGAAGAAAGCGATTCTTAAGAATCCATCGGCGAAGGCGATCTTCGTCATCAACCCCACCTATTTCGGCGCGGTGACGGATTTGGCTTCCTTGGTTCAATTCGCCCATGAGCACAACATGGCGGTCCTCGTCGATGAGGCCCATGGCGCCCATTATTATTTCCATGCCACCCGCAGCCCGAAGACCGCGATGGACGCAGGGGCGGACATGGCCTCCGTCTCCATCCATAAAACCGCTGGGTCTTTGACCCAATCTTCCGTTTTGCTGGCCCATACGGAGCGTTTCTCCCGTTATGACATTCAGAAAACCCTGAATATTTTGAATACCACAAGCCCGTCAACTTTGTTGGTGGCCTCCCTGGATGGGGCAAGGCAATTCATGGCCACGAAAGGGAAGGAAGCCCAAGAGAAAACCTATAACCTCGTGGATTACGCCGTGGCGGAAATCGATCAGATTCCGGGGTTCCGCGTCGCGGGGAAAAAGCATTTCCTCGATCACGGCTGCTACGACTATGACGAATCCAAATTGGTCATCGAACTGGATCGGCTGGACATCTCTGGCTTCGACCTCTATTACCTTGCGAAGAAGAAATACAACATCCAGTTCGAATTGGCGGAGACCTATGCCGTCCTTTGCATCATCACCATCGGGACGACCAAAACCCACATCGATCGGTTGGTCGCCGCGCTTAAGAAAATCTCCAAAGCCCATTTCCGCCCCCGCAGAAGCTATCCCATCCATCGCTTCGATTCGCGTTTCCCCTTCGCCGTCGTCCGCCCCCGCGCCGCCTATCACGCGCCAGGCAAGGTCATCCCTTTGGAAGAATGCGAGGGCTGCATTTCTCGCGAGATGGTCATGGTCTATCCCCCTGGCATTCCCCTCATCGTTCCGGGTGAGGTTTGGACGAAGGAATTGATCAACCGGGTAAAGCGTTACCACTCCACCGGGATCACGATGCTTTCCTCTTATCCTGATGGGTTTGAAGTCATCGACGTCGATAATTGGAAACGTTATTCCGTTTATAAAAAGAAACTAGACGACTATTTGGATCACCGCATCACCACGCCGTTGAACGATGGTTTTCATATGCCTTTTGAAGGCGAAAAGCATAAAGCGACAGTGGTTTTGTTGCCTTTCCGCAACGATACCTGGCGGAAAAAAGCCGCCCCGGCGATCAAAGCCTATAAGGAAGTCATCGCCGCCATCGCGCAACACGAACCCGTCATCGTCGGCATCGCACCCACGATCTATGGCAAGGTCATCGATCGTTTCGAATCCATGGATAACGTCACCCCGATCCGCATCCGTTATAACGATGCTTGGGCCAGGGACAACATGTCGATCTTCGTCACCAATGGGAACACGCTTCGCGCCGTGGATTTCCGCTTCAACGCCTGGGGCGGGGAATATGACGGCCTTTATGGGAATTGGAAGGCGGACGATAAACTGTCCTCTGCCTTCGATAAACGTTTCAAATACCCAGAATATCGCCACCCGACCTTTATCTTTGAAGGCGGCTCCATCGCCGTGGACGGCGAAGGCACCGCGATCACGACGGAAGCCTGCTTGCTCTCCCCTGGCCGCAACCCTTCCATGCGGAAAGAAGAAATCGAAGAGACCGTCAAAGAATATCTTGGCTTAGAAAAACTCATCTGGGTGCCCCATGGCATCTATGAGGACGAGACCAACGAGCACATCGATAACATGGTGGCCTTCATCCGCCCGGGCGTTGTTGCCCTGGCGTGGTGCAAGGATCGCAGCGACCCCCAATACGCCTATTGCATGGCGACCTTGCGCGCCCTCAACGCTGCGACCGATGCCAAAGGACGGAAACTAGAAATCCATAAGATTCCTCTGCCTTCCCCGGCGTTGCACATGACCAAAGAAGAAGCCAAGGGCATCACCAACGCCAAGACGGCGAAAGACCGTTTGGAGAACTCCCGTCTCGCCGCTTCTTACATCAATTTCTACCAAGGGAAAGATTTCGTGATTCTCCCGCAGTTCGGCGTGCCGGAAGATGACATCGCCTACAAGGAAATCCAGAAGCTTTTCCCCGAGAAGAAAATTCATCGAGTTTCCACTCGCGAAATCTTGCTAGGTGGCGGGAACATCCACTGCATTACCCAACAAATTCCGGAGGTAAAGAAAGATGAAGACTAAAGTCGCCCTCATCCAGATGTCGATGTCTGAGAAGTATGAGGAAAACATTGCAAAAGTCGATTTATTTCTCAAAAATGCTGCGAAAAACGGCGCGAAGATGGTTTTGATTCCAGAACTCTTCGAACGCCATTATTTCTGCCAAGTCGAGGATTATGATCTTTTCGATACCGCGGAAGAAGTGGATGATTCCCCAACGATTAAGCATTTCCAAAAGGTAGCGAAAGAGTTGGGAATTGTTATTCCAGTTTCCTTTTTTGAAAAGGATGGGAACTGCTATTTCAATAGCCTCGCGATGATCGATTCGGACGGCAAGGTCGTCGATGTTTATCGCAAGTCCCACATCCCCACCGGCGAATGTTATGAAGAGAAGTTTTATTTCACTCCCGGCGACACCGGATTCAAAGTGTTCAAGACCTCGATCGGGATGATCGGCGTTGGCATTTGCTGGGATCAATGGTTCCCTGAAACCGCGAGGATCCTCGCCCTCAAAGGCGCCGAGATGTTGCTCTTCCCGACGGCTATCGGATCCGAACCCGTCTTGACCAAGGATTCCAAAGACCATTGGCAGCATGTCATGCAAGGTCATGCCGCAGCGAACATCATGCCCGTCCTCGCCGCTAACCGCGTTGGAACGGAAGAGGCCCGTTCTTCCACGATGAAGAGCTCGATGACCTTCTTCGGTTCGAGCTTCATCGCCGACGAATTTGGGAACAAGATCGCGGAAGCCGACCGGAAAGAAGAAACGATCCTCTATGCCGAGTTCGACCTCAAAGAAATCGAAAAGGCCAGGCGCGATTGGGGCGTGTTCCGGGATCGCCGCGTCGATCTATATGGCGATTTGTTGAAATTGTCCGCGAAGAAATAAAGAAATCGGCTTGCTGAGAGGCAGGCCGGTTTTCATTAATTTTCGCTAAATAGCGAATTTTATGTTTTTTTCTTTTTGGTTTTTCTCGTCGTTATTGTAGCATTACATAGTAATGGCTGAGCAGAAGATGTACAACGCCGCCCTCGTCTTGCAAGGAGGGGGCACCCGCGGGGCTTATACCGCTGGGGTTATTGATGTTTTGATGGAAGAGGGAATCGACTTCCCTTACCTCATCGGCACTTCTGCCGGGGCGCTTAATGGCGTGGACTTTTTGTCCAAAGATATTGGGCGTTCCAAATTCGTCTCCACCGAACTCGTCTGCGAGCCCAAGATGCTTTCCTTTAGGAATTTCAGAAAAACCGGGAACGTCTTCAATTTGAATTACCTCCTCTATGAGATTCCGAAGAAGCGCTATCCCTTAAACGAAGAACAATTCAATAATTCCAAAACCCGTTTCATCGTCGCCTGCACCAGCATGAAAGACGGTCAAGCCATCTATTTCGAAAAGGGCAAAACCGATTATTTTCTCCCCGCGGTGGCGGCATCTTCCTCGTTGCCCTTGGTTTCTGAGATCCAAATGGTTGGGGACGAGCCTTGCTTAGACGGCGGGCAAGTCGCCGCGATTCCCTGGCGGAAGGCTTTAGAAGATGGGAACGAGAAACTCGTCGTGGTGATGACGCGCCCCATCGATTACCGCAAAAAGCACAAGATGAAGGCTTTCCAAAGGGCTTGGGCGAAGAATCGGTATAAGAAATACCCCGAATTCTTGAAAACCTACTTTGGTTATAACGCCTTGTATAACCGCGATATGGATGACCTTGAAGCTCTTCATAAAGAAGGGAAGGTTTTCCTCATCGCCCCGCCCGTGTCGCTTGGGATTTCCAATATGGAAAGAAACCACGACACGCTATTAAAGATCTATGAGAACGCGAAAAAGCAAACCCACGAAATCCTACTGGATTTGCTGAAATTCCTCGGGAGGCCGAATGAATAAAAACGAAGTGAAGACCCCCCGCAACCAAAAAGGGCTGGTCGATCCGAAAAGCATCAAGGAATTCAAGGTCTATGTCGAGACCACGCTTTTGGAATTCCTGCTTTTCAAGATGACCGGCACCTCCAGGAACACGGTCAAATCTTTGCTCTCCCATCATCTCGTCGCCGTCGATGGGGTGCCCGTCTCGCAATTTGATTACAAGCTCTACCCCGAAGACACCGTCATCGTCTCCAAGCGCCCCATTCATAAGCGCAAGGTCGCCGAATTCAAAATCCTTTTGGAAGACGAAGACATCATCGCGATCGATAAGCCTTCCGGATTATTAAGCGTCGCCACCGATCGCGAAAAAGGCAAAACCGCCTTCCGCATGGTGTCGGATTATTACCGCGAGAAGAATCCCAAAGGCCGCATCCACCTCGTGCACCGCCTTGACCAAGACACTTCTGGCGTTTTGATTTTCGCCAAAAGCCATGAAACCAGGGAGGCGCTACAAAACGCATGGCAAGACATCGTCACGAAGCGTTATTACTATGCGATAGTCGACGGCCATATGGAGAAATCCGCTGGGGATTTAGCGGATTATTTGTATCAGGACTCCTGCAATTTGATGCGCATCACCAAAAACAAAAGCCAGGGGAAATTGGCGATCACTCATTACCAAGTGGCCAGAGAAAGAGGCCCCTATACTTTGCTTAAGGTCGCCATCGATAGCGGCAGAAAGAACCAGATCCGCGTCCAGCTTGGCCATATCGGCCATAACGTCATCGGCGATGACAAATATGGCGAGCCGAGCAATCCACTGAAGCGTTTGGGATTACATGCTTACGAATTGGCGTTTACCAACCCCTTGACCCATCGCTCCTATGACATCGTTTCCCCGATGCCAGAGGAATTCAAAACCCTGATGTTCGAAGACGCGGCGAAGAAAGCTCCGTCCATCGAAGAGAAACCCGCCCGCAAACCGACGCGGCCCACCCGTTCCGCGACGAAGATCGCCAAAGGAAAAAAACGGCAGGCCGAGCGAAAGCATTACGGTCCTAGGAAAGGCAAAAGAGCATGAAAAGCATCACTTATTGGCTTTCCAAATTGAAAGAATCGGCCATCTCTACGATGCCGATCGTCGTCGTGATCATCATTTTCTTCCTGGTGATGCGTTTTGGGTTGCCCGGCGACACTTTCGACGCTTCTTATCAATTGACGAATAACGACATCTTCGCCTTCTTGATCGCCGCGGTGATGATCGTGCTCGGCATGACGATGTTCAACGTCGGCACCGAATCCTCCATGACCGATATCGGTCAGATCATCGGTGGTTCTTTGGTAAAGAAAAAGAACTTCTTCTTCGTCATCGCGATGACTTTCACCCTCGGCGTGCTCGTCACGATCGCCGAACCAGACCTCTCCGTCCTTTCCGGGCAAATCGGG
>ONGB01000054.1 GCA_900317295.1 uncultured Erysipelotrichaceae bacterium
CTCGATGAGCAACGTCACCCGCAACATCAACACCAGCTATACCATCCCGACCGCCACCTTCACCGCCCCGAACTTCAAGACCTTCCATCACTGGAACACCAAGGCCAACGGCACCGGCATCACTTATAACGTCGGCGACACCTACACTGTCACGGCCAACCTCGCCCTTTATGCCTTCTACTATCAGACCGACGAAAACATCTATGATGAATTCCGTTTGGAATACCTCCATATGACGACCTACACCGTCGAGAGCGGTTACTGCTTGGACGGGGATAGCCATCATTACTTCCAGACGGCCTCCGATTATTTCGCCGACCATATGAGCAAAGCCCAACGGCTCTATTTCAGCGCGAATTACACCGCGGAATGGACGCGCTTCGAAGCTTGGGCGGCGGCGAACCATAAGACCATCGTCCTAGACGAAGAGGGCAACTATTCCGTCGAGACCAAAGGCGCGTTAGCGACCTTCAAGATGGATACGCCGGTCAACATGATCCTAATCGTCTCCAGCTTGGCCCTCATCGGCGCGGGCGCCTTGGCTTACATGCTCATCCGCAAGAAGAAGAGCGTGAAATAAAACCCCATGAACCCGCAACAAAAACTGCGGGTTTTCTTTTGGTGCCATTGCATTAGAAAAAATGGTGGGGTATATTAAGTACGTAGCTATGCTACAAATGTCTGTCGCTTACCGGCACGCGTCTCATAAATGGCCGGTTGCAAATGTTTGTCGCTTACCGGCACGCGTCTCATAAATGGCCGGTTTTTTTGACCCCATGGAATTGCGCCGGTTTTATTTCATCAAGAACTCTTTTTTCACCGTCTTTCCCGATCCTTCCCTTATGCAGAATAAAGAAGATGGGCATAAAAGGCCTTGTTTTTTCGCCATCGAAGACGAAGACAATCTTTTATGGATGATTCCGATCTCTTCCAAGGTGGGAAAGTACCAAGAGATCTATGACAGAAAATGTGCCAAAAGCGGTAGGTGCGATACCCTGTTCTTCGCCTCTGTTCTTGGGCAGCGGAGAGCCTTTTTGATTCAAAACGCGTTTCCGGTCACCGAACGTTTCATAGACGACATTTACCTCCAAACCAAAACAAAAAAGCCGGTTGCGATTTCTGATCTTGAATCGAAAGAACTGTTATCAAGATTCAAAAGGGTTTTGGCAATGGTTAAGCAAGGAAGACGGCATTTAATCTTCCCCGATTGCTTAAAAATAGCGTATATTCTCAAAACCGAAAAACAATAGCTTCGCGTGCTTTTCTTATCCCCCGGGGGTTGTGTTAGACTTAAGCGGAATCTAAGGGGTTAGATATGAAAACATCTGGGAAATTGGCCTTGTTTGGCCTAGCGCCGATCCTGCTATCGGGCTGCTCTATCTTCGCTGGGGGCGGAACCGACGCTCCCAAATCGGTGGACCCCGCCTCGATCCCGTCGGAAGTGGTCGTAGAGTCGGGGGAGGAATACTATGAGGCGACGGATTATTCCCTCTGGTTCGAGTGCAGCGGATATTACCGGAATTGCCCCTATTACTACGTCGAGGAGGGGAAACCCAATACCCGCGTCTACGATAATCTATATTTCTATGAGAAAGACTATTTCTTCGTGCTCTCCAAAAGCATGAAGGAATGGTATGCCCGACTAAGCGAAGGCCACGACACCACCTACGTCGAAGAAGAGCTCACGGAAGGGCTGGATTACCACATCAACATCAAAACCGATGGGATCTACACGGTCAAATGGGACATGGATTCCAAACGCTTCGACGTCATCTATAAGTCGGAGATCGACACCCCGCATTTCTATGAGATCAAGAAGTGCCGCATCCTCTCCAGCGGCGAATACACCCAGATGGAACGCAACCCGGATAACCAAGACGAGCTATGCGTCAAGGGCCTCAACGTATTGCACGCAAAAGGCATCACCTTCTACGAGACCCCGAACGCCTTCCGCGTCACCGTCGATCCGGCATCGACCCAATTCCTTTTCACCTTCGACAATAAGCGCGACGATTATCTTTCCGTCAACGTCGATGGGCCGGTGGACATCTTCCTCAACACGAAGACCTACGTCGCCCGCATCGCCTTGCCTAATCCGGATCAGAATACCTTTGGTTTCACCACTTTAGATGAGGAAAAGGACCAAAACATCGCCGTCGATCCCACCCATCCCTATCTCTTCACCTATGACTGCACGATCGACGCCGCGGGGAGGATGCTGGAGAACATCTCCTTCTATGATTTCAATGTCCGGGAATACGAATTCGCCGTCGCCTCCAACCCGGAGATCTTCGATGAATCCGAATACCAAGGGTCCACGTTTCATTATTTCAAGGAAGCGGGGGATTACCGCTTCCAGGCGGACGTGCTCCACAACACCTTGTCCGTGAGCAAGCGCTAATCTTTACAAACCCCTGTTGATTATTTGATAAACAGGGGGATAATATCCCCCAGAAAGGAAGCAGCAGCCATGGAAAATTTCCGCAAATGGTTCGACGAACAGAGCAAGATCGTGCGCGTGCTTTTGAGCATCCTCGGGATCTTCGGCCTTCTCTACCGCCTCTTCGGCGTCATTATTGAAAAGGCGAAGAACACCGACCACCTCGTCTATCTCATCCTCAACGTCGTCCCCATCGTCGGCACGATCATCCTCATCTTCGACATCGTCGCCACCGCCAGGGGCCGTCGCCTGCCGCTCGCCTTCTCTGAGATGACCAACCCTGCCGACTTGGGCGGCAAGGAAGAAGCCGTCGAAGTGGAAGCCGAGGACAAGCCCGAGGAGAAACCGGAAGAAAAGCCGGAAGAACCGAAGGAAGAGAAATAAGCCTTCGATGACGAAGCCCGGTCCGCCGGGCTTTTTCTTTTTCCCTTCGGGGGTTAGAATCTCCCCATGCAAGAACCGTTGGCCTTCCGCATCCGGCCGAAGAACCTCGATGAAGTGGTGGGGCAAGCCCATCTCGTCGGCCCGAATTCCTTTTTAAGGAAATCCTTAGAGAAGAAAGCGTTATTTTCCTTTATCTTCTATGGTCCCCCCGGGACGGGGAAGACCACCCTCGCGGAGGCCTATGCCTCCTCGATGGGCGTGCATTTCTGCCGCCTCAACGCGGTGACCTGCTCCAAGAAGGAGATGGAGGTCGCCGTCGAGGAAAGCAAGCTATGGCATCCGACGATCCTCATCATGGACGAGGTGCATCGGCTAGACAAAACCAAGCAGGACTTCCTGCTTCCTTATGTCGAGGATGGTTCCTTCTTCCTAATCGGGGCCACCACGGCGAACCCCTATGTCTCCTTATCCAGGGCCATCCGTTCTAGATGCCGTATTTTAGAAGTGAAACCCTTAAGCGAAGCGGAGGTCATCCAAGGCCTAGAAAGGGCGATTGAGCATCCAAAAGGACTGCATGGGTCGCCTAAATTCGCGAAGAAGGCCTTGAAATACATCGCCAAGCTCTCCGGCGGTGATATGCGTTATGCGCTCAATATCCTCGAGGAGGCCGCCGTCCAATTCTCCGAGAAGAAAGAAGTGGGGGAGGACGATGTCAAGGAAGTCGAACGCGTGCCTAATTTCGCCTCCGATAAGGACGAAGATGAGCATTATGATTCCGTCTCCGCCTTGCAGAAATCGATCCGCGGATGCGACGTCGACGCCGCGTTATATTACTTAGCGAGGCTATGCTCCGCGGGGGATTTGGATTCGATTAAGCGGAGATTATTGGTCACCGCCTACGAAGATATCGGCTTAGGGAACCCCCAGGCCGTCATGCGCACCCAATTGGCGATCCAAGCCGCCGAGCAGCTAGGGTTCCCCGAGGCCTGCATCCCTCTAGGGGACGCGGTCATCGACCTATGTTTATCCCCACATTGCCGCGTCGGCGCGGATTCGATCGAGAACACGATGGCCTTCGCCTCGAGCCGTCCTTTCTATATCCAGGATTACCTCAAATACATGCCGGTCAACGTGCAGGAGAAGGATAAGTATCCTTATGACCGTCCCGATGTTTGGGCGAGGCTTCAGCATCTCCCCGACGAATTCAAGGACATGGAATTCTTCCTAAAAGACGACAAATCCACCTCGAGTTACGTCAAAGCCCTCAACGCCCGTTACGAAGAGCTAAAGAAGCAGGGCCGGAGTTCTGACCTCGCCGGATTGAAGGCGAAGAAGCCGGAATAAGCATTGGAAACGCTTTCTTGATTATGGGACTTGCGTCCTAGGATTTCGCTCCTATAGTTATGGGCTTCCAAAACCGGAAGCACGGCCAAAAGCCGACGAGAACTAGGAGGAAAGCGATATGATCGAAATCATCAAAAAGCATTTCTTCCGCCGCGAAAGCGCCAGGCGGGGCGAAAGCCGCCAAAGCGCCTCCCAACGGAGGAGGGAATTCTACGAGTCCATCGCCGACGGCTACGGGCAGAACCTTGCCGAAGCCATCTACGCGTCGAACTTCTAAGCGAAGAAGCACCCAGATGGGTGTTTTTTCTTTCCTTCCGCCTCGCCCCTCCCTATAATGTCCCTCGCCGCGGACATGGCGGAATGGCAGACGCGATAGACTTAGGATCTATTGGGCAACCGTGCAGGTTCAAGTCCTGTTGTCCGCACCAAAAGAAAAACACCCCGTCTCATATGGAGGCGGGGCTTTTAAAAAACCTAGATTTTTGCAAATTTCGGCATTTTGAAAACCTAGATTTTTGCAAATTTCGGCATTTTTAAAACCTAGATTTTTGCAAATGAATGTTCACTTTTTCAGTATTTATCGATATAATTCTTCCGAGGATATATTCTATGATGAAAAGAAAGATTTATGATGAATTGTTGCGGTGGAAGCGAGAATCAAATGGCAAATCTGCTGTATTGATTGAAGGCGCCCGCCGAATTGGCAAAACCGCAATCGCGGAATATTTTGGGGCGAATGAATTCCCCGCCTTCCTGACAATCGATTTTTCAAAGGCATCGGACGATGTGTTTGAGGTCTTCAAAGATCTGTCTAAAATGGAGCGGTTCTTCGAAAGTCTGTTTTTGGCGTTGGGGACGAGCCCCCTCCCCAATGGAAGTTTGATTATTTTTGACGAAGTGCAGTTTTGTCCGAAGGCAAGGCAGGCGATCAAAGCTTTGGTTGCCGACGGACGGTATTTCTATTTGGAAACGGGGTCTCTCGTTTCAATAAAGGAAAACACGTCGGATATCCTCATTCCTTCCGAAGAAGAGGCGTTGCAGATGTTCCCAATGGATTACGAGGAATTTTTGTGGGCTTGCGGCTTGGAATTTGAAGCATCCGCGATTGTGAAGCATTTCCAAAATCGCGAGGGTTTTGACCCAAGCGCCCATCGCGCCCTCATGAAAACCTTCCGGACATATTTGGCCGTGGGCGGGATGCCGAAGGTCGTGGACACCTATTTGAAAACTCGCGATTTCTATTCGGTGGACAAAGAAAAAAGGAAAATCATCCGGCTTTACGAAGAAGATTTGAAAAAGATCGACCAAAAATACGGAACGATTTGCCATTTGGTGTGGAAGCAGATGCCCGCGATGCTTTCGAAACACTCCACGCGATTCATCGTCTCCTCCACCGACCAAAGGGCGGATTCGATTCTTTTCGCGAACACCATGGAAAAACTCATCGAATCCAAAACGGTCCTCGCCGTTTACCGATGCACCGATCCGACCGGCGGGTTTTCGCTTACAAAGGATGCCGCCGCATTCAAGCTTTATTTCAACGACGTTGGGCTGTTCGCTTCCATCATTTATCCGAGCACCAAAGGCGATGAGCAGGATATTTATCAACGTTTGATTTTTGATAAATTGAAAACGAATTTGGGCATGTTGTTCGAAAACGTTTCCGCGCAAATGCTGACGGCCAACTCGTTCGAGCCGTTTTACTATTCATGGTCAGAAGAGAGCGAAGGAAAAACGAAGAGCTACGAAATCGATTTTTTGATTCACAGGCAAGGCAAGACCACCCCCTTTGAGGTCAAGTCCAGAAACGTATCCAACAAAGAATCGCTGGAACGCTTCAGAGAAAGATTCAAAAAGAGAATCGGAGAAAAATTCATCGTCGATATAAAGCCGTTGGGTTTCGGCGACAATCTAACTTATTTGCCATATTACATGCTGTTCGCCGTTCGATAATAAGCGGAATGGCAGACGCGATAGACTTAGGATCTATTGGGCAACCGTGCAGGTTCAAGTCCTATTGTCCGCACCACATAATGAATCCGCTCTTGATACGTTGTGTCAGGAGCTTTTTTCATTGAAAACATCGATGTTATGCGACTTTTTATTTTTATAGTCAATGAAGGAAACTGTTTATCCAATAAAAGCTGATTAAAAACTCTTGTCAAGGGGGTTGCAACTCACGCACGTTTTGGGCTCACTTACGCACGGAAGAGGGTGACTCACGCACGAATGATGACCATACGCACACGTATGTTCTTTTTGGTGGCTCTCTTTCGTGCGCGGGTGCTCGTAAAAGCAAGAATAAATTGCTATAATTTTTTCGCTCTAATGAACCACGTAGTCCTGTTTAAAAAATCCCATGAGAATAAGGCCGTTTTGTTTCATCGCCTTTCAAAAAGGAGGTGAAATAGTCAATGAAGTATTCAGTGATACTCAAAAGCCTAATTGCGAGATTTTCTTCTAATTTAGCGAACTATAAGTCTTCTTCGTATTCGGAAGCAAATTGCCGATTAGAATTTATTGATTCATTTCTTCAGGCTTTTGGGTGGGACGTGCAAAACAAGTCAGGTCTTCTTCCCCACCAGAAAGAAGTGATCGTTGAACTTGTTTCCGATGCAGATGGCCACGATAAGCCGGATTATACGTTAACTTTTTATGGACTCAGCAGAATCTTCGTTGAAGCAAAGAAACCTTCGGTAGATATAACTTCCGATCCTGCGCCAGCAATACAGTGTAGGAGATATGGATGGAACGCAAAACATGAGATTTCCGTTCTTACCAATTTCGAATATGTTTCTTTTTATGATGCGAGTGTTCCTCCTCGCGAAGGCGATTCCCCTGATGTCGCGTTAATAAAACGGATTTATTACAAAGACTATATTTCGCGCTTCGATGAAATTAATGCTTTATTAGGAAAAGATGCAGTTTATTCTGGGACTATAACGAGCGCCCTTTCCTCGATTGCCGTAGGCTCGCGATACCATAAAACCGTTGACGAAAGTTTTCTTCAACAGATAGACAACTGGAGAGTTAAACTTGCAAACGAACTTTACAACACTGGAAAAGCTACCTATACGAACCTTGATAATCTTAATTATCAGATACAGGATTTCATTAATCGGCTGGTTTTTTTACGTATTTGCGAGGACCGCGAGATATACAAGTATGCCGTTCTAAAGCCGGTAGCAAGCCCGAGCACGAAAGCTAAAGCAAATCTTCTCTCTTTATTTCAACAGGCCGATGCCAAATTTGGAGCCGGGTTGTTTAGTGGGGCCGGAATCGCTTTGGATTTGGATAATGCAGCCATTTGCGAGATTGTTGAGGAATTATATTACCCCCGAGTTCCATATTTGTTTGATGTGATCAAACCCCATGTACTAGGACAAATATATGAATCGTACCTTGCTGAAAGGCTCATTTTAGAAAACGGTTGCATTTGCCTTGCGAAAAAAGAGGAGTATAAAGATCGTTCCATTGTAACGACACCAGAGGATGTTGTTTCGATTATCACAAGAGAAGCAGTGGATAGAATCCTGAGCGGAAAGACTGCCGAACAGATTTTTGAAACTACTTTTCTTGATCCTGCTTGTGGTTCTGGTATTTTTCTTGAATCTCTATTCGACAGGATTTCCGAAAAACTGCTTCGTCTTGGTAAAGGGTGCGAGATGGGTGCCCATGGAAATCTCAAGTTATCCTTGCAGAACAAAATCAAGATCGTTACCAATTGCCTGTATGGAGTAGATATTGATATACAGGCATGCGAAGTCACAAAGTTTTCTTTGCTAATCAAAGTCTTGGAAGATGAAAATTATGCTTCGCTAGGTCCTTTAAGCATTGCCCTTCCCACATTATCGAACAATGTTATGTGTGGCAACACGCTTATTTCGAGGCGGGATCTGCCGGCAAGTGTTTATCCATCTGAATTGCTTGCGGTTAATCCTTTCGATTGGTCGTCCATTAATGGCGGCAAGCGCTTCTCGTGCATTGTGTGCAATCCGCCATATATGAAAACCGAGGACATGAAAAATTTCCTTCCGTCTATTGAACTGCCGACATATAAAGTGGTCTTTCAAACTGCTAAAAAACAATTTGATAAGTATTTTTGTTTCATCGAGCGAATCATAAAGCTTATGGATAAAGATGGTTATGCCGGCTTTATTGTTCCGAACAAATTTTTAAAAAATGATGCTGCGCTTGATTTGAGAGTCTTCATCACAAGTTCTGTAGCGCAAATTAAAATCGTTGATTACGGGTCAACCCAGCTCTTCGACGATAAAACCATTTATTCTTGTTTGACATTTTTGTCAAAAAAAGCGTATTCCGGCGTTCCCGCTTTCGAATATCAATTGTTCGATTCCTTGCCTGCGTCACTATCTAGATCACCGGTATTAAAAATCCCATACACGCAATTTCCACCGGGAGGCCAATGGATTACTGGTGAACAATTCTGCCGCCCTGGTAAACGCTTCGTCCCTCTAACGGAAGTGCTTGTTCCAATTAATGGCATTCAGACATCTGCCGAAAGGCCGAACCACATCTATTGGTTTGAAAAGAAGGATATTATTCGCGAGTCTCTTTCACATGTCTATTTTAAGGTTGATGGCGTTACATTTAGTGTTGAGAAATCCATACTCAAGCCGTACTTTAAGCCGGTTGGGGATGAAAAAAAGCTTACTAGTTATGTTAAGCCAACCACCGACAAACTAATTATCTACCCATATTATCCAAATGGAGCCCTCATCCCATCTGATGTAATGTCGGCTAAATACCCCGGTGCCTGGGCATATCT
>ONGB01000047.1:0-6535 GCA_900317295.1 uncultured Erysipelotrichaceae bacterium
CCATGGTCTACGTGGCCGATGGTGCCGATGTTTACATGCGGCTTAGTACGGTCAAAATGTGCCTTTGCCATGAAATCATCCTCCTATTGATGAAATCGCTCTGGGAGTCGAAACCGTCAGAGATATCGGAGGCAGCGGAATAGAAAACCTTATTCAAATAGGCGTTAGTGAAATAATGATGTTGTATCCGGTTGCGCGCATCGACCTCGTAATTGGCAAGGTTTTGATTCAGGTGATTCAGATAGAAACGCATGGCATCTCCAACCTGTTCTTTGGTCTGATTGGGGTGAAGCCAGCCAAAAGAGTGGAATTTATAACCGCCATCACCTCCGTTATCGTGCAACTTAATCGTCATGGAGAAACCATTGTCGCCGCCTAATTTGGCATATTCGTCATCGGGAATCTCAAAATAACGGACCAACAGTTTGTTGTCGACTTGGGTGTCGTTGCGGTGTTCAGCTTTGTATTCATGTTGATAATACTGTTCGCCCTCTTTAGCAGTTGTGTTGGTGCAAATGAATTCCAAGTATTGATCCGCGGTTCCCGCGGCGCCCCATTGGAAATAGATGTATTGGGTAAATTGAGTCCAGGATTTCAGTTCAAGCGTTCCAGTTTCGCCTTCCATAGATTCGCCGCAGAAGAAGGTGTCGAGGGCGTCGAAAGACCAACCTTCCCAATAGGTACGGGAGGTAGGAGCGAATTGTCCCAAACGATAGGCGTCGGTTTCGTTGGTAAAAGCATCGGCGCTCATCGCGATGTAGGTCACGGGATCACCGTCGGCCTTCACTTCAAGGGCGGTTTTGCCGGAGATGAGGGAAGAGACGCCGAAGGCGGCTGCGCCGGCGAGGCTGAGCAAGGATAGAGTCAATAGTGCTTTTTTCATGAAATGTGTGTTTCCTTTCTTTTAGAAAGCGCTTACACGATATTATCGCGTACGCGCGTGTGATTTTCAATCGTCAATAATGCGGCATCCATTCGTCTTGATCGATATATCCTCCTCATATTTTCTTTGATAGTTAAGTAGCGACGCAAACGCCTCGCCCCCTTGGAAGCGTAGCTCGACGCAGCTATGGTCATAGGAGCATTCGATTTCCACTTCCTCGAGGAAGGAGAGGGTGAAGAAGCGCGTGTCGACGGGATTCTTTTCTTCGTCGATGACCTCTTCCTCCATCCCGAGGCGAAGCAAGGTGACGCGGCTATTTTTCTTGTCGAAACGGATCTCGAGGTTATTGAGGCACAGCGAAGCCTGATTTTCTTCTACCTTGACGCGGTAACGGGCGGTCTTGGTTCCGGGGAGAAAGCTTAGTTTCAATCGGTCGCCTTCGATATGGGCTTCCTTGATGAGTGAAAGCTGCCCGACATAGCCTTCAGAGGCGCTAGGGTAGTTGACCCCCCAGCAAGACTGCCAATCGACGAGGTAATTCTTCCCGTCTTTGGATAGGGTTTGGGTGGCATAGGCATCGAAGCCCTTGTCGAGCTCATGCTCTTGCCCCAAGGGGGTGAAAACCCCTTTTTCCAGGTCGAAGGATCCGACCGTATAGGCGATCGTGAAATCGTTTTGGAAGTCGACGCCTTCAACCTTCGGGTGCTGAAGCGAATAAAGCAACGCGCATTTATCCCCCTCGAAAAGGATATCGGGGCATTCGACCATCCCGCCTTTTTGGCAGTAGGGGAAGCTCTTGACGACCGAGACGAACTCGTAATGGAAAAGATCGAGGCTCCTATAGAGCAAGATCGAGGAATACCCGCCTTCGTGCCGGCAGGCGAGCAAGACGTAATACATCCCGTCTTTCTCGAAGACCTTTGGATCGCGGAAGTCTTTGATGAGGTAGCCTTCCGGCAGATTCTTCTCATCGATGATGGGGTTGCCCTCGTATTTCGTGAAGGTCTGCCCGTCTTCGGAGATGGCGAGGCACTGCCTTTGATGCTCCGCGACCGCCCCCGTATAGAGGACGTATAGCTTCCCGTCTTTCTCGATGGCCGAGCCAGAGAAGCATCCGAACTCATGGTCGTAGGGTTGGTCGGGCTTCATCACCTCGCTTAGCTCCTCGAAATGGAGGAGGTCATCGGAGGCGAAATGGAGCCAGTGCATCGGCCCCCATTTCGTGTCATAGGGGTTATATTGGCAGTAGATGTGGTAGCGGCCTTGAAAGTAGGCGAAACCATTGGGATCGTTGATCCATCCCTTTTTGGGGGTGATGTGGTGTTTGGGTCGGAAAGTAGGCATAAGAATGAACCTTAACGGGCAACGTAACCCTCCGGCAAACTCGCCCCCTCTTCGTAATAGGTGACGAAGCTATCCGCGAAGAGGAAACCCCATCCGTTTTCGGCCTCGTCGACGAGGCGGATCTTGACCGAGCGGCCCGCGAATTCGCTTAAATCGGCGAGATAGGTGACCATGTTGGCCATGTAGACGCCGTCTTTGGCTAGGTCGATCGGCTCGCCGGTATAGTAGTAGCGGCGCGCCATATGGTCTTGGAACATGTGGTTGGTATAGGTGGCGAGCACTTCTTCGCTTTCCGCGTCGATCAAATCAACGTGGCATAGGGCCGGATTGCCCCCGCCGCCGAGGCGGAAGCTCATCTTGTTTTGGCCGCCGACGGTGAAGCTAGAGCTCGTAAGGCTCCCTTTCGCCGCTTCGGCGCCGCTCATGCCGGAGAAGAAGTAATAGCCTTCCATGTTGAAGCTATACCATTCGTGCCACCAGACTTCGTCGAAGCCGATGTCGCCGATTTGGCCTTCGCCTTTGGAAAATAGCGTCCAGCCGGTCAGGTCGCCGGTTTCGAAGTCGCCGTTAAGGACCTGGTAGCCGTTTTCTTCGCCGATCGCCTCCTTCGGGAGGATATCGATGGCCGGGTAGCCTTCAGGGAGGCTCGCCTCGTCTTCGTAATAGGTGATGAAGCTATCCGCGGAGAGCAAGCCCCAGGCCGCGGTCGCGTTATCGACGAGCTTGAGGTAGACCTCTTTGCCCTCAAAGGCGCTTAGATCGGCGATATATTGCACCATGTTGAGCAAGTTGGAGCCGCGGTTAATCAGGGCGGTATCGATGTCGTGGAAGTGGCGGTTGCCATAACGGGCGAGCTCTTCGTCGGTCTCCGCGTCAACAACGGAAAGGTAGCATAGACGCGGATCGCGCCCGCCGCCTAAGAGGAAGCTCATTTTGTTGATGCCGCCGACTTTGAAATTCGAGGAACGGAGATAGCCCGTATTGCCCTCGTCGGAGACGCCGGTGAAGCAATATTGCCCCTTCCGGTTATAGGGGAAGCCTTCATCCCACCAGCCATAGGCGTCGGTGACGTAGCCGATGCGCGAAGATTCATTTTCCCAGCTCGTCGTCCAGCCAGTCAGGTCGCCTTTCTCGAAGGTGCCGTTGACGACCTGATATTCGCTTTCGATCTCGATTTCGGGGGAGATCATCGAGATGGCTTGGTAATGGTCGACGTTATAGAAGCCGGGTTTTTCCTCGTGGTAGGTCTGGATCGCGTCGAGAGTGATCGCCCCGAGGTCGTCGCCGTCTGCGTTGCGGTCGACGACTTCGATGTACATCGTCTTCCCGATATAAGGGGTGAGGTCGGCGACGTATTGGATCATGTTGAGGAGCTTCATCCCGTTAGCGATGAAGGGGAACTGGAAATTCCAGTATTTGCGGTTGCTATAGCGCGCGACTTCGTAGGCCTTTTCTCCGTCTTTGACGAAGAAGGAGAGGTAGGTGAGATTATTGTCCTTGCAGCCGCCGAGCTTAAAGGAAACGTATCCCGATCCCCCGAGGACGAATTCGCTTGAGCGCATCCTTCCGGTCGCGGAAGGGAGATAATGCCCGTAATGGTAATTCCCTTCGCGGTGATAGGTCAGGCATTCGTTCCACCACGTGGATTCGGGGTTGACGCCCTCATGGGAGAAGGCGAGGCCGTCTAGGACTTCCCATCCGGCCAACGAGCCGGTCTCGAAGCCGCCGTTTTTGATTTCGTAGATCGAGGGGGCCTCGACGTCTTCGACATAGTCGCGGGATTTGACGTAATAGGTGCCCTGAGGCTGGGCTGCCGCATCGCCGATGCGGATATCGTCGACGGAGATATAGCCATAATAGGTGCTGCGGTCCTCGTCGACGATGCGGATATACATCTCTTCCCCAATGTAATTGAATAGGTAAGCGGTGTATTCAATGAAATTATCCGTCGCGTAGGAACCGTTTTTATATTTGGCGATGTCGACGAAATCGCTCGTGTGCTCGATGAAATAATCGTTGGTGATCCTGGCGACCATGCGGTCGTCTTTCGCGGTGTAGACGCCGACGTAGCAAAGCCCGCGATCATCTTTCCATCCGGCTTCTGGCCCTTTGCCGGTGCGGCGAGAGGCGCCAGCGAGCTTCATCGTGATGGTGCCTTCTTGCGGCATCGTGAATTTTTGGCTGCGGATCGCCCCGGTTCGGCGGAAGGTGTGCCGCCCATCGAAGCCTTTGCCGGAAAGATACCAGTTCCCAGTCTGGTTGACGGGGATTTCCGTGCGCTGAGGATCATAATCGTAAGAGAAGGTCCTCACGGAAGAAACCGAATCATCGGAGAAGGCGTCGCCATATTCGATGGTCCAGCCTTGGAGGTCGGAAGATTCGAAGCCCCCGTTTAGGAGGGCGCTAGGCGCCTGTCCTTCCTCTAAGGCATTCACCCCCGCTCCCTGGGCGCAGGAAGAAAGGAGGAGGAGGCTCGAGAATAGCAGAATGTTTTGTTTCAAATTGCGTTTCATCTTCGTTTCCTCCCTCATTCTAGGTTTCCCGTGTTGCCGAAATAACTCGGGGTCGTTTCGTCGAAATAGACGCTGCCAAAGGTCTTGACGCTCATTTCGGACACCTTGATGCCCGCCCCGTCATCGAAGAAAGAGAGATAGTCGCTATTGCCGTATTTCGGATAGACGCGGGTGGTGAAGGTGATTCTGTTATCGATATAGACTTCGACAATCGAATGGTCGATCAGGATACGAAGATCGAATTCGCGCTGATTTCCATATATATAAGGGTTGGAGTCGCCGCGCTTGACGTAATCGAGGACCGTCGATTCCGAACGGTCGATGACGAACCTGTCCTTCGAGAAAGTCAAACCGGTCTTCTCACAAACGGCTTGGGTGCCGTTGGGGTTGTAGCGCACGTACAACCCACCTTTGTAATTGTCTTTGCTCGGATTCAAGGAGACGTGGCATTTGATTTCCATCGCGTCTCCGTGGGTCGAAGAGAGGCGCTCATTCATCGCCGCGGCGTCAAGCGGGTCGCCGCTATATTCGAAGATGGTATCTTCATAAATGGATTCGAGTTCTTTGATCGGCTCGCGGAGGACGGTGGTGCCGTCGTTATCCAAATACAGCTCGACGGGCATCGCCAAAGAATGAGCCCAGCCGGCCATGCGGTTATGGTAGGTGGAGGGGTCTTTGCCTTGGGCAAGGGCAAAGAGGATGGTGCGTCCATCTTCGTAGCGGGTTTTGCCGTTACGGATGTCTTCCTCAGTGCGGTAGCAGAAGCCCGTCTGGCCGGTATAGATGCCGTTTCCGAGATCGAAATATCTCGGCTTGTCGTCATCGGGTATGAACCGGCAGGTTTTCTTGTCGAATTGACCGACCCAGTAGAGGCAGTCGACTACGAACAAATCGGGATTGAGATATTGAGGGCAATCAAAGAGGATCCATTTTTGGATGGAACCATCCTTGCTCTTGATGGGAAGCATAACGACGCATTCCCAATGCTCGCCCTGTTCGGGGTAGCGGCCTAGGTCGCATTCATAAACGTAGCCGTGATGCGCCCAATCGCGCATGTCCGGGGACGTGTAGATGTTCGCACTCCCGCCGGCGTTGGGGATCGAGGTGGAGACGAGCATGTAATAGAGCTTCTCCTCGTCGTCATACCAGACGAAGGGGTCGCGGAACTGGTGGCGCTCGCCTTGGCTATCGTCGGCAGGCTGTGTCAAGGAAACGCGGTCTTCAACCACCCAGTCGGTGAGATAGGGATCATCGGGATCCACGCAGTGGGCGTAGGCGATGTTTTGGAAGGTCCAGGTGGTCTGTTCGGGGGTAAGCCCAGCCGTTATGGCAAGCCAAGGGGTTCCATCAGGGCCGATGACCGAGCCGCCGGTCCATACGCCGTCGGGGCAGACACCCGGGGTGGGGACGACCGCGTCTTTGACGGCGACCCAATGAAGCATGTCGGGGGACACGAGATGCGCCCAACGGATCTGGCTCCAGTACGGCCCAATCGGGTCGTGTTGATAGAAAAGGTGGTACATCCCCTTGTAATAGATCGGGGCGTGAGGCTCGTTCATCCAAACTCCGGGCGGGACTCCATGGTAGATGGCGCGGTACCTATCGCCCTCATACTGGGCGCGGTCGATCTGTACTTCCTCAAAGGCGAGGGAGGGGTGGTCGCCACTACGGAAGCCGCGGCGGTATTCCTCGCGGATATCCCGCGGGGAAAGCGAATCGCGCCACATGCGGACATTATCGATAAGGCCGGCCGGCATCTGACGGTCGCAGCCGTTTTCGGTCTGCGGGGCGCAGT
>ONGB01000047.1:6543-17911 GCA_900317295.1 uncultured Erysipelotrichaceae bacterium
CCGGAAGAATGGTCTCGTAGGCCGCGTTCCCATTATAGAAAAGGGCAAGGTAACCGGTCGTGCCGTCGAAACTCACGGCGATGTGGTTCCATTCGTATAGGGTGAGGAGGTGATGGGGGTCGGTGACGACTTTGTAGATGTCTTCGCCGGTCTCGGTGTTGTGGAGAAAGATCTGGATGCCCCATTCGCCGAGATAGCTATAGCCGAAGGTGAACCCTTCGCCTAATTCCATATTGCCCTGGTTGATGATGGAGGTCATCCGCCTCGACCCAGCCCCAGCTCCGCCATACCAACCGAGGTTTTCGTAGCCGCGCGGGGCGATCCAGGCGGACATCGTTATCTTGTCCCCGTCGACGATTTCGTCGCGGATCGCGATCTTATTGCTGAAGCCATCGAGATAAAGAGATTTTCCTTCTTCGCCTACGCCGGTGCGGTAAAGCGGATCGCTAGGCGCCTTGAAAATCTCCGCGGCATGGGTTTCGTTGAAGACGTAATCGACGTAATAGCGCGAGCCATTGGCGGCGTTATGGATATAAGGGCCTTCGTGCTCATCGAAATCCAAATCGAGGAAAGGGCCTTCTAGGACCGGTTCTTCGGAAGAGGAAACGGAAGAAGAGGAGGAGGAAGAGCCGCTGGGGCTTGAGGAGTGGCGCGCGGGTTTTTGCCCGCAGGAGGCCAAAGTGGCGACCCCGAGGATGAACAGTGCGGTCAGAACGTGTTTTTTCATATTTTGAGTCCTCCTGCGCCGAACCCCTTGACGATGTATTTCTGGGCGGCGATATAAACGATGAAGATGGGGATGGAAGTGACGACGAGGGAAGCCATGATCTGTCCTTCCTCGATGCCTGGGGTGGCTTTGATGGTCGTTAGCGCCGCCTGGATCGGCCACATGCTCCTATCTGCGAGTACCATCGTCGGCCAGAGATAATCGTTCCATACGCCGATGAAACAGAAGACGGCGACGGTAGCGATGATGGGCTTAGACAAGGGCAAGATGACCTTGAAGAAGATCTGAATCGTGCTCGCCCCGTCTAGCCTTGCGGCCTCTTCGAAGGCCTTGGGAATCGAGGAGAAAAATTGGATGAATAGGAAGATGTTGAAGACCGAGATGGAAGCGGGGAGGATGATCGCCAGAAGCGAGAACGCCCCTTTGATCCCCAACAAGTTTTTAACGATTGACAATAGCGGGATGATCGAGGTCTCCACCGGGACGATGATCAGGAACATGATGATAAAATTGAAGAACCGTTTGCCTGGGAAGCGAAGTTTGGAAATTGCGTAGGCGGCCAGCCCGTTGATCAGAATGTTCAATACGATGGAAATCGCGGCATATAGGAGGCTGTTGAGCGCGTATTGCCCGACTTTGTATTTGGTGAATAACAGGCCATAGTTATCGAACATGTGGCCGATGTTGGAGAAATCGGGGAGGAACATCATTGGGGTCCCGGCATGCTGGTAGATCGTCTCTAGCGGTTTCGTCGAGGCAGCGAACATGTAAAGGACAGGGAGAATGAAACCCAAGGACATCACGGCGCCTAAGACATAATAGATGATCTTGCCGTAGATGCTGCGATGGGGCTTTTTGACGATGGCAACCTCCTCGTCTTGAATGAGGGCGCGGACTTTCTTATCGGTCATTGCTCTTCCCTCCCAATAATTTGCGTTGAATCAAGGTGATCGTCCCGATGACGAGGGTCATCAGCAAAGCGACCGCGGAGGAATAGCCGACGTGGCTAAGCCTGAAGCCTTCTTGGTACATGTAGTAGCTTAGGGTGACGTTATTGTCCTGATAGCCTTTGACCATCAACATCGGCTGGACCATGATGCGGCAGGCTCCGATGAAGACGGTGATGAGGACATATAGCATCGTCGGGCGTAGTCCTGGCAAAGTGACCTTTAGGAAGCGTTGGAAGGCGTTGCAGCCATCCATGCGAGCAGCCTCGTAAAGCTCTTTCTTAATGCCGGTAAGGGCAGAGAGGAAGATGAGCATCTGATAGCCGGCGCCTTGCCAGGCCGAGACCAAAACGATCCAAAGCATCGTTTGGTTTGGATCATTGAGGAAATCTTGGGCCGGTATGCCGAATAGCGCGAAGATGGAATTGAGGAATCCGGTCTCCGCGGGGCTAAGCAATTGCAGCCATAGGTAGGAAGTGACCGCCAAGGAGACCGCGACCGGGATGAAGAAGCAGATCTTGAAGATGACGTTGCCCTTGGCCTTGACGTTGCAGAAAAGAGCAAGCAGCAGCGCCAGCCCGATTTGCAAGGGAACGACCAAAACGACAAAGATGCCCGTGTTTTTGAGCGCCATCGTCAATTTGCCGCCGGAGAACATGTTTTTAAAGACCTCGGCGAACTGGTCGAATCCGACGAAGGTTGTCCGTTTCCATTTCAATAGATCGTAATCGGTGAAGGAATAGCCAAGGGAATATAGGATTGGCAACAGGATGAAAAGGAACGCCAAAACGCAGGCCGGCAACAGGAATAGCGCCGCGGTGAGCGCCTGGCGGAAATGATATTTTTCCCCGTGCCTCCTCGCTTTTTGGACATCAAGGAAAACCACGACGCCGAATACGAGGGCGAAGACCGCGAATATGATCAACGCAGATTCGAGCATTCTTTATCTCCGCGGGCTTTTATTTGAGGAGGTCAAGCCCCTGCTGAAGACTGCTGGTCACCGAATCAATGATAGCGTCGACGGTGTTGTTGCGGAGCTTGTAGATCATGTTGCTGAAAGCAAGGGTGAATTCGGGATAGCCGATGGTGACCGGGCGCTCGATGCCGGTTTGCTCGAGCTGCTTAAATAGCATCTGCTCTGGCTCGCCTTGAGGGGTTTCGCAGGATTTGCGGACGGGGACCATGCCGGTCGCCTTAGCGACGGTGTTGCAGGAATTGGTCGAGCTCATCCATTTCAATAGCTCGATGGCCCCGGTTTTGTTCTCGACGCCGTTATTGGTGACGGCATAGGACCAAGAACCCGTCGCCGAGGCGCGGATGACATCCTTAGGATAGGGAAGAAGGCCCCAAGAATCGCGGTTGGGGAATTGCTGCGGGAATTTGCTGTCAAGCTCAGGAATCGTCCATCCAGCGGAGAGATACATGCTGGCCTTGCCGGTGAAGAAGTCTTGGGGCTGAATGCGATAGGAGGTGTACTCGGCGTCGATGAGGTCTTTGATGAACTGGAAGCCGCGCTTGGAGGAGGCGGAGTTGAAATAGCCAGTCGCGGTCAAACCGTCATCGGAAAGGAATTTGCCCCCGGCCGCATGGATGAAGGAATAAAGCAGATAAGTGGCGGTCTCATCGCCAGTCGCGTCCAATCGCATGTCAACGGGCATGGTGCCATAGGTCTTCAATTTGGCGCAGACCTCCTTGAATTGCTCGAAGGTCCAGGGGTTCTCGACGGTGTAGGCGGACACATCGATATTGGCCGCGCGGAAGATGTTCTTATTATAGAAAAAGCCGGCGCTAGATTCCTGGACGGGGACGGCGTAGATGCGGTTTTGATATGTATTGAGGGTAAGGAAGTCTCCAACCTCGCTTTCGGAGAAGGCGTCAGAGACGTCGACGATCAATTCCGCATCGGCGTAGCGGCCGCAGTTGGGGGAATCGATGGTGATGAGATCGGGCAAGGAACCGTCCATTTGCTTGGTGATGAGGACGGTTTCGTAGTCGGTGCCGCCGGCGTTGCGGTTGATGAATTCAGGAACGACGCGGAGCCCAGTGGACGCATAGACTTGGTTGAAGGCGTCGATGCGTTTCTTATAGGCCTGGCCTTCCGCGGTGTCCAAATCGACATGGAACATCGCGTGGAGGGTCTGCTTGCCACCCGAATAGGAGGCACTGATGGAGTCGGATTCATCAAGGGAAACGCTTTCGAAGGAATATTCGTCATTCCCGCTTCCCCAGCCGCAGGCGGTAAGTAAGAGGGGGAAGGCGAGGAGAAGCAGAGTTTTGGTTTTCATGGTTATTTATTTCCTTTCTTTATTTCCGGGTCGTTTGGCCGAGGATCGTTTGGGTGGGGATGATGTTGCGGGCTTTCACTTTCTTCCCCTCGATGAGGTCTTGCAGGAGGAGGAAGGAGGTTTCCGCCATCGCTTGGATGTCTTGGCGGAGGCAGGAGATCGAGCCGTCTCCCCAGACCGGGGACACCCCGTCATAGCAGATCAGCTCGCAATCCTCCGGGAAGCGGATGCCTTGGGCGAGCGCGGCTTTGCGGAAGAGGGTGGCCACGATGGCGTTGGAGGCGAATACCGCGTCGAGGTTCGAGCATTCCTTCAAGAAGGAAGCGACGAGTTCGCCTTCTTTTCCGTGGTCGACGATTTCCCATTTGTCGAGGGAGGGCAGGCCCTTTTCTTTGACGAAGTCATCATAGGCTTGTTTCCTTAACGAGACTTCGGATTCGACGCTTGGCTCGGTGCCGAGGAAGCCGATGCGCCTCGCCCCATGGGCATAGAGGGTTTCTAGGGCTTTCCTCGTGGCTTGGTAATTGTCGGAGGACACCAGCGGGATTTCGTCGCTTAGATGGCGATCGATGGAGACCAAGGGGCAGCCCTCGAGCTCTTCCTGATCGTGCTGGTAGTGGGTGACGAAGATCGCTCCGTCGATCTCGCGTTGGCGGATCTTCTTGAGGATCTCCGCCTCTTTCTCTTTGTTCATCTGCGAGGTGACGAGCAGGAGGGAGCAGCCGTTTTTGTCGGCGATCTCCTCCACTTGCTCGACGAATTCGGCGAAGAAGGGGTGGTTGATGACGGGGACCATGACGGCGATGACGCCGCTATGCTTTTTCCTTAGGCGCGCCCCGTTGACGTTGGGGACGTAATGGAGATCGGCGATCACTTTGTTGATCTTGTCGCGGGTGGAATCCTTGACGGATTTGTCCCCGGAGATCACGCGGCTGACCGTGCCGACCCCGTATCCGCTTTTGCGGGCGACGTCGGTGATGGTGACTTTCTGCATTCTATCTTCACCTCCGATTAGGCCGCGCTAGGCAGCGGGATCACGTGGATGTGGAAGGCGGCGCCCCCGTTGATGGAGACGAGGTTATCTTCCTTCGTTAACGCGGAAGCGGGGATGCGCAGGCAGGAATCTTTGACGAAATAACCTTCCAAAGCGGCGCCGTTGACGGTGAGCGAAGTGATTTCCCTGCCGCCAACGAAGACGATGGCGTCTAGGCCTTCTTGGACGTTCATATCCGGCAATTCGCTATAGGAAACGTCGCTGATGAGGACGGTGAAGGTCATCGCGGTGCCTTCCCGCATGGCGTAGAAGTGGTAGGCGCCCTCGGGATGATGGAGGGTTTCGAAATAGGCTTTCGCGATGACGAGGGTCTCCTCTTCGACGTGGTAGAACTGCGGGTTAACGCGCGTATTCTTCAAAGTTTGGTTATAAAGCGCGATGACGCGTTGCCCGCCTTCGTTTTCGATGACGAGATCGCTTTGTCCATCGTATTCGTAATCGGATTTGGCAAGGTGGATGCGGTCGAAGATCGCCTGCCCGTCAAAGACGTTGAGGCCGAGGTATCCGGCGGTCGAGGTGGAGAAAGGAAGGGAGGCATGCAGCGCTTTTTTGCCGTTGAGGGAGATGTCCAGTTCATTGCCAAGGAGGCTCACGGAGTATTCGATATCCTCCAAAGAGGAAAGCTCGACGGAAGCGCGGGCAAGTTCGCCATGCGGGGTGAAGACCTTGACGATTCTCTCCTTCGCGTCGAGGTTGCACATCACGAAGTCGCTTAGGTCTTCTTTCGCGCGGACCAGCAACCCTGCCGCGGTGGCCTCAAGAGAGAAGGAGGCGGAATAGGAGAAATCGGAGGCCATGGCGGGGCTTACGTAGTAGCCGTCCCCGCCGCGCATAGCGCCGATAAGGCCTTCGTCGGATTTGCGCCAGGTTCCGGATTTGACCCCGGAAGCAACTAACGGATAATCGCAATCGATCTCGGCTTCGTTGACGTGGACGTAGATCGAACGGGTCTGGCTCGCGGAAACGGCGCGCAATTCGGCTTCCCCGTTTTCTTTCGCGGTGATGCGGACACCCTTCTTGATGGGCTCATATTCGATGACGCCTTCCCCAGAAACAAGCTCATAGGAGATTTCCTCATGGTTGGAGGAATAGACGTGGACGTCCTTGCTTTGGCATAGCGACAAATCGAGGGAGAGGTCATCTTGATCAAGATATAGGATCCCTTCTTCTAGATCGGCGTCTTTATGCCAGATCGAGCCGATTTCGTTGACGGAAAGCGAGGTGAGGGTGATGTCGCCGCTATTGACGAGCTCGGCCCCGATCGAGTAGGGGGCGGCGAGGGTATTCGCGTAGAAGGCGTAACGGAAATCATCGCAGAATAGCTCTAGACACCCATTGTCGGAGAGGGCATAGAAGTCGAGGTTCTTCCCGTCGCCTTTGTTGGTGGCGAATTTGGAGCTATAGAATTTTTGGAAGGAAATCCCCGCGGTCGAGGTGTGGCGGCGGTCAAGATAATACCCGTCTTCCTTATTCCAGCCGAAGGCGGTGTATTCGTCATCGCTTTGGGCGATGCGGAATTCGACGGATTCTTCGTTGGGGTTATCGATTTGGGCGCTAAGTTCAATGACATGGGAATTCACCGACCCCAGTACGTCGTTTTCGCTGGAAACGGCTTCGTTAGAAAGCGAAACGATGTTCGTCTTTTCGAAGGCGTCGTTATCGAGGGTGATCGGCTTCTGGGTGAGGGAGAAATCGCCCCCTTCGTCGATGAGGCCAAGCTCGACAGGCATCGTCATGCCCCCGTTCCAGGGGTGGCGGACCTGCGGATAGAGGCCGGACTCGGCGACATCAGGCATCCCGAAATTCCAGTTGATTGCGATGGTCTTGCCATAATATGCGCTGGCTTCGTCATCGATATAGAAACCCTGGCCCGCATAGGAATCCAAGGCCTGGTCGGCTTTCTTGAAATAGCTTTCCCCGACGGCGGAATAATCGCGCCCATCGGGAAGGGTGAAGAAGACTTGCTGGGTCATCCCGTTATAGCCGACGTAGCCGACGGCGTAGGTGCGGCTGGAGACGACGAGGCAGTGACGGGTGCTCCCGCGGTTATCCTTCAAGGAATAGACGGAGACGCATTCGGGCCAAGTATAGCCATAGCCCCCCGCGTAACTCCAATCGAGGAGGTTTGTGGAAGTGAGGAACCAGAATTGGTTCTGGGTGCCGCCGGATAACGCCATGCCCCAACGGGTGGTCTTGCCGCTGGAATCCTTTTCCAAAGAGAAGATCGAGGGGTCGCGGCAATCGCATTTTTCCCCGGGATGGATGAGGTATTGAGAGATGTGTTGGCGCTTCGTCCAGGTCATGCCCCCGTCGTCGGAGGTGATGATGACTTGGTCCTGGGCCGCCCCGTCGCGGGTGTAATAGCCAAGCAACCCTTCGCCCCCGCCATTAGGGAACCAATTCTTCTCGTCGATGGCGGCGGACATGCCGGGATGGTAAACCATCGCGATGCCGCTCCAGGCATAGCCGACGCCTAGCCCGACGCCCTGCGTCCCGTCATCGGGGAAAAGGCAATAGGGAAGCTCTTGCCAGTGGACGAGGTCTTTGCTCCTGGCGTGGCCCCAATACATATGGTCCCAATATTGGGAGTAGGGGTGGGTCTGATAATAGAGGTGGTAATAGCCTTTGTAATAGACGAGGCCATTGGGGTCGTTGTTCCAATGGGCGAATTGCGAATAGTGGTATTGGTTGCGGTAGGGCTCGGTGTAATAAGCGTAATCGCTTTTCCCATAGGTGAGCTCGGAGAAGGTCGCTTCCGCGGCGAAGACGTTATAGCCTAGCGCCCCGCCTTCATAGTCCCAGTCGGAACTAAGGGCGTTCAGATCGATCTTCTCGTCGACCCCGAAGCGCTTGATGTTGTCGATGAAGCATTCGGCGTAGGCGTGGCCTTCTTCGACGGTGAGGACGACCTTGAGGTGATATTGCGGGCATTCGCGGACCTTCGGGCGGATGACGTTAAGCTCGCTTTCGGTCACTTTGTCGTTGCCGATGTAATATTCGCTGCGAAGCTCGGTGGCGACGCGGCTGCCATCGACCTGATGGAAATAGAGCAATTTCGTCCTATTTTCGTAACGGTCGATATTGAAAACAAAGCAACGCTCCCCCTCTTTTCCGCCGAAAGAAAGCGCGGCCGCCTGCCCGGAACGGAAGTCGATCTGGGCGGTATAGACGAAGGATTCCTCAGCCCCGTAGACTTGGCTCGAATAAGCAAAAGCGTCGCCTTCCCCTTTCAACGTAACCGGATCGAGGGCTTTTTTCTGAATGGCCGGCGAGGCAGTCAAAGTAAGGCCAAGCGAGGCGAATAAGGCAAATAGGCGATTCATTTATCCTCTCCTCCCCCGAGGATCGAATCCCCGGTTTCCGCGTCAAAGAGATGGATTTTCTCTTCGGGCATCGCCAGATGGAGCGTGTCCCCGGACTGGAAGCCGGCGCGCTCATTGACGGAGACGATGTAATCCTTATCGAAGCCGTCGAGGTGGACGAATAGGTGGGTGACCGAGCCGAGGATCTCATAAATCGAAAGGATCGTGGATAGCCCCTTATCGGAAAGGGCGATGTGCTCGGCGCGAATGCCGAGGGTCAAAGCGTGTTCTTCCCCGTCGAGGTAACGTTCCTCGATCGGACGCATCTTCTTGACGTCGAAGGAGAGGGTCTCGCCGTTTTCGAAAACGACATCGAGCTTATCCTTATTACCTTTCGCGCGCACGTTGAAGAAGTTCATCTGCGGGGTGCCGATGAAGCCGGCGACGAAGGTGTTGCTCGGGTAATCGAAGACGTTGGTGGGCTTATCGACCTGCTGGACCACACCGTCTTTCATGACGACGATGATCGTCCCCATCGTCATGGCCTCGACTTGGTCATGGGTGACGTAGATGAAGGTGGTTTTCAGTTTCTGGTGGAGTTTGACGATCTCCGAACGCATCGAGGTTCGGAGTTTGGCGTCTCAGTTGGACAAGGGCTCATCGAGGAGGAAGAGCTTCGGCCCGCGCACGATGGCGCGCCCTAAGGCGACGCGCTGCTGCTGGCCGCCGCTCATCTCGCCCGGCTTGCGCTTCAATAGTTCCTTGATGCCGAGGATTTCCGCGGCCCATTGAACCTTCACGTCGATCTCTTCTTTGTTGAGGTGGCGCTTATGGAATTTCGGATTGCCTTTTTTATCGAGGAGCGGCTTCCCTTCTTTGTCGAGGGAGGGTTCTTCGATCTTTCGCATCTTAAGGCCGAAGGCGATGTTGTCATAGGCGGAGAGGTGGGGGTAGAGGGCGTAATTTTGGAAAACCATGGCCATATCGCGGTCCATGGGGTCGACGTTATTGAGGAGTTTGGAATCGAGATAGAGCTCGCCGGCGGAGATCTCCTCCAAGCCAGCGATCATGCGAAGGGTGGTGGACTTGCCGCATCCGGAAGGGCCGACGAAGACGACGAATTCCCCATCGGGGATCTCCAAATTGAAATCCTTGACGGCGACGAAATCCTCGGGGGCTTTCGGCTTTTCCTGGCCTTTCTTCTTGAAAAGGCGTTTGAAAACCGAGGGTCCCTTGTCACGGGATGGATATACTTTATAGATGTGTCGTAAGGAGAGATTGGCCATACTCTTACTCCTGAAATGGAATCGTTTCCAAGCGTATTATTCTCAAGTCGGGAATCCTCGTCAAGAGGAAAATGTAAACGCTTTCAAAGAAAGAGGGGCGAAAGAAGGGGGCAAAAAAGAAAACGCCCGATCGCTCGGACGTTTCTTTCGATGATGGTCCCCCGCCTGAGGCTCGAACTCAGGACCCCTTGATTAAAAGTCAAGTGCTCTACCACTGAGCTAGCGGAGGACGTGGCTGGGGTGGCTGGGATCGAACCAGCGCGTCAGGGAGTCAAAGTCCCTTGCCTTACCGCTTGGCTACACCCCAAGAAGGTGGTGGGCGAAGATGGATTTGAACCACCGAACCCGAAGGAGCTGATTTACAGTCAGCCGCGTTTGGCCACTTCGCTATTCGCCCACATTAGGACCTTGCACGCGTTTTTGCCCAAATTTGGTGGATGCTGCAGGGTTCGGACCTGCGACCCCCGCCTTGTAAGGGCGATGCTCTCCCGCTGAGCTAAGCATCCGCGGGGCGCCAAAAACGCGCTTTAGAAATATACCATTGCCTAATAGGGCGGTCAATCGAAATTTAACCAAGAAGAAAGCCCGCCTTCCCTTTAGGGAAAACGGGCGATCGAGAAGGAATAAACCCCTTATTTTTGATAACCGGGTTTGCCGAGGAGGCGGAACATGTTCTTCTTGTAGACCTCGACGCCGGGCTGATTGAACGGGTTGATCCTGTTCAAATAGGCCGACATGGCGCAGGCGCGGCAGAAGAAATACATGAGTTCGCCCATCGCGAAGGCGTCCATCTTGTCGATGCTTAGCAAGACATTGGGCACCCCGCCGACGTCGACGTGGGCCTCGACGGTGCCGTCATGGGCTTTTTTGGAGACGTAATCGAGGGTCTTGCCATCGAGATAATTAAGGCCATCGAGGTCATCCTCATCATGCGGGATGGCGACGTCGACTTCCGGCTTCTCCACGGAGAGAACGGTCTCGAAGAGGATCGGGCTCCCTTCTTGGATATATTGGCCAAGGGAATGGAGGTCGGTGGTGAAGGTCGCCGAATCGGGGAGGAGGCCGGTGTGGTCCTTGCCCTCGGATTCGCCGAAGAGCTGCTTGAACCATTCGCCGAGCTGGACGAAGCGCGGCTCATAGGTGACGAACATCTCGACGGGCAGATGCTTTTCCTGATAGAGGTAGTGGCGGGCGACGGCGTATTGATAGCAGGCGTTAAGCTCTTCGTTGTCGTAGGCGTGGTAGCTATGCTTCGCCCCTTCCATGAAGGCGGCGATATCAATGCCGGCGGCGGCCATCGGGAGGAGGCCTACCGCGGTGAATACGCTATAGCGTCCGCCGATGTCGGAAGGCAAGACAAAGCGCTCGTAGCCGTATTTCTTGGATAAGCCGAGCAACGCGCCTTTTTCTTTGTCGGTGGTCGCGTAGATCGCTTTGGCGGCCGCTTCTTTGCCAACCTGCTCGACAAGCATATCGCGGAGCAAGCGGAAAGCGACGGCGGTTTCGGTGGTGGTGCCGGATTTGGAGATGACGTTGATGGCGAATTTCTTGCCTTTCAGGTGGCGCATCACCTGGGAGACGTAGCTCGCGGCGACGGTCTGGCCCATGAAGATGATCTCCAATTTGCGTTCGGGATAGAGGCCTTGGATGCCTTCGATCGCGGCGCGGGCGCCTAGATAGGATCCGCCGATGCCGCAGACGACGAGGGCGTCGTAGTTCTTCGCGATTTCTTCGCCGGCTTTTTGGATGCGGGCGAATTCCTCTTTG
>ONGB01000029.1:0-53543 GCA_900317295.1 uncultured Erysipelotrichaceae bacterium
CTTTTACGAAATTGGCAAAACTATAAGTTCGACCGAACTCCCCGACTATCGGGGAGTTTTCACTCGCACCCACCTAACGGGGGTGCTCAGACAAGAAAAAGACCTGCGATTTCGCAGGTCTTTCATGTTTTTAGGCGTTGCGGTTGATGGCTTTTCTCCTGGCGACGCGGAGCTTCTTGAAGCGCCACTTCGCGACCAGGCCGACGGCGATCAAGACGGCGGCGGCCACGAGGATCACCGCGAAGACGATGACCCCGGCCAGCGGGAGGTTATTGGCCTTGACGTCTTGCCACATCGCGAGGACGAATTTGTTGTTCTCGCCATAGTCCTTCATGATCGCGAGCTTCGGGATCCAATCCTGTTCTGGGTATTGGGCGAGGAACTGCCGCCCGGCCAGGAGGGTATCCCCCGTCGCTTCGTCCGCCACTTCTTCCAAAGCGTCGGTATAGAAGATATAGGGGTTGGTCTCCGGGGTATCGCCGAGGTTAGTGGGATCGGCGACGTAATCGGCGAGCTCGTCATCCATCGTCCCCTCGAACATGTAGGTGAGGTTATAGGTGTCCCATTCGTAGGTCGACCAATCGACGGTATACCAGCTGTTCTCGTTCATCCCTTCGGCGTAGACGTATTCATCGTTTTCATCCACGATGAGTTCGCCTTCTTCGTCGGTCTGGTAGATTTCGTACATGCGAGGGTCATACCATTCGCGGACGAGGTCGAGGATGATCGATCCGCCGACGTAGGGGGTGTAGCCGATGTAGTTCATGTTGGCCGCGGCGACCTGCGGGTCGTTAAGCCAGTTAAGGAAGTCATAGGAGACGTCTTGGCGTTCCCCAACGCAGTCCTTGGTCATCATCCACCCGTCGAACCAGATGTTGCCGCCGGTTTTGGGAATCGAGTAATAGATCTCGGTGCCGGTCACTTCGGCGGTGTCCATCGCGAAGACGGCGTCGCCGCTCCAGGCGAGGTTCATGCCGATGAGGCCTTTGACCATATCCTCTTTGCCGGAGTCAACCTCGAAGCCGAAGATGTTCTCTTTGAGCTTCATCAAGGTGTTTTTGACTTGGAGGACGGAATCTTCGTCGCAACGGTTGAAGATGTCGGTGAGTTTGGGATTATAGGAATCGAGGGCCTCCTGCCACTTGCCGGGCAAGAGGTTATAGTCCTCGTCGAAGCAGCCCGAGGTGGCCAAATCGGTCTCGATTTCCTCGGAGAACTGTTCCATGATCCCCACGGAATAGGTATCGCGCATCGAGTCCTTGACGGACATCTCGCCCTTATAACGCTTATCCCAAAGGGAATGCCAGGAGCCCATGTCGTATTTGACCTGCTCCTCGCTGATGCCTTTGCTGGAGGAGATCTTCGCGGGGTTATAAAGGATCCCCAAGGTCCCCCACATATAGCCAAGCGCGTAATCGCCGACGGAGGCGGGGAGCCTTTCGCCGGTCAGGCGGCCATTCTCATCGCGTTCCGGAATCTCCGCGGAGAGGGCGTCGAGCTGCCCCGTCAGATAAGAGGAGGCGTAATCGACGTAATTCGGCACGCGGGTGAAATCGATCGGTTGAAGGAGCCCCATGACCATCATGCGCTGGATCGCGTAGTCGGAGGCGACGATGAGGTCATAGCTCGAACGGCCCGTCTTCAAAGAAGAGAGCATCGTCTCGTTGGTGTCGTAGGTGTCGTAGACGACGGAGACCTTCTTCCCGAGCTTCGCGGATTCGTATTCCTCGAAGCCTTGGACGACGGAGGAGTATTCGACTTCCCCGTCTTCGCCTTCATAGACGAAGGGGTCGAGGCCGATATAGTCCTCGCAGTTGAAGACGTGGATCACGATGTCCGCCGGGGTGGCGCAGCCGGAAAGGCAGGCCGCGGCCATTAAGGAAGCGGAGAGGAAGAAGATTTTGGAGGAGAGTTTCTTTTTCATCGTTTAATACTCCCTTCCGCGGCGGCGTTTACCCCGCTTCTCCGATAGGTTGCGGTAGACGGTGATGCCGATGACCACCAAAAGGACGAAGAGGAAGATCATCGTCGTTAAGGCGCGCATTCCCGGGGGGATCGGGCCCTTCTTGATCTTGGCCTGCACCAAGGTGGAGAGGGTTTCGATGGTCTTATCCCCGGAAAGTAGCCCCGCCCCACGGGTGAACGCGGTGACGATGAAGTCATCCAAGGACAAAGTGATGGAAAGCAGGAAGCCCGAGGCGACGCCCGGCATGATCTCGGGGATCGTGGCCTTGAAGAGGGCTTGCCTAGAGGAGCAGCCGAGGTCGAGGGCCGCCTCATAAAGCGCGGGATCCATCTGCTGGAGCTTCGGCTTCACGGAAAGATAGACGAAGGGCAGGGCCAAGACGATGTGGCCGATCAATAAAGTCCAGAAAGAGAAGATGTTCGTCCCGGCGAAGAGATAGTTCCCCGCGAAGACGAATAAGACGGTGAGGGAGAGCGCGATGACGATCTCGGCGTTGACGACCGGGATCTGCGTGGTGTTCTCGATGACGCCGCGCCAGCGCTTCTTCGAATAGAAGGCGCCGATCGCGCCGATCGTGCCGAGCACCGTGGCGATGAGGGCGCTTAGCACCGCGAGGATGATCGTATTGCCAAGGGCGATGCCGATCTCCGCGTCGCGGAAGAGGCCGACGTAATACTTGTCTTCGCCGATCGTGCCGCCGAAGAAGAGGTTGAAGGAGAAGCCGGTCCATTGGCCGATGACCTCGGTCGCGGTGAAAGAGGAGGCGATGAGGACGAGGATCGGCACATACATCAGGATGAGGAAGATCCAAATCCAGGTCTGGCCGAGGATCTTCGTGAGGAGGGTGCGGCGCTTCAGGCGCACTTCGTTAGAGGCTTTCACCATCTTCCGGTCCTCCTTTCCTCGCCATCGCGGAGCTTATGGGTGGACACCATCGTGATGACGATGAGCACCAACATGATCAGGGCCATGAAGGAGCCCTCGTTCCATTGCGACTGGCTGAAATTGAGGTAGATGATGTTCCCGAATAACGTCAGCTTTCCTTCGGAAAGGGTGTCGGAGATGACGTAGGAGGACATCGTCGGCATGAAGACCATCTCCGCGGCGGAGACGATGCCGGGGATCGACTGCGGGAGGATGGATTTAAGGAAGGTCTGGGCGGGGTTGCAGCCTAAGTCGCGGGCGGCTTCGATCTGCGATTTGTCCAGCTTGATCATCGTCGTGTAGAGGGGGAGGATCGTGAAAGGCAGGTAGTTATAGACCAAGCCGATCATCGTGGAGATATAGGGATGGTCGCCCCCGCGGATGCCCATCCAATTCAATACGTCGCGGGTGGCGCCGGTGCGGAGGACGAAATTGATCCACATCGGCATGATGAAGAGCATCACCAAGACGTAGTTGGTGTTGACCTTCTTATTCGCGAGGAGATAGGCGATCGGATAACCGATAAGCAGGCAGACGAGGGTATTGAGGATCCCCAAGAAAAGCGAGACCACCAAAACGTTGATCTTCGTGGGGGAGGTGAAGAAATTCACCAGGGCCGACCAAGAAGGGACCAAGGATTCGGTGCCGTCGAGGTTCGTCTTCGTCTCGGTGAAGGCGTAGACGAGGATGATGAGGATCGGCAGGATGACGAAGAGCAATAGGAAAAGCGCGTAGGGGAAGGTGAGGTAGCTCCGCTTAAAAGCGAAGAAGCGCTTCACGCGGCTATTCTTCGACGCGGTAGCCATCTAAGCCTCCTTTCACGCGGAGGGCGATGTCCTCCGGCGCGATTTCGATGGAGACGAGGTCGTTCTCATTCCACGCATAGGGGGAATTGACGACGTAATCCTCGTCATCGTCGGTGCGGACGATGTATTGGTAATGGTCGCCGATCCACACGAGGTTGATGATCGTGCCTTGCGCGTGCCCGGCGGAAAGGTCGTCGGAAAGCTGGATCTTGTCCAAGGGGACGGTGGCGACGACGTCGGCATCCTTGAGGTTATATTTCTTCCCGGTCTTCGGGTCGAGGACGTAGCCTTCTTCGGTGAGGACGCCGCCTTCGATCGCCTTTTCGGTCTTGACGGGGAAGGGGTCTTCGCCGATGTAGACGTTGCCCTGGCCGTCGAGCCAGGCGTCGGTGTATTCGTTCTCGGTCAGCTCCTTATGCATGATCTGGATGTTCTCCTTCTCCACGGAGATGGAGACGGTCGCGCCGACCGCGCGGTCTTTGGTGTCGCGGCAGGCCACTTCGTTTTTGCCGACCTTGACGATGAATTCATAATGGACGCCTTGGAAGATCTTGCTCTCGATCGTCCCGTCGACGGTGCCCTTGCCGGGCTCGCCGATGAGGAAATCCTCCGGGCGGACGACGATATCGACCTTCTCGTTGAGGGGGAAGTCATCGACGCAGTCCCAAGTCGCCCCGATGAAGCGGACCTTCTTGGGCCCGACCATCGTGCCGTTATAGATATTGGATTCGCCGATGAAGTCCGCGACGAAGGCGTTGACCGGTTCGTTATAGATCTCTTCGGGGGTGCCGCATTGCTGGATGATGCCGCCTTTCATGACGAGGATGCGGTCGGACATCGTGAGGGCTTCTTCCTGGTCATGGGTGACGTAGAAGAAGGTGATGCCGAGCTTCTTATGCATTTCCTTAAGCTCGATCTGCATGTCTTTCCTCATCTTGCGGTCAAGCGCGGATAGGGGCTCGTCGAGAAGGAGGACCTTGGGCTCATTGACGATGGCGCGGGCGATCGCGACCCTTTGCTGCTGGCCACCGGAGAGGGTGCCGACGTCGCGGTCTTCCATCTCGTCAAGGTCGACGAGGCGGAGGGCGCGGCTGACCTTCTCGTCGATCACTTTCGCCGAGAGGTGCTTCATCTTGATCTTCTGCTGGCCGTTTTTGTCGAGGACGGGGTGGCCCTGCTTATCGACGACGGGGACGGGGACCTTCTTCAGCTTGAGACCGAAAGCGACGTTATCGTAGACGTCTAGATGCGGGAAAAGCGCGTAATGCTGGAAGACGGTATTGACCGGGCGCTTATTCGGGGGCAATAAGGAAATGTCCTCCCCATTGAGCAGGATCTGCCCAGAGGAAGGCAACTCAAAGCCCGCGATCATGCGCAGGGTCGTTGTCTTGCCGCAGCCGGAGGGTCCGAGGATCGTGATGAATTCACCACGCCTCACCTCCAGATTGAAGTCATCGACGACGGTCGTCCCGTCGAATTCTTTGCTTACGTGTCGTAAGCTGATGATCGTTTCATCATCCATAGTCATCCCTCCCTTGTCTAAAGAAAGACAATTACAGAATGTGAATACCCCGCTCCTACGGCCAAGATTTTCACGGGGCAAATAATGGGGATAAATCACCAAAAAAACAACAAAAATTTTTCACGCTTTTTCCTTGAAGATTATTCAGGGGTTTTTCGAAAATCTCAAAAGTTGGCTTTTCTTCGGCCAAATCGGAAAAATCCACACACTTTTTTCGTTAAAAAAGATTTTTATTTTCCCGTGGTTTTGAATAGGGAAATCCGTCGGCCACAAAAGCCATCAAATAAAAGCCGAGCAAAGAGCAAGACAAATCCAAAATATCTTGGAGAAAAATCCGAACCATCCCGATATAGAATTGTTACCATCTTTATTGGGAGATCTATTAGACGCAATCAAAGGAGACAAAAAATGATGGATTCAAAAAAGTTTAACGAACTACTACTCCAACGTTTTCCTGAGATTCGGGAAGACTTCGAGAAGTATGTTTCCTCACAAGATGGAATCGAAACTGGTTCCTTCTTAATCATGGAAGACATCTTCGTTGGCTTTCTTGCCAAAGCCATCAGCGAAAAGAAGGAAGACACCATTCTCCGGGTTTTTTCTTTCGCAGAAGCAATGCTTAATCAAGGGGATGAATACGCGTGCAACCTTATCGTGGTTGGTCTTTTAGAATCAATCAAAACAAGCGATTGGGCAAAAGGGGCAGAACCCTACATGCTGTCAAACACCCGAAAAGAATATGAATCTCTGACCCTTTGAAAAAGGTTTATCAAAAGCGACCCGTTTTTTGAGTGGGCCGCTTGATGGATTTTCCCGCTCCTCCCCGAGCGTCTCTCGCCGGGGGTCCATAGCACTATTCGTCTATGTAAAATCCCATTGTTGCTTTAGAATAGCCCCGTACCCCCGGGGCGAAGGGAGAAAAATCGATGATGCTTTTCGGGACCAAGGAATTCGATTCCGCGGAACTCGCCCCCGATAGCAATATGCGGAAGATCGAAGACGTCGAGACCCTCAAAAAGAAAATCGAGGGGAAGGATAATTTCGTTCTTTTGGCCGTCGGCAGCAGCCACTGGACCTGCTCCTGCTGGCAGGGATTCCATACGCGGAACATCGTCCCCTTCCAAAAGCAATACGGCTTCTTGTTCCACTATATCGACACGAGCCTGCTTCAGGGCGAGAAGGGATTGCCTTTCAAATTCGGGGATTCCTATGCGAACCTCGTCATCTTCAAAGACGGCAAGGTCGCCTATCAGCAAAATGACGCCTCTGAGAAAAGCGACTTCGTCTCCTCCTATTCCTATTTCCGGGATTGGATGCTTAACCGCGTGATGCTCCCCCGGGTCTATTACATCAACAAGGAACAATTATCCGCGAAATACGATTCCACCCAGGAATTCACCATCTATTTCTCGCGCCTTTCCTGCGGGGATTGCCAATATCTTGAACGCGGAGCATATAAGCAATGGTATCTAGACCACCCCAATAACGTCGAGGAGAGCTACGTCATCGACATGGACGCGGTCGGCATCTCCAAAGTCGTCGATCCCGAGGGGAATATCTGGACCCGCACCTGGGATGGCAGCGGCAACGAATACCAGCAGCAGGCCTACGCCCAATATATGAAATTCAAGGAAGACTATGGCCTTTCTTATGATGAAGAGGCTAACCCCGTCGGCTTCTCCTCCGGCGTCGTCCCGACGATCTACCACATCAATCCCGATGGACATGGGACGAAGAAGGGCGACGTCATCGATATGGCCGGGGCCTTCTATAACGAGTCCTGGTCCGGATTCGACCGCGAAGCCCCCACTTCCACCGTCACCGTCTCCGATTCTTTCTTCGATGAAGCCCGCCTCGGCTTGGAGGCTCTCTCCTACGCGGAAGACGTCGAAACCAAGAACCTCGTGGGTTTGTCTTTCACCGTCGACCCCGTCGCCGACCCCGATTGGCGGCACAGCGTCCTCGAGCCTTATGAGACCCCCTTGCTTAACGCGTTATTAGACCATGCGGTAGGACAAGGGTTCTAAGCCTACTCGTTCATAACCTATTTCCTTATATATAAAGAAAAATACCCTCCTCCTGTTGTCCAGGATTTGGGGTACAGTTCAATTGTGATGCCTTGAGACATTTCGAGGGAAAGCGCGGTCTTGCCTACGCAATCACAAGGGCTTCTGCTTTCTTGTTTTTCGCTTGGCAAGCGTTTATAAATAGTGTGCCAAAATTGGCAAAAGGAGTTTAACAACATGAAAACCATCAAATTGTTGGCCTTGACTTCCGCCGCCGCCTTGCTCGCCGCTTGCGGAACCGCCGGGGAAAGCTGGAAAGAAGTCAGCCAAGAGAAGTTCCTCGAGGAAGTCTGCGCCGTGGAAGACTATCAGTATGCGAAGGCCCACGTCACCGGAACCGCTCACACCGTCACCACCACCAGCGGCAGCGGCGAGCAGCTAGAAACCGCCCTATCCGCGATGCAGATGTCGCTTGGCACCACCGAGGAAGACATGGATATCGACCTCAGCTTCACCTACACCGATGAAGGATGGGTCAACGATGATCCCGAGGCCGAAGAATCTGGCCTCAACGCCAACAAAGTCCTCGTTCAGATGAACCACATGGAAGCCTATGAGAAAATCCTCCCTGTTGAGGACAGCGAAGAGACCACCGAAGAGGATAGCGAAGCCACCCCCGTCATCGACATCAAGCCGACGCTCAAGTTCTATTCCGGCAAAGGCTGGAAGATCTATCAGGAAATCGAAGGCGTAGGCAAATCCACCAGCATCATGGATAAAAAAGCCTACATGGTCTCCACCGATTCCGATCTCACCATGAGCATGTCGCAAGACCTCTCCGCCTATGGCATGGACGCGGTCCTCGAGGTGACCATCCGCTCCGTCTCCAACATCAAAATCGCCTATTCTGGCGAATACACCGCTCCCGAAGCGACCGCTGCCTAATTCGCCGCGAAACATAAAAGAGGGCCGAGCGGCCCTCTTTTTTGTTATTTGGCATTTTATTCCTTAGGGAATTTCTCGTGGTAACGCTGCTTGGCCCTTTCGATCGTCTCCATCGCCTTCTTCGCGCCCAAGAAGTCCTCGATCTCGGTGTATTTGCCGGATTCTAGCTGCTTATAGACGGTGAAGAAGTGACGGATCTCCTCAAAGAGGTGCGGCGGCAGTTGGTAGAGGTCCGTATACGCGGAATAGAAGGGATCGTTGATGCAGATGGCGATGATCTTCTCATCGACCTTGCCAGAGTCCTTCATCTCCAATACGCCAATCGGGCGGCAACGCATGAGCGAGGCCGGCAGGACAGGTTCGGAGGTGATGACCATCACATCCAGAGGGTCTTCGTCTAACCCCCAGGTACGGGGGATGAACCCATAGTTATGGGGGTAATGGGTCGAGGTAAAAAGGATGCGGTCGAGACGGAGGCAATGGGCCTGCTCATCGTATTCGTATTTGTTCTTCGAATGCGCGGAGATCTCGATATAGGCGAGGAAATGGTCCTTTTGGATCTCTTCCTCGGGGATGACATGGAGGATGTTCGACATCTTATAACCTCGCTACGCCGGAATCCCTCGCCGCCTTAGCGACTTCCTTAGCCACCGTCTCATGCGCCTTTTTGTCATAGGCGTAAGGGAGGATGTAGTCCGGGGAGAGCTCTTCATCGGACACGCATCCGGCGATGCCGATCGAGGCGGCCTTCATCATCTCGAGGTTCACCGTCTTGGCCCTGACGTCTAAGGCCCCGCGGAATAGCCCGGGGAAGACTAAGACGTTATTGATCTGGTTCGGGTATTGGCTAGAGCCGGTGCCGACGATGTAGGCCCCCGCTTCTTTCGCGTCCACGGGGTTGATCTCGGGGATCGGGTTGGCGCAGGGGAAGAGGATCGGCTTATCGCCCATCGAGGCCACCATCTCTTTGGAGACGACGTTGCCGACGGAGACGCCGATGAAGACATCCGCGCCGACCATCGCGTCTTTTAGTAGGCCTTTCTTGTGCTGGCGGTTAGTGATTTTGGCTAATTCCGCCTGCGCGGGGTTCAGCTGCGGATCCCCTTCGACGAGGATGCCGAAGCGGTCGCAGGAGATTAGATGTTTCACCCCGAAGCCTAAGAGGAAGCGCGCGATGGCGATGCCGGCCGCGCCGGCGCCATTAACGACAACATGGATCTCACCGATATCCTTCTTGACGATCTTAAGCGCGTTAAGTAGTGCGGCGGCGATGACGATCGCGGTGCCGTGCTGGTCATCGTGGAAGACGGGAATGCCGAGTTCTTCTTTTAGGCGCGTTTCGATCTCGAAGCACCGCGGGGCGGAGATGTCCTCGAGGTTGATGCCCCCGAAGGAGCCGGAGATGAGCTTGATGGTTTGGATGATTTCCTCGGTGTCTTTACTCTTGATGCAGATGGGGAAGGCATCGACGTCGCCATAGGCCTTGAAGAGGGCACATTTGCCTTCCATGACCGGCATGCCGGCCTCTGGGCCGATGTCGCCTAGCCCTAAGACCGCGGTGCCGTCGGTGATGACGGGGACGGTGTTCCACCTGCGGGTGAGGAGGAAAGATTTGTCGACGTCTTTGGAGATTTCAAGGCAGGGGGCGGCCACCCCGGGGGTATAGGCCTCCATCAAAGCCTCGCGGGAAGAGACGTCCACGCGGCATTTGGTTTCGATTTTCCCTTTCCATTCGTAGTGTTTTTGCAGGGATTTTTCATTGATATCCATAGGATGTACTCCTTTTTAGATCATGTAGCTGATCGTCGCCGCAAGCGACATGAACACGAAGATCATGCAAAGCAGTAAGGCGCCGAAATAGGGTTGGTTCACCTTCTTGTAGATGAGGCGGTTCCCGATCGGGAGCAAGGCCATCATCGGGATGAGGGCGAACACCATGTTGATATAGAGCCAGACTTCCGCCCGATCGCTGCCGTAGTAGCCATAGAAGACGGTGCCGGTGAGGAAGAAGGAGGTGTAATTGATGATGAGGATGAAGACCAGGGCGAGGCTATTGGCCAGCGCGCCGACGAGGAGCACCTTCCATTCCTTCCAGCCTTCCATGCCGATCGAGATATTCACCTTGATGGAATTGGCGAGATAGAAGAAGAAGATGAACGGGATGTACTCCAGCCACGTCTTCAGGAAGCGTCCGGATAACGGGGCGGCGGAGATCAGCATGAACCGCGCGTCTTGGTGGAAGATAAGCATCGTAAGGGCGATGATCCCGTAGAAGAGGAAGAAGAAGGCGGTGGCTAGCCCTAGGGTCATCAAAGCCTGCAGGGGCTTAAGTTTCAATGGGCGGAGCTTCGACCAGTCATAGACGGGTTCCCTCCCCTGCTTCTTCGCGACGATCTTTTCGATCAAGTTCTCTAATAGAATCACACCGAAGAAGAGCAACAAGCCGATGAGACCGTTGACCGTCGCCCAGAGCAAGACGGCATTGAACATGCGGGCGGGGAAGATGGCCGTGAATTGATCGTTGGCCGCCTCCGGGAACATATGCATCGATAGATGCGCGAGGGGGATATAGTCGAGGCAGGCGAGGACGAAGGCGATGATCGTCGTGGCCCAGAAGATCGTCTTGCCCTTGAAGCTGAAGCGGCTCGGGATCGAGCTCGGGCGTTTGATTTCCGTGCGTTTGGCTTCGAGTTCTTCTTCTTCGACGAATTCGCCGGTCGCGGACTGGTAGAGGGGCTTGCTCTTGACGAGCTTAAGCACCGGAAGTTCCACGAGTAAGCCGATCACGGAGAAGAGGAAGGCGAACATCGCGACCAAGGCGATGCCATTGAACCCTTCCTTGACCATCCAGGAATGGCTGGAATCCGCGAGGGAGGCATCGAGGTGCAAGGCTTCACGGAAGAAGGTGATCGAATTGGTGATCGAGAGGCTGTCATACATCTCGAAGCAATGGTTGGTGTATTCGCGGTGGAGCATGCGGTAGGTGCCATCCGCCATGCTGCCATAGGGGGTGTCGTACTCGACGGTGCGGGTAAGCGTCTCCCCGTTGACCTCATTGATGAAGCGGGAATTGATGACCTCGATGGAGCTCGTATCGCTTTGGTAACGGTAGGCGCCTTCGTCATAGTAGGCATAGGCGTTGACCGCGTTGCAGCGCAGGTTTTTGTATTTGTCTGCCGCGGTGGTCTTGATGTAGCCGGAGACATAGAGGGCCTTGATCACCGATTCCGAATAGGAGGAACCGGCGAAATCGGAGGCGACCGTCACGGCGTTTCCGCCGCCGGCGGAGTGGCCGATGATGCCGAAACGGGTGCGATCGAGGAAGGGGAAGGCATCCTCGTTATGGTAGACATAGTCCACCAGATAGTTCATCCCGTTGGCTTCGGCCGCGTAGTTATCCAAACCGGAGTTGGTGGAACCGCCTTGCGAGCCGGGGTCGATGACGAAGACGGCGGCGCCGCGCTTGGAGTATTCGATGGCGTATTGGCTCATCGTCGCCTTCGTGCGGGTGAAGCCCGGGAGGACGAAGATCGTCGCCACCTTGTTCGTCGGCGAAGCGAATTTGGGCTTATAGAAGGTGAAGGCGTAGGAGACGTCGTTGGAGGGGATGAATTTCTTCTCGCAGTAAGCGTCGGTCATCTCCTTGGTGATGCGGTGATCGGAGATGGCGACCGAGTAGCCGCTACTTTCGCCGATCGAGGCGACGAAGGAGCTAGCGAAGACGAGGCCTAGGGAAGCGACCGCGACGATGAAGGCGGGGCGCTTATACCACTTCTTCTTTTCGGTGGTCTTGGGGGCCTCTTCGACGATCTCGGGGCGGATTTCCTCCGCCTGGTCGCGTCTGAGATAAACGAGGATCGATAGCGGAAGCGAGATAAGCGAGAATCCCGCGAAGACGATGGCGAGGAGGAAGAGGATATTGTCCTTCTTCTCCTTTAAGGGGAAGCGGTAGATGAAGGTCCCGAGGGCGATCCCGCCGAAGCAAGAAGCCAAGGCGAGGAAGACGAAGAGCCAATAAATCGGGGAGAGCAGCGAGAAGAAGATCGCCGCGAGGATGGTGTAGACCCCGGCCATCGAAAGGGCGAGGATCTCGGAAATGCGAAGGTATTTCTTGGCCATGGTTTATTCCCCCGTCAGGGCGCGGTGGCCCTCGAAAGTCTTCAGCCATTCATAGACCGCGCGGGATTGCGGCCTTTCGGTAAGCAAAGCGATGTAGCGCCACTCGGTGGATGCCTCATCCTGGAGGTGGATCTGGTATTTCTCGATGATCGCAACGTCGGAACCCGACTTGGAGTCGATGTTGCCTCCGCAGCCGAGGACGATGTCGACGGTGCCGTCTTTCTTCAGGTCGTTGCCGAGGGCGGAGACGTTGCCGTTATGGCTATAGCCCTTGATCTTGATCTTGGAGATTTCTTTTTCAGTGGCCCCGTAATCTTTTAGGAAGGTGACGAGGCTCGGTGTCCAGCGATCGATCTTGGTCTGGTCGACCTTCGATTTGCTGGTTTTGTCATACCATCCGACGTGGAGATAAGGACGCGGGAATTCCTCCGGGGTCAAATAGATCGGGGTGACGGTAAGCTTGCCGTCGACCGCATAGGAAACCGAATCGTTATAGCGGAGCAATCCGGCATCCATCAAAAGGCGCTGCTCGGGGGTGGTTTCTAGATCGAATGGCTCGACCCCGACGAGGTAGCGATAGAAGAGGTATCCGGCCTTTTCGGGGGCGGTCGGAAGAAGGGCGTTGTTGAAGATGTTGATCTTGCCGCTTTGCCACACGGTCTCGCCATCGACGACTTCGAAATAGAGGTCCTTTTCGAACATCCTCATCGCCGAGCAAGAAGACAGTAGCAAAGCCCCAAGGGAGACAAGGGGCAAAAACTTTGGTTTTCCCATGGATTTCCTTTCCTGGCGCATGCCAATTTTCTACGATAATTGTAAGGGCTTCCTTCCATATCAAAAAATAAAGGTTTCCTATAGTAGCGATAACATTGCGTTATGTTATAATGCGCTTATGAACGCTGAATATTACCGTGTATTCCTCACCGTGGGCCGCGTAAGGTCCATCACTAGGGCCGCCGAAGAGCTTTTCACTTCGCAGCCCGCGATCACCCGCACGATAAAAAACCTCGAGAACGAATTGGGGACGAAGCTCTTCACCCGTTCTAAGCGCGGCGTGGAACTTACCCGTGAAGGGCAGATCCTCTATGAGCACGTCGAGATGGCCTTCACGATGTTAGAGAAGGGCGAAAGGGAAATCGCCTCCGCGACTTCTTTATCCAAAGGGGCGATCTCCATTGGCACCACGATCACCGCGTTAGATGAATTCCTCTTCGATTTCATTGAGTATTTCCGTTCCGCCTACCCCGGCATCCGGTTAAAGCTCAATACGCAGTCCTCGGATAAAACCATCTCCGCGTTGCGGCAAGGGCAGGTGGACGTCGCTTTCATCACCACGCCTTTCAAATCCTATCCGGACCTCAAGCAAACCAAGCTCAAGGAATTTGAGAACATCGTCATCTGCGGTTCCGAATTTCTAGAACTTAGGCAGGGCGTGCATTCGTTAAAGGAATTAAGCGCCTATCCTTTCGTCTATCTTTCCACGGCGATGCAGCTACGCGAATACACCGACGCGATCTTCGCGAAAGAAAACGTCAAGATCGAGCCGCTTATCGAGCTTGACGGCGCCTCGATGATCATGCCGATGGTCGCGAAGAACCTTGGGGTCTCGATCGTCCCGAAATCCTTGGTCAAGGATGGCCTAAAGCAAAAGGCCGTCTTCGAGGTCAAGCTCGATAAGCCTCTCCCCAAACGCCAGGTCCTTATGGCGGAAAGCCTCGCCTTTCCCCAATCTGGCGTCCTAAAGGAATTCCTCTCCCAAATCAAAAAGAACAATCTATAAGATGAAAGGAAAGGCGCGGGTAGATCCGCGCCTTCCTTTTTCCTTATTTATATAAGGGTTATTTGATGCTGGTGAAGTAAGCGACGAGGGCTTCGATGCCGACGGTGTTGACCGTGCCGTTGCGGACGAAGAGTTTACGACCTGTGGCGGTACCAAGTTTGTACTCGAAGTCAACATCATCCACTTTATAGACGGAGAAGTTGTCGTTGATGAAGGTTTCGGTATCGCTGCCGAGATCCTTTTTCCCACCAAGGAGGACGTCAACATCATAATCGACCGTGGCCTGGAAAGCCTCAAGGTCATGGGAGAATGTGGCGCCATTGCCGCTGGCAGTCAGGGATTTATAAGTCATATTGCCTTTGGTGAAGTTATTGGCCGTGAGATACCCTTCGAAAGCGGTCTCGAAAGCGGATTGGACACTCGCATCAGCGAATCTTTCATAATAAACGACGTGGAGGTCGACGACTTTCGATTCTTCGGAGGTTTCCCCAGAGGTTTCTCCCGAGACTTCCTCGGAGATTTCGCCAGAGGTCTCTCCAGAGGTTTCCTCGGAGGTTCCTTCAGAACTGATTTCTCCGGAGGTGTCCTCGGAGACATCCACAGAGGTGTCTTCAGAGATATCCTCGGAGGTTTCTTCGGAGGTTCCCTCGGAGCTGGTGTCTTCGGAGGTTTCTTCCTCTTCGGGGAGGCCGGCGAGGGTGCGGATATACTTCAGCAAGACGGAAGTTTCTTCTTCGTGAATAGCGGTTTTGCGCAGCCAAACACGGCGTGCAGTATTGCCACCGAAATCGAATTCGAGCGGTTCACCATCTTCTTTAAGGTAGGTTTCGTAGACACCATTGATCCATTCCGTGTCCGCGCTGGCGGCGATGGCTTTCGCACCTAAGATGATGTCGCCGGGATAATTGCTGGTTTCGAACGCCTGCAATTCGTCATTAAGGGTTTTGACCTTGCCCGTTCCAACATAATCCCAAGTGATGGTTTCAATGGCGGTTTTCTTTTCAACCAAATAAGAGCTAAAGCCCCCTTGGAAGGTCGTGACGGCGTCGCGGTCGGTCACTTGTTTGTCATAAAGGATGACATGGAGGGTATCGAGCTCAATTTCGGGAACGAAGGACTCGGCAGAGCTATCCGACGTGGAAGGAACAGACGTCGCTTCGGAGTCGCTGTCGGAGGGAGTGATCGGGGTGCCGCCGCTCTTCGCGCCGCAACCGGCGAGGACGAAGGCTGCCAAGATCATCGGGACAATGAATTTTTGCATACTTTTATCTCCTTATTTTTATTTTAGATGAGGCGGTTAGCCACCCCATATGCAATCTCCAGTAAGGCTTTGGCGTCTTTTTCCGCGAGGTCGCCGAAGAACGTAGTCGAACGCGGATCGACGCCGAAGAGGGAGGCGAGGTGCGTCGCGGCGACCAAGTAGCTCCCGGCGTAGGACGGATGTTTGTCATCTTCACCATATAGATTGATGGTGGGCTGATGCTCATAAGCATAGGTGAAAGCCTTGCCCGCGTAAAGCACGGGGAGGCTCGTTTGGTTGCCGCAATCCTCATAAGCGGCGCGGATCCTGGCCTCGCATTGGGGGATGGTTTCCCCTCCGTTGAGCATCGAGGTATAAGCCCAGGTGGAATAAAGGTAAATCTTGGGGTTCTGCTGGGTAGCGACGATTTTCGCTTTGCAAGCGCGGACGCCGGCGAGGAAATTGCTGAAATTGCTCGTCGGGGTGGTCGTATGCTCCTGAAGGATGAAATGGGTATGGGGGCTCTTCAGGGCTTCGTCGAACTGTTTTCCGACCTCATCGCTGCTATTCGCGGTGTCGATAAGATGCTGCGCGCCTTTGGTGATCCCGATGGCTTCCACATGCATCCCTAGCGAAGTGCCCAAAGACGCGAAGATCGAGGGCATGTCGTTGAAATAGGTGAAGCTATTGCCGACGAACATCACCTTCGCGGTGATTTCCGACGGATCGACGGAGGAGCTCTTCTTAACGCTTAAATCCAATCCATCGCTTAAAGTGCAGGAGGACAAAGCGGCGAGCGCTAAGGGGAAAACAATGGCACTGGTATGCTTCATTTGCCTAAATGATAGGAACATTCATCCATAACGAAAAATATAGATAAGTTATCTAGGTCATTCATTTTTGATATATCTAGGCATTCTCTTATGCCGAAAAACCGCTTAAGCGTAAAATGTCCCTCGAACGTCAAAGGAGACCCACCATGGACGAAAACCTCGCAAGATTCATCGAATACGTCAAAATCGACACCCAGTCGGACGACACCAGCTTCACCATTCCTAGCCAAGCCAAGGAACTCGATCTCACCCGCAAGCTCAAGGAAGACCTAAAAGGCCTAGGCATCGAAAGCGAGATCAACGAATTCGGCATCCTCTATGGCAAACTAGAGGGTGAAAAAGGCCTCGATCCCATAGGCCTGAATGCCCACGTCGATACCGCGCTAGAGCTACCGGGCAAAGACGTGAAGCCCCAAATCATCAAGAACTATGACGGCGGCGTCATCCGCCTAAACGACCAATACTCTATGTCCCCCGCGGACTTCCCCTCTTTGGGAAGGCAGATCGGGTCGGACTTAGTCGTCACCTCTGGGGATACCCTCTTAGGCGCGGACGATAAGGCCGGGGTCGCGGCCATCATGGCGGTCCTTTCTTACTTCGTGAAGCATCCCGAAGTGAAGCACCACCCCATCTGCTTCTGCTTCACCCCCGACGAAGAAATCGGGCGCGGGCCGGATCATTTCGACGCGAAGACCTTCGGGGCGAAATACGCCTATACGATCGACGGGGCCTATTGGAAGGAAATCGCCATCGAGAACTTCAACGCCGCCCACGCGGACATCGTGATCCACGGCATCTCCATCCACCCCGGCGAAGCGAAGGGGAAAATGGTCAATGCGGCGCGTTTGGCGTGCGAATTCGACGCACTGCTCCCCGCGGATGCCCGTCCTGAACTCACCCAAGGCAGGGAAGGGTTCAACCATCTGACTGGGATCGAAGGCACCGGCGACGAGGCGAAGATGCATTACATCATCCGTAACCACGACCGCGCTTTGCTTGAGAAACAAAAAGAGGATTTCCGCAAGGCCAAAGAGACGTTGGAAAAGAAATATCCCACCGCGCGTATTGAGCTGACCATCGGGGACGATTACCGCAACATGAAAGAAGTGATCGATGAGAATCCCGAAGTCGTCGAGAAGGCGGTGAAGGCTTTCCATACCTTAGGCGAGGAGCCGATCTTCGAGCCGATCCGCGGAGGGACCGATGGAGCAACGTTCACCTTCAAAGGCTGCCCCACGCCTAATCTTGGAACGGGCTCCTATAATCACCACGGCAGGTTCGAATACCTCTCCGTTAGGGAGTGGAATAAGGTCATCGAATTGGTGATTGAAATCCTAAAAGCCTAGAAGGCTTATGGTCTGTAACCTATAACATCAAATCAAAAATAGGTTAACACCGCTTGAAAAATAGGTTACGGGGATTAAACTAGCCTCGTGGCCAGTTTATCTTCACTTTATCAACGGCTTAGGGCTTTGCCTGAAGGATACCTTTCTAAGAAAACCATCCACGGGAAGGTCTACTTTTATCATCAATTCTTCGCGGACGGGGCGCTTCGTTCCCGTTATGTGAATTCGGAGGAAGCGGAGCGTCTGAAGGAGCAATTCGCCGAGAAGCAAGAAATCCTACAAGAAATCAAGGCCATCCATTCCTCGGCGAAAAAGGTCGGGTCCTTGTCCAAATCCGCGACGGCGTTCGATGGTTATTTGATGTCCGGGGACCGGGTCGTCGCGACTTTCGATCACGGAGCTTTGGTCAGCATGGACGAGAAACGCTGCCCCTTCATCATTCAAAGGACCAAATTGATGGATTGCTTTCTTTCAAAACGCGTCATCGATTCCAGCCGAAGCAACGCCAAGCTTTTGAAAAAGGCTTTGGGAATCCAAGAAAAAGATGATGAGAAGATCGCCTTATATGCTTATGGGGCGAGCATCGGGGACGATTATTGGTTCCGACCCCGCCACTCGAAACTCAAATACGCGGACATCTGCTTCGATAATGACATCTACGCTGAGCTTTCCTTGACGGGGAAGATGATCCTGCTCCCCAGCGGCATCCACCTTACCCCAGAACTAAGCACCCGTGGGGCGCAAGAGAAGGGATGGAAAAGAAAAGGGGGACATTGGGTCCTATATAAAAAGGAAAGCGATGAGCAGCTTTTCTCCGAATTGCTTTCCTGCCAATTGGCCCGCGCCTTAGGCATCCCCACCGCGGAATACCATTATGAGGAGCCCTACATCGCTTCGACCAACTTCGCCGAGGGGGTCAATTTCGAACCCATCGTCTCTTACCTTGGGGAGGATGAGGATTACGAATATGTCTATCGGAGCCTATTGGCTTTGGGAAAAGGCATCGCTGAGCAATACCTCAATCTGATGCGATTCGACGCGTTGGTATATAACGTCGACCGCCATAACGAGAATTATGGTTTGCTCCGAGATAAAGAAAGTGGGGAAGTACTCTCTTTGGCGCCGAATTTTGATAACAATCTCTGCCTTTTAGGCTACCAAGGAAAGCTTCCCGAAACGAAAAAGGATGGGCTTTTGCGGCGGTTTTTGTCTTTTGCGACGAAAAACGCAAAGGCGCGCGAATGCTTGGCTAACCATCCCCTACCCCCGCTTTCCGAAGAAGAAATCCTATCTCTGATTGATGCGCTCCCGCTGCCCTGCCCCATCGAAAAAGAAGGTTTAGCCCGTCAGCTGAAAGAACGGATCGATTACCTCAATTACGCGTTCTCCATCGCCGGGATCCCCGTCGAGGAAGAGTAAGAAAAAGGGGCCGATTCGCTCGGCCCCGTTGTTTTGCATTTGGCTGGGGTGGCTGGGTTCGAACCAGCGCATCTCGGATTCAGAGTCCGATGCCTTACCGCTTGGCTACACCCCAATGCGCAACGCCTATTTTACGCAAAGCGGGGAATAGCGCAAGAAAAACAATCCGACAAAAAATCGCCCATCTAGCGATATTCCCTCTATAGAAACTCTTATTTAGGTTTAAAATAAACCGAAATACAGGAGGACATCTATGCCAATTCTCATCGCCATCTGCGGGGGCTCGGGCTCGGGGAAGACCTTCCTTTCCCGCGCGTTAAGCCTCGCTCTTCCCCAATCCACCGCCATCTTGTCCTATGACAACTACTACAAGGACCAAAGCCATCTGCCGCTGATGCAAAGGGATCTCCTCAACTACGACGATCCCTCGGTCCTCGATTCCGAACTATTCCTGAAGCACCTCTCCCTCCTCCGCCGCGGACAGGCGATCGATGTCCCCCAATACGACTTCGCCTCTCACACGCGGAAACAGTTGACCCGCAAATTCGAACCGGCCGACATCATCCTCATCGAGGGGATCATGGTCCTGCAGTTCCCCAAAGACGTCTATGACTTCACGGTCTACGTCGAAGCCGATCCCGACGTCAGGCTCTCCCGCCGCGTCAAGCGCGATATCCTCGAAAGGGGCCGGACGGTCGATTCGGTCATCAACCAATACCTGACCTCCGTCAAGCCGATGCACGTCCGCTACGTCGAGCCCTGCAAGAACAAAGCCGACTTCGTCTTCGTCAATAACGAATCCAACGGCATCGACGAAGAGCAGATGCATACCCTCCTGAGCCGTTTGTCCCGCATCTAAAAACAAAAGAAGAGCCGCCCGGCTCTTCTTTTCTTCATGCCCCGTCGATATGGTCTTTATAGGCCAGGGAATCGCTCCCTTTGGTGTGGCTTTTGGATTCGCGGAGCATATCGATGTCCTCTCCCGTACGGTTCTGCCTAAGGAAGGAATGCTTCGCGTGGTATTTCTTCTTCTTTTTGACCATGGGCCTATTAAACCATATTTCCTTCCCTTGGTATAATGTCCCTTGAAGGAGAAAGAATATGATCAAGGGAATGATATTGCTCGCCGACGGCTTCGAACAGACCGAAGCCCTGCAGGCCCATGACGCGTTTCGCAGGACGGGGAAGATCCAGCCCGTTTTGGTTTCGATCCATGACCGAAAAGAGGTCGAATCCTCTTCGGGGGTCAAGGTAATCGCCAATGGACTGCTTTCCGAAAATAAGGGGGAGGGGTATGCGTTTTTGATGCTCCCCGGCGGGAAAAGAGGCGTGGAAAACCTTAAGAATTCCCCCGAAGTCATTTCGCTCATCAAGGCATTCCGCGCGGAAGGAAAACCGGTCTATGCGATCTGCGCCGCCCCTTCGATTCTCGGGGAGCTCGGCTACCTAGACGGGAAGAACTACACCTGCTTCCCCGGCTTCCAAACCGGGAAGGGCCACTATATCGATCAGGGGGCGGTCGTCGACGGGGACCTCATCACGGGGCATTCGATGGGCTACACCTTGGCCTTCGCCGAGGCGATCATTAAAAAACTCCTCGGAGAGGAGGCTGTCTTAGCGATCCGCCCGGGGACGATGGGATTATCCTAATCCCGGGATGAAAAGGAATCCGTAGCCCGCGATCGCCGCGGTCAAGACGCAGATGCCAAGAATCAGGAAGCTCTCCTTGAGCTTCTTTTTGCTTTTAAGCAAGACGAAGACCCCTAAGCCCGCGTTGACGAGCAATCCGGAGAGGAGCGAAGCGAAAGGCAAGGCGCCTTCTAGCCATAGTTCGCTTAGCATGACCGAGGAAGCGCAATTGGGGATCAAGCCGACGGCGATCGCCATCAAGGGGGACCAGTAACGGTTGGAAGATAGCCAACCCATGATGTTCTCTTCGCCCACCAAACCCACGAGGAGGCCGAAGGCGAAGCTGATGACGATGACATAGGCCAAGATCTTCAAAGAATGAAGCAAGGGATGCAGAAGATGCTCTTTCCAGGGATTCTCCTCTTCCACTTCGTGCCCGCAGCAGCCGATATGGACGTCTTCATCGCCATGGCAATGCTCCATATGCTCTTCCACCGCTTCATCCTGTTTTCTCATGAACAGGTCAACAAGGGTGCCCACTAGCGCCCCGATCGCGATCTTGCATCCGATCATCAGGAAGGCCATCCACCAAGTGGAGGAGAAATTGCCGAACATGATGGGCAAAGCCTCATCGGAGCAGGCCAAGAAAATGGCGATGAGGGTGCCCATCGTCAAATGACCCTTCAAATAGAGGTCGGCCCCGACGACGGAGGTCCCGCATTCGGGGACGATGCCGAAAAGCGACCCGAGCACCGGGGCGTATCTTTTGTTTTTCTTTAGCAAAGAAGCAAGCTTGCCCTCGAAGAAGGAAAGCAAGACATGGAGGGTCAAAACGATCGCGAAAACTATGCAGGAATCCTTCAGGGTATCCAGCAAAACGTCTAACGCGAGCGACCAAAAATCCATACCCGAAGATGATACCACATCTTTTTAGATGAAGATAAAAGACGCGTTTCCTATAATATCCCCTGATGGACGCGAAGAACCTATTAACCCCGAAGACGAAGGTCGAATACCTTTATAACGACATCACCGTCAGCGAGGCGATCGCCAAAATGAAAAGAAGGCGTTACGCCCTGATTCCGGTTTTAGAGAGGAACTCCAACCGCTACCTCTATAGCATCTCTAGCGGCGACCTGCTTTATAAAATCACGGAGATCGGGGACGTCAAGAAAGCGGAATCCCTCCCCTTAAGCGAGGTGGAGATCAACCGCCTCGTCATCCCCGCGCCCCAGGTGCAGGATATCGAATCCCTAGGGGATCTGCTTTCCTCCCAGAATTTCGTCCCGATCGTCGACGAGAAGGGCATCTTCCTCGGCCTCGTCACGAGGCGTTCCGTCTTCAATTACTTATTAACCGAAAAAGCCAAAGGAGAATAACATGGCAGAAATCGATACTTCCTGCGAACAAAAAGAAGAGCAGTCCCCCGAATCCTTCAAGGTGAAAGCCAATGACCTTTCCCACGTCAAGAAAGTGATCGCCGTGGTCTCGNGGAAGGGCGGCGTAGGGAAATCCCTCACCACCTCGATCCTCGCGGTCGACGCGATGCGCGCCGGGAAGAAAGTCGCGATCATGGACGCCGATGTCACCGGCCCCTCCATCCCGACGATCTTCGGGCTCACTGAGCTCGCCGGCGGGGATGAAACCCATATCTATCCGGTCAAATCCAAGGGGGGCGTGGAGGTGATTTCGCTTAATCTCCTCGTCGAAGACCCCGCCGAACCCGTCGTCTGGCGCGGTCCCGTCGTCTCCGGGTTGATCCGTCAATTCTGGTCCGATGTCGCCTATGGCGAGATCGATGAGCTCTATATCGATATGCCCCCGGGAACCGCGGATGTTCCCCTGACCGTCTTCCAGTCCTTGCCGATCGATGCGATCGTCATCGTCACTTCGCCCCAAGACTTGGTCTCCCTCATCGTCGAGAAGGCCCTCCGCATGGCGGCGATGATGAACGTCCCCGTCCTCGGCGTCGTGCAAAACCTCGCCTACCTCTCCTGCCCCGACTGTGGGAAGAAGATCTACCCCTTCGGCGAGCCGAACCGCAACATCGCGGAGAAATACGGCATCCCCGTCGCCGATGAGCTGCCGATTGACCCGAAGCTAGCGAAAGTCTGCGACGAAGGCGAGATCGAGCAATACGAAGGCGAATACCTCGCGAAGATGAGCGAGGCCATCCACGCCCTATAAGTCCAAACGAAAAAGCGTGTTCTCCGGGGCACGCTTTTCATTCGCCTAGATTGTCTTTTAGCCAGTGGTTGACCGCCGCTTTCATTTCCTTGAGGGACATCGTGTATCCCGCCTGGATCGCGGGGAAGATGTAACTCGAGACGAAGGGCTTATCGTCTAAGATGACATAAGGCTTCTTCGGAATATCCAGATGGAGCTTATGGCGGACCTCATCATCGCTTTCTTGAATGATGGCCAAATATTTTTTTGCCAAAGGGATGTCGATATCTTGTTGGAGGATGCTATAAGCATCGACAAGGTGCTTATAGGGCCTTTTGAGTTCATTGGTGATGGCGTTAATCTTATCCGCCAAAGAGAATTCGAGGGGAACGCCTAAGAAAGAAGAACCCCCGACGACCGCTGGAAGGGGATATTCCTTAGGGGCGATTTTGTCATAAATCGGGGAAGATACCCCGTCGATATATAAGGTATCCACCACTTCCCCCTCATGAGAAAAGAGGATCGGGATGCTGAAGGTGTCGAAATAATAGGATGCATCGGCCTCTTTCTTCGAGAAACGGCCGATCTTGAGGGCCAATCCCCCGCTTTGGGAGGCGAAGGCTTTTTCGAGGCGGAGAAGGAAGGCTTCCGGATCCTCGCGGATGAGAATGTCCAAATCCCTCGTCGGGCGAGCGTTTTGTTTGAGGTAGTAATGAAGGGTGACGCCCCCTTTGACGTAAAAGGGGAGGCCGGCATCCTTCATGATGCGGATCAAATACAAAAGCGACGCGAGGGTCTTCGTCCGCCCCTTTGGGGAAGAGAAGATTTTCTCTTCCGCGAGGGAAATCGCGTCGAAAACATTCGCGCCGCTATAGCCTTTTTGTTCGATGGAGAATAAACCTTCTAGGGGGAGGTATTCAAAATCTTCCACTGCGGTTATCAGGCGTCGAAGCGCTCGCCGCAGTCAAGGCAAACGCAGTGATGGATGCCATTGCTATGGTCGGCATAGGCGTCCCAGGTGGCTTCGATGCGCGTGCTGCCACAGGCGGGGCAGGGAACGCTCGGCGCTTCGATACGGCAGGCGCCGCCGTTGACGGACTCGAGCTGCTCATCGGTGAGCTGGAGCCCTTCTTCTTTGGCGAGCTCCAAAAGCTCCGCGTGGGTCTTGCAGGCGCGGGCTTTCTCGAGCTGTTCTTCGCTTAGGCCTTTGAGTAATTCTTCATTGATCATGGGGGCAAACCTCCTTAATGCGTTTACTATTGTAAATGAGAGAGCGTCACAAATGCGTCACAAATTAGCAACAAAATGAAAATCCCGACGCATTAGCGTCAGGACTTCATCGGGATGAGGGAGGAACGGAAGCGCGCGAAGACCTCTTTGCTCTCTTCTTTATCCTCGAACTTGGATACGCAATAGATCGCGTAGAAGACGTTTTTGATCTTGAAGACGCTTAATTCCCCATATTGTTTCACGTCCGCGTCCTTCGCGGTGAAGGAGAAGGCCGCGGTGAGGGCCTTCTGATCAAAGATCACGGATTCGTTTTCTCCAAGGGCTTCGTAATCTTTCAGGCTCCTTGCCATGCCGCTAAGCGCACCGTTTAACGCGGTTTTGACGCCATAAAGGCGATAAAGGAAACTCGCCTTGCTTTGGGAAAGGGAAAGGAGGATATGTTTCTCCTTGTTCCGGAAGGAAATGCGGGAAAGGTTCCCAGTGAAATATTTTTTGTTCTCTTCTTCGCTAAGTTCAACGAAATCCTCGGGGACTTCGAGATGGATGAGGTTCTTAAATGCCGCTTCTTTCATGGGGTTGCTCCGCAAGTCTCCTTGCTTAAGCAAAATATAGCATAAAGACGCTTTTTTGTGACGTCATCTTCCGCCGAGGAAGCGGTAAACGGGCTTGGCGAATCTCCTCATCACATATGCAAACGGGATGACGATCGCGCAAGATAAGAGGAAGACCAGGAAGAAGAGCAAAGCGCAACGGTAATTGGAATCGGGGACGATTCCCATCTGCAGGAGCAATTTAATCCCGTTGACGATGCCTAGGTGGCTAAAGAAGATGAACGCGGAGGTCTTGAAGAAATCATGGACGTTCTCTTTCTCGAATAGCGGGGTCAATACATCTAAGGCGACCCAGGCGAGGGCCGGGGCGATGAAACGGTAGCAATAATAGGCGTAATCCTCATATTGGGCGTGGAGGAAGGCGAACAATACCCCTAGGCCGATGAACGTTCCTAAAGCGGCGCCCCCGATGAGCCGCGGATGGAACTTATTCATGATGGGGATCTGGAAATAGGCCAAATAGGCCCCCACGAAGAACAAGGGAATCCAAAGCAGGATTCCCCCGTATTCCGGGCGGAAGAACATATAGACGAAGAAGAGGGCCACGGGGATGAAGATCGACCACTTCTTCAAATATTTGAAGACGAAATAAAGCAAAGGCGAGCAGATAAAGAACACCGCGAGGGGACGAATGAACCATAACTCGGGGTAATCGTTGGCCAAAAGGATGTCGACGAGCGCCTTTGGGAACGATAATTCGATCGCTTGGCCGGAAAGCAAAGGAAGGAAGATCTGCATCAATAAAAACGCCAACACGCTCCAAACGAAATAGGGAATCACGATGGAGAATACCTTCTTAAGAAGCATCCTGGGGTAGTCCTTCAATTGGAAGTCGACGAACAAAAGGAACCCCGAGATGGCGAAGAAGGCGGGCACCGCGGCGTCCCCCATCACCAAGAAAATGCGTTGGAAGACGAAGGAAAACTCATATCCGGCCCCGCTGGGATCGAGGGCCTCCACATAGGAGGAATGCAGCAGGACGACGAAAAGGGCGAAGACGAAGGTCGCGTAATAGATCTTGTTGGATAACCCCTTCTCCATCATGGATATAACTATACGCCTTGCACGCGCCATAGAAGCGCCACACAAAAGAAAAGACTAGCGCGGGGGCGCCAGCCTAAAGAAACGAGTTGGGTCGGATCGTTAAGGTCAATCTTCCACCACTTCGATATAGAAACTGACGGGCCGAAAGCCGTCGTTGCAGGAAATCATCGCCGATTTGGGGTTCTTCATCCATCCGTCATAGAAGTTCTCTTTGCCGTTTGCCAAATCGGTAACGAAGGGCAGCATGCTCTCCCATGCGCTATCGCACATTCCCGCCGGCTTAACAAAACCATCCGTATAGAACACCTGATCGAGCTTCATGTCGCAAGTGTGCTCGATGGATTCTCGTATTCCTTTATCAAATCTTGATAACAGGCGATTCTCTTGACGGTGATTTTGATCTTCATAACCCTATGATACAAAAACAGCCCAACGAGGGGCTGTCCTTTTTTTGGCTGGGCTTGTACTACGTTTTTAATTCAAATTGAAACCTCTTTTTTTGTTGAAACTTGAACTTTTCGTTGAAACATTTGAATCAACCGATTTAAAAACCGACTAAGCAGTTAGCCTAATCGGTTTAGCCTTTTTAATTAGTTATCGATAAATCATTTTCTAATGTGATGAATATTACCAATCCTCGTCATCATCAGGGTATGGGTCTACCCAGTGATCATCGACATCACCATCACTACAATGAATCGCACTACATGCAGGAGTATCTTGATTCCAATCAGACCCTTTTCCAATAGCGCGCCATTGTTCCATTGTCCCTAGATAAGTGATTGAAGTACATACATCATTTACAGCAAGACTGCCAATATAAGTTAATGATACAGGAAGATTGTTAATCGACTTAAGTGAATAATTTCCAAGAATTCCACTGCTTTCGATTCTTTCTAATTTACTGCCTTCTTCAAAATCTATTGAAATAAGACTATGACTGAAGGCAATACCATATCTATCAATTACAACAATGTTCTTTGAAACAACTATTGATGTTATGCTAGTTGAACGAAATCCTTCAAAACCAATTTTGGTGACAGGCATTTTATTGATTTCATTTGGAATGACAACCTTAGCCGGAAGATGATTACCTTTAACGATCGAGTAAGACGCCTTATCATCGTTAAGTGTAAACTTATAATAATCATACATTTGTGGTTCAAAGCCTTTGGTTTTAAATGAAGCAACTAAACCATATAAATAACAATCAGTGGATTCTAATTCGCCTTCAGCAGTATTAACTGTTTCAGCAACTTCTTTATTGCAAACACTACAAGTAGCTTTAGCAGTACAAGTTGTATGATCATCGCTCCATTGATATGTTGCAGCGCCTAATGTATGACCAGTTGCAGGAATAGATGCATCACTTAATTCGTTTTTGCCTTCAGAATCTGAATAGTTCTTTTCGCAAACTGTGCAGTGCCAATGTTCAATATTGCCGTCTTCTTCACATGCTGCTTGTTTAGCTTCAACATGAACCAACGAGTGACCTAAAGCTTCAATTGTTTGTTCTTTGGTTTCGGAATGATCCCCGTAAGTAGCGGTCCATGTTCTAAGGCCTTCTTCTTCACATGTTGCTGGAGTTACTAATAAGTCAGCGACTTGTGCATCATGAAGTTCAACGTGGCTTTCATCATGAGAACAGACAAATTTAGCTTTTGCAGCAAAAAATCCTTCCCACACAAATTCTACGAATTGATAATCGTGGCCTAAAGCCTTATAAGGAACATTTTCTTTAACTTGAGCCGCAAAACCTTCTTTTTTAAATGTTGCGGTATAAGTTGAAGTGCCATCTTCAGTACATGTCGCAGTTATATTTGAAATAGTTGCGGTTGCAACTTCCTCTTCCACATGTGTGGAATCATTGGCGCACACTTTAGTAGCGGTGCATGTAGAATTATCTTCGCTCCAGACATATGTTGGCTCTCCCCAGTTATGACCAATCGCTTCTAAAACGATGGTTTTACTCTGAGATTCGAAAGCTTCATTGGTGAATGTAACTGTATATTGACCTTCACCGTCAACCTCGCATTGAGCAGCTGTTAAAACTGCATAATCGGAATTGACCGTTTCTTCTTCTTTGTGGTTTTCATTGCCTTTGCACACCCTAACTGCAGTGCAAGTTGAATTATCGCTGGCCCAAGTATAGGTTGCTTCTCCCCATTCATGGGTGTGTTTATTTCCACAACCCGCCAAAAGAGAGGCAGTCATAAGAGCAGACGTCATTAAGACTAACTTCTTTTTCATATAAATTTCCTTTCCTTTAATGATGTGAATGCAATTCACTCACAAAAAAACTTAATCATTCCAATGAAATATAATCAAGAAGAACGGGGCCTTAACTATACTTTCATATATTCAAAGTAAAGTTGTTGATGTATGATGAGCAAAATTAAACGCGGCCTATGAATATGAGAAATCCAGACAAAACCAAAAAAGAATTCGAGAAAGCGCTATTCGAATTATTAGGGAAAAAGAACTACCACGACATCACTGTCAATGAGATATGCGCTTTGACTAACAAAACGAAAATGACCTTTTATCACTACTTTAAAGATAAAAGCGATTTGCTCGCTGCCGCATCCATAAACCTAATCAACGAAGAATACAACGAAGCATACAGAAAGATCTTAAGAAAAGAAACCGATCAGGAAGAGATCGAATACCAATCGATATTGGCTACCTATGATTGGGTGGCGAAGCATTATAAGCAAATCCAAAACCTCATCCATAAAGGCGATACTTTTCCGATGGAGATATTCAAAAACGCCCTGGCCACCAATTATGGCAAATATATGACTGAGACGATCAAATCTGTTGGCTATGATGTTCCCAGCGATTATCTATCGATATTCTTCTTCGAAGGATTATACGGCTCGTGCCTGCATTACGCCGAACGGCTAAAAAACCACAGGGACAAGAAAAAAGTAAAAGAGGATATCAAAAAGCTTTGCCGTTTCTGGGCCAAGCTTATCATGTCCGCAACAAAGGAAAACTGAAGTTCCCTTTCCTATTTTTCGCCTCCATCGATCTCGGCCGGGATTTCATTCACCAATATTTGAAAACTTTACTTTGAATACTTAAGAGTAAAGTTAAGGTTTGTTTTTCTTGAAAACGAATTGTGAATAGTTTTAGGGAGTAACCAAATTGTTGTGTAAATGACGACGCAGGAGTCATCCTTTCCTTAGACCCCTAGGGGTCGCGCCGGCCTGCGAAAAAGCAGGATTCCTAGTACAATCGTTTTGCTACAAACATTGGAAAGGAGTCCTGCATGGACAATTTTAGCGAATTACTCAAGGACGCGATAGCCGGAGGCGACGACCTCGAGTCGGCGATGCGGGAAATCCTGCATCATGAGTATGGTCATGGAGGAATTGCTCCGCGAGGGCGTGGACGCCAATCGCATCCTATACCTTTCCTTGGATCGCAGGGGTTTCAAAAGCATAACGACGCCCGAGGAACTTGAGGAAAGGATCGAGGAGATGTCTCCGAATGACGACGAGGGCTGCTTTCTTTTCATCGATGAGGTGCAGAATGTCCGTGGGTTCGAAAAGGTCGTCTTGGCCTATCAGGAGGAATGTTAAATGCCAATCACTTCTTTTATATAATCTAGAGTCTGTTCTTCTTTTTTAACATAGAAAATTAATAATGCATAAGATGCTTCGCTAAAGCATATCTTATCTTCTCTTTTTTCTAGAATTTGCATTTTTTCTAATTTCTCATAATCTTTTAAAAACTCTTTTTCTTCTATATTAAAATCTTTTAATTTCTTCAAAAAAGTTTCATACGACGCATCGTATGTATCAACAAGAGCGAATAGATATGATTTTGTATTTCTTGGTAAAGATTCGGTAATTGATATTATTGGCATATCTTTATAGTAAGCACATTTATGCTGCAGCAAAGACATTGTTAGAGCATTACAATATGTGATAAGCATTTCATAGAAAAGAAAACATTCAAAAAATCCATGCGGACGATAATAATTGATCAAACCTTTTATTGTTTGAAATTGATATTTTTTAAAATACAATTCCTTGCCTATTAAGGCGTATAAATAAGGAAATTCATCAAATAGTGATTTGAATCCTTTATCTTTTTTAGCAAGATTATCTAAATATAAAATAGCAAACCTTAAGGCGACACTAGAATTCTCTGGGCAATTCTTAACAAAGTCTCTTAATTCGTTTATTTTATTTTGCCCAATATAATAAGCCACTAGATGGAATCTTTCTCCTAAATTATCACCCTGATTCAATTCCATCATTTCCTTAATTATTTGATAAGCCTCTTCGACTTTTTTATTTCTTTCATATCTTCCTAATAAGTCCATCAAAATAAACATATATGGTCTAGTTTCGTGGTCATAATATAGGTCTTCGATATCATTAAAATTATCCCTGATAATTTGCCAAGCATCTTCTTTTAATTTTAAAAGTGCGTCAAGCTGTTGCTTTTCTGGAAGCAAATCCACTAAACGATGCATAGAATCAATATCAGTTGGATTTATTTCAAGAATTTCATTTAGAAAACGCCTTTTTTCACTTTTAGTTGTGGCTGAATCATATTCATCATATAGATTTTCTAATTTTTCTAGTCTTGCATCACTAAACATATCAAATACCACTTTATTTAATTCTATAAATTTCAGTGGTACTAAACACCACAAAAATACTTATAGGAATAAAAATCCTAACCATTAGTGGATTCGTAGTTGCATTGCTGGTTACGCAGCGCGAAATTTTAAAGGCATTTTTGATGAGTTTTTTACATGAAAAAAATGCCTCAAAATTTTATCGTCATTACGTTTTACCCATTAAGGATAAAAAAAGACATCCCGATGCAATCGAAATGTCGCGTTTAACAGAATGGGGCGCGATACGGGAGTCGAACCCGTTCATGCTCGGTTCACAGCCGAGTGTGTTCACCGTTTCACCAATCGCGCCACGGGAACAAAGTATAGAGATACCCCCGGCTTTTTACAAGACGGAAAACGCCTGCGCGCAAAGAAGCTCCCGCGCCTTCAAAAGGACGGGCAATTCGCGCCTTTTCACTAACCCCGCCACGCCGTGGTTGTCTTGCTTTTCATATAGGGAGATCAATTCGTCTAACGGAACGATGTCGGTATGTTGGATATAGGTGTCGCCAAGCGAGGCGAAATGCTTTTCTTTCTTCTTTATGGGGCGACAGAGGAAATAACGGTTGATGTTCTTCCTGCCGATCAGGTTATAGGCGTCCTCCACCTCTAAAATCGGGGCGATGACCTCGACTTGGTAGCCCGTCTCCTCCAGACATTCGCGGACCACCGCTTCTTCAAAGCTTTCTCCTTCGTCGACGCCGCCTCCGGGAGTTTCCAAATAGGTTTGGTTCCCGAACTTATCGTCGCGGTGGAGGGTGTGGATGGCGATCCCTTCGGGGAAAAGCAATATCGCCCTGGCGATCTTCCGCGTATGGGTGAACCCGGTGAACGGGTATTCTTCGTCTTTGAGGGTCAAGCGTTCCATCGGGCTTCATTCTACCGAAGAGAGGGCCGGGGTGCTATCATCTTGACGCGATGTTTTGCCTAAGGAACCGTCTCATCGGGCTCTTCTATCGGGCCGGGGCGCTGGCGATGATGATCGCCGCGCTGATCTTCTTTTGGCGCACCTTCGAATTCCGTTATGCCCCTTTGGCTTTCTATGTTGTCCAATCGGGCATCCTTTATATCGTCTTATTGATCCTGAATCTCGTCTTCAACGCGATCGACATGCGGCGCGGGATCCATGGGCTTCCCTCCTCCACCTACCTGCCGGTCGCCACGGCGATTTGGTGCTACGCGATGAGCGCGGGCCTTCTGGGCTTAGGCTACCATCTGCCTTTTGGGCTAACGCACGTGACCGCCGCTTCTTTGGCGGAGCCCTGGTCCATCGCCTATTACTGTCTTCTTTTCGCCTTGCCTTTCGCCGAATGGCTGATGTTCGCCGAAAAAGGCGGCATCCGCCCCTTCTCCGCTTGGACGTGGCTCGCCTATCCGATTCTTTATATCCTTTTCATCCTCTTCCGCGCGATCATCTGGTTGGATGATCCCGTCTATGGGGTGGAGATGTACCCGCTTCCTTGGCTGAACCCGAACATGGATGAAAACCCGTTGTTCTTCTTGTGGCTCTTCCTTGCTTTAATCGCCCTATATGCCTTCTTCATGTTCATCATTTTCTTGGGCAAGCTTTTGGGCGGAAGGTTCAAGAAAAAGGATATCCTCGATGTCAATTGAGCCGGGATTTGCCAGCGTTTTTCTTCACGGGGCGGACGAATCCCTCCCCGTCTGCAAAGAGGCTTAGGTCCTCTTTTTCGTTTCCAGAAACCCGTTGGACCCACCAATGGGCGGGCGTGCCTTCATAAGTTAAGAACAAGAAGGCTTTCCTGAATTCGCTCCCTCGGCAATAGAAGCGTAGATAGGCGAGATGGGTTTGCTTGGCGTCGCTGGCGACGAAATCCGGGGTTTTGAGGATCTTGGCAATCTCTTCCAGGATGGACAGGTAGTTCTCCGGGTGGCGGCTTGCCAAATCATTTAACGCCTCCTCCCCAATATAGACGGAGACGTCGCTAGTCAAAACGAGCCCCAAGGCCTTCTCCACGTCGATGTTGACCCGCCCGACCTTGATCGGGCCATTTTCTATTTCGTTCATGGTTTTTCCTCCTACTCTTCTATACCCGCGAAAAAGGAAAATTGGCGTTAAGGGATGCCAAAGCCGATGGAAAAGAGGATAATTTCGGCGATGGGAATCTACGATAAGAAAAACGCTTCTTCCTTCGCCTTAGGGGCGCAGTCGGTCTTTTATCTATTGGAGCAGCGTCCTATGGACGCCATCCGCATTTACGTCTCCCCGAAGCAAAGCAGGGATGAGACTTATGAAAAGCTCATCGCCCTAGCGAAAGCCCATCATCTGCCCGTCATCGAAAATAATGAAAAAATCTTCAAAGCATTGTCTGAAAAAGACAACGTGATGATGATCGCGGAGTTCCAAAAGCGTTTCTCTCCCCTCGACTCGAAAGCCAATCATCTCGTCCTCGTCAATCCGATGAACATGGGCAACCTCGGTACCATCTTCCGTTCCGCGGTAGCCTTTGGGATCGAGGACGTCGCCTTGATCGAACCCTGCGCCGATCCTTATGATCCGAAGGTCATCCGTTCCTCGATGGGCGCGGCGTTCTTCCTTCGCATCCACAAATACAAAACCTTCGAAGAATATGAAATCGAGGCGGGAAATCGTAGGGTTTTCCCGTTTATGTTGCAGGCATCGACCTCAATTGAAAAGGTAGATAAACAAGGACCCTGGTCTTTGGTTTTCGGCAACGAAGCCAAAGGGTTGGATGCTTCTTATCTAGGCAAAGGCACCCCGGTTTTGATTCCGCTTACCCGCAACGTCGATAGCCTCAATCTGGATAACGCCGTCGCGATCGGCCTATACGAATTCACCAAATGATTACCAACGGGCGTAAGGTTTCCCTTCCCCGATTTCCTCGATGAGGAGATTCATCAACATTCCGTAATTGCGGAAGCTTGTTTTGTCAAAACAATAAATCGTGAAACGGAATGGGGCTTCTTCCCCTTGCTCCGCTAAGAATTCTAGCGCCTCCAATAAGGCGATTTTCGACGCGGGGAAACGAGGATAGTTATAGACCCAGGTGCCCAAGGACGTGAAAGCGAGGCGAGATAATCCCTTTTCCTTAGCGACCCGGAAAGCGTTTTTGTAGCACTCTCTTAGTGTCTCTTCTTCGCCATGTTGCCCATCTTGGTATTTCGGCGGGGCGACGAGGATCACGTGGGTGACGCGGTCTAATTTCCCTCCGGGCATGACGATGGCTTCGCCCGGTTTTATCGGCCCATGAGCTTTCAAAGAGGAGAGGAAATCCGGGCCCGCCGCTTCAAAGACCGCGCGGCTCGCCCCGGGGACGGGGGAAAGGTCTTCATTGACGTCGATGACGAGGGCATCCCCATGGAAATGGAGGATATTACCCGTCTCTAACCTAAGGTAAGAGAAAACGCGCGGGGTAATCATGAGGTCTTCTTTAGATGCCATAAGATGAAAGAAGATCCTCCAAGGAAATGAAAGAAAGGCGGACGTCTTTTAAAGGCTTATTCGCGCATAAGGAAAGGGAATAGCCTCCCATCGCGTCAAAGGAAAGGAGGTTATATTCCCCTACTTCTTCTTGAATCGCGGAGAAAGAGGATAAGGGGATGCTTAACCCTAAACCTCTCGCCTTCATATAGGCCTCTTTCCGCGTCCAAAGATCGAAAAACGCATGCACGGGGTCGCTTTGTTGTTTCAAATAAGCCCGTTCTTCTTCAGCAAAAAAGGATTCCGCGATTCCCGTGGATTCGGTTTCGCGATGGGCTTGGATGTCCACCCCTAGGTCTATTCTTTCTTCTTCATACGCCAATGCGGCGTATTCCCCAGAATGGGAGATAGAAAAGGAAAAATCGATATCAGGGATATAGGGACGGCCATGCTCGTTGATCTTCAGTTCTACTTCTCGCCCGTAACCACGCTTATCTAGGAGATAGAACAAAAAGGCATAGGCGGACGCCGAACGAATTTGGTCCATCGGTTGACGGTAACGCTTAATGCGTTCCTTCTTCGCCTCCGGAAGCAAGGAAAGCAATGCCGAAAGGCGGTCCTCAGGAAGGGCGGAAAGATGAATCAAAACGATCTCCATCCGGGTTATTTTCCCCCTAAAAGGAGGAAATATCCATATGCTTTCCTTGTATTCTCAATTCGTACCATTCAGACCCGAGAATACAATCTCCTTTCTTGGGAAGTCTGATGGGCGGGTTTGCCTCGTTCGAGGGTCTCCGCTGGCTCGCACCGCGGCTTTTCATTTCCAGCCGTAATGAGTTAGATAACGCAATGACGTTTCATTTCGCACAAGTGTCGGCGATGAAGGGCCGCGGCGATCGCGCGGCAACAGCATCACAGGAGGCACTTTTATGCCATATCACGTAGGGATCGACGTCTCCAAATGGAAGCATGACGTCTTCGCCATGGACCAGGACGGCGCCGTCGCCCTTAAGCCGTTCCAGATCAGGAACGACGCGGAGGGTTTCTCCAACCTCCTTAAATCCCTGGAGGCTCTCGGCGACAAGGCCGGCGTGAGGATCTGCATGGAGTCCACCGGCCATTACCACAAGGCCGTCTACGGGTTCCTCCGCGAACGCGGCTATTCGCCATCGGTCGTCAACCCGTACCTCGTCTCGGCCTTCGTCAGGGGGGCGACCCTCAGGAAGGAGAAGAACGACAGGGCGGACGCCATCGCCTTGGCGAGGTACTCGCTCGAGAAAGGGCCGGCGCCCGGCGAATCCCAATCCGACGCGCTGGAGCAGCTCAAGTCACTCACCAGGGCGAGGGACAGGCTCGTCAGGGAAAGGTCCGACAAAATCGTCGTCATCACCAACTGCCTCGACCGCATTTTCCCGGAATTCACGGGCTTTTTCGAGGTCAAGTCGGCCGTCGCCAGGTTCATCCTCGCGAAGAAGGCGGACGCGAAGTCGATCGCGTCGATGACCCCGGCCTTCATGGAAAGGGCCAGGAAGGCGAGCCGCCGCGCCTCCGCGCTCAGGATCCAGTCGCTCAAGGAAGCCGCCTCGAAGACGGTGGGGAGGCCGGATCCGGCCGCCTCCGCCATCATATCCGCGACCATCCCGGTCCTCGAGTCGGCCGACGAGGCCATCGGAAGGATCGAGGGGGAGATAAAGGCGATAATGTCCGGCTTGGAGGAGCACGTGTCGTCCATTCCCGGGATATCGGCCATATCCGCGGCGGCGATACTGGGCGAGTACGGGGACATATCCCGCTTCGGGAACCCCGGGAAGATGCTCGCGTTCGCGGGGCTCGAGTCCTCCCATTCGCAATCGGGGCAGTCCGATTCGCACGGGAAGATGGTCAAGCGCGGCTCCCCGCACCTCAGGTACGTCTTGATGAACGTGGCGATAACCGCGAAGAACTGGAACCAGGTCCTCGCCGAATACTACAGCAAGAAGCGCGTCACGGAGGGCAAGAAGCGCCGAGTGGCGCTCAACCACGTCGCGAAGAAGCTCATCCGAATCATCTGGAAGCTTCAGACCGAGGGTATCGATTTCGACGCATCCAAACTGCGTTAGTCTAACTTTTCAAAGAACGATTTCGCGCTTCGGCGCTTGCCTCGCGCGATTTTCAGGCCGGCTTTCACAAAGAGAAGCCGCAAGAAGAGAAATTTCTCTATTGATTTCTAATAGTTAGCCTCCTTTAATAGTTAGCCTCCTTGTTTTTGATAAGCCTATGAAACCTTCTTAAGCGAAGTGCATTCAGCACGACGGTGACGGAGCTCAAAGACATCGCCATCGACCCGATCATCGGGGTCAACACCAGATGCCCTTGATTGCCAGTGAACCAATTGGGCGGAACTTGAATCCCATATAAAGCCCCGGCAGCGAGCGGAATCAACAATAGGTTATAGAAGAAAGCCCATAGGAGGTTTTCTTTCACATTGCGGACCACGGACTTGCTTAGCTCGCAGGCCGCCGCCACATCCATCGGGTCGTTGCGGACCAAGATGATGTCGGCGGACTCAATCGCGACATCCGCACCCGCTCCAATCGCGATACCGACATCGGCCTTCGTAAGCGCTGGGGCATCATTGACCCCATCGCCGATCATCGCGACCTTAAGCCCTTGTTGCTGCAGGCGTTCCACGATGGATTCCTTTTCTTCCGGAAGCACTTCGGCGTAAACCTCGTCTAGCCCCAATTGGGTAGCGACGGCTTCGCCGGTCAAACGATTGTCGCCGGTGAGCATCATCACGCGTTTTCCTTTGCTTTGCAGGGCCTTCACTGCCTCAAATGCGCTCTCTTTGATTTCGTCTCCTATCGCGAAAACCCCTGCAAATCGCCCTCCTTTTGCTACGAAAATGGGCGTCATGCCATCTTGGGAAACGCTGAAGGCGAATCCTTCTCCTTGGGAGAAATCGATATGGTTTTCCGTCATTAAAGTACGGTTGCCAATGAGATATCCGTTTCCTTGAACCCCCTTGCCGGGGAAGGATTGAAAATCGGGGCAAGGGGATAGTTTCATGCCCTTTTCTTTCGCGGCGTCCACGATGGCTTGGGACAAAGGGTGGGCGCTATTGGATTCAACGGAAGCGACATCGTTTAAAAGCTGTTCCTCGTTCCCGCCCGGTGAAAGGATCTGATGTACTTTCATCTCCCCTTTGGTCAATGTTCCCGTTTTATCAAAGAGGAACACATCCACCGCTTCGATTGCTTCGAAGGCGGAGGCGGATTTGATGAGAATGCCGTTTTCCGCGCCCTTTCCCGTGCCGACCATAATCGCGACCGGAGTGGCCAAGCCCAAAGCGCAGGGGCAAGAAATGACTAGGACGGAAATCGCAAGCTGAAGGGCGAGATTCCAATCAGGGTGGGCGTTGCCCGTCACCCCTAAGCCGGTCAAAACCGCCCAAAGCGCGAACACCGATAGTGAAATGAGAATCACGACCGGGCAGAACACTCCCGCGATCTTATCCGCGAGGCGAGCGATGGGGGCCTTCGATTCGGAGGCTTCCTCGACCAACGCGATGATCTTCCCCATCGTGGAGTCTTTGCCTACCTCGGTGACGGAATAGGAGAACGCCGCATCCTTGTTGATGGTCGCCCCGATGACCTTATCCCCCTTCGTTTTATGGACGGGCATCGATTCCCCAGTCAAAGAGGATTCGTCGATGTCAGCATGGCCTTCTAAGAGGATGCCGTCGGTCGGAATGGATTCGCCTGGCCTAACGCGAACGATGTCCCCTTCTTTTAGAGTTTCGGTGGGGACCTCCACCCATTCTTCGCCTTCTTTCTTATAGGCGGTCTCGGGGGTGAGGGCCATCAAGGAGGCGATCGATGCGGTCGTCTTGGTTGTCGCCCGGGCTTCGAAATATTTGCCCAAAGAGACGAACACGGGGATCATCGCCGCCGATTCGACATAGATATTCATCGTGAAGGGCATCGCCGCCTCATAGTTCCCCGCGCTATAGAAGATTAAGATGGCGACGAAGCAATAAACGCCATAAAGGGTGCTCGCCGCCGTCCCCAAAGAAACGAGAGACTGCATGTTCGGGTGCAATTTGAATAAGGCTTTGAACCCAGAGACAAAGAGGCCGCGGTTGAGGATGGCGATGGGGATCAGCAAGGCGAATTGGACGGAGATGTCGATGATCATCATCAAGGTATAAAAAGCCAAATCGCCTTCCATGCTGGGCCACCCGGAAAGCATCGGCCCCATGGAGAAGAACATCAAAACCGCCAATAGGCCAAGGGAGACAAATAAAGAAACGGCTTTGCGGTGAAGTTCCTTTTTCCTTTTCTCCTGCAGCTGGGCGATGGTTTGATTCACATAGATGGCGCATCCATATCCCGCGGATTCCACCGCGCGGATGATGGCGTCGTCTTGGATCTTGGTTTCATCGAAATCGACGATCATGTTTTTGCCCAAAAGGGAAACGTTCGCGGAACGTACTCCGTCGAGCTTTTCCGTCGCCTTGGCCACATTGGCTTGGCAGGCGGCGCACATCATTCCAGTGACTTCGAATTTCTTTTTCATTCTATACCCCCCGGGGGTATGCACCCATTATATGGATTTCTCTTTTTGACGCAAGTAAGATGCAAAATCCCCGACGAATCCGCCGGGGATTTGAAGGGGTTTTCACCCAATCAGTCTTTGCAGAACGGACAAGAAGAAGTCTTTTTCTTCTTGCCATATTTCTTGTGGTAGGCCTTCACGAGGTCAGAGCCTTTATGGTCCTCTTCAGGACAGAATTCCATGCTCTTTCCAGAACGGAGGCGCAACACGAGGAACACCACGATCCCTACAACAATCAAAGCGACGGCGATGAGGACAATGATGGCAACGGGATGCATTAGGCGGCCTCCTCCAAAGCGGCGCGCTCCTGCTTCGTCTTGTGACGATCATAGAAGATGAGTCCAACCACGCCGGCGGCGGCGATGGGCAAGACGATCGCAAGGGTCCAAACCCATTCGAAGACCACGTAGGTCACCGACCCTAGGACATAGGAGAGGCCAAACCAGAACAAGAGGGTCATCCAATAAGTCTTTTTATCCATTAGCTCGCCTTTGGCGGTAGCCACGGAAGCAAAGCACGGGATGGTAAGGAGGTTGAAGACGGTGAAGCCGAGCAACCCAGCGACGCTGACGCCGGAAGCGGCGATCAAGGCATCGAAGGATTCGAAGCCGAGTCCGCCCGCAAGGCTTTCCATGACCGCGGTGACGTTTTCCTTGGCGACGATGCCCTCGATGGAGGCCACCGCGAAGGTCCAAGCGTATTGGCCAGCCTGCACGTTTCCAAATCCCAGCGGGACGAATAGCGGGGAGAGGAAGCTGCCGAGCGAGGAGAGGATGCTATCTTGGGCAAATTCTTCTTCGATGAAGCTCCAGTTCCAGCGGAAGTGGCTGAAGAACCAGACGATGATCGTGGAGAGCAAGATGATGGTGAAGGCTTTGATGATGAAGTGCTTAGCCTTATCCCAAATATGGATCATCAAGGCGCGGAATTGCGGGCGATGATAGGAAGGAAGTTCCATGATGAAGGGCGGGACCTGCTCCCTTTGGGTGGTCTTGTTCATGACAATGACCGAAGCGACGGCGACCACGACGCCCAAGAAGTAGATCAAGAAAGTGAATAACCCAGCGTCGAAGTTAATCGCGGCAGCCACCGCGGCGGCGATCATGATGAGGAAGTCGGCTTTCGCGCCGCAGGTGAAGAACGGAATGACACGGATGGTCTTCGTTCTTTCCTTATCGGTGGAGAGGGTGCGGGTATTGATCATCGCGGGAACGGCGCAGCCGAAGCCCATGATCATCGGGATGAAGGCGCGTCCGGAAACGCCGAAGCGGCGGAACAGACGATCCAAGATGAAGGCGGCGCGAGCCATATAACCCGAGTCTTCCAAGATCGCCATGAAGGCGAAGAGGACGAGAATCTGCGGAAGGAAGCCGATGACGGCGAACACGCCTCCGAGGACGCCATCGCCAACCAGGCCACTAACCCAGCCCGGGGCACCACTGCCGTCGATCAAACCAACGACCCATTCGGTGAACATTCCCGTCAATCCATTGGTGAAATTCGCAAGCATGGCCCCAATGGAATTGATGCCTTCGATGGACACACCATCGTCTCCGATGGCGAAGAACACATCGTTGAAGGGGCCGTCCCAAGACTGGCCAAACGGCACGCCCATGGCGCCAAGGAAGAACAAGTCCTCAGAGAAAGTAAGGTGGAAGACCAAGAACATCATCAGCACGAGGATGATCGGGCCGAAGACGCGATGAGTCAGAACGCGGTCGATGCGGTCAGAACGCGACATCTTGGCCTTCTCTTGTTTGACTCTGCCGGTCGTCGAAGAGGCGACGAGCGGGGTCAAATAGCGATAGCGGGCATCAGCAACGAGTGCATCATAGGCTTCGCCTTCGCATAGGGTCGCGACCTCATTGGCCACCTCGGGGTATTCCTGGAATTCGATCTCGTCCTGTTCCAAGGCCTTCACCGCATGGAATAGCGGGGATTCGATGCCTTTTTCGCGGTAAATCGCGGCGGCTTTTTCCACCAAGGGCAAATCAACGATGGAACGTCCGCCTCTTTTGGAAGTGGCGGCTTTGCGGATGGCAGGCACGAGTTCATCAATGCCTTTATTACGCAACGCGGAAAGCAAAACGACAGGAACGCCGAGTTCTTCGGAGAGTTTTTCGGGGTCGATGGTCTGACCCGCGTCCTTCACCGCGTCGATCATGTTGATCGCCACGACTAGGGGCACATCCATCTCCAAGAGCTGAGTGGTCATATAGAGGTTGCGCTCTAGGTTCGTCCCGTCGACGATGTTGACGACAACGTCAGGCTTTTCGTTGAGGACGAAGTTGCGGGAAATCACCTCTTCCGGGGTATACGGAGAGAGGGAGTAAATCCCAGGAAGGTCAACGATTTCTAGACCGTTTTCCTTTTTCTTGTCCCCTTTGTCGTAATAGACGCCGCTGCGTTTTTCAACGGTGACGCCAGGCCAGTTGCCCACGTGGGCGGTCGCGCCGGTGAGGGCGTTAAAGAGGGTCGTTTTCCCGCTGTTGGGGTTACCCGCCAATGCGACTTTGATCATGCTTTTTCCTCCTCGACGACTACCAAGGCGGCCTCGCTGTTGCGGAGGCTAAGCTCATAGCCGCGCAACGTGATTTCCAAAGGATCTCCCAAAGGAGCCTTCTTGCGAAGATAGATCTCCGCGCCGGGCGTGATCCCCATGTCAAATAGACGATGGCGAACCTTCCCTTCCCCTTCGATGCCCTTGACGATGCAAGAGGAACCGATGGGCAATTCGTTAAGTTTTATTAACATTTTTCGGCAAAATAAAAAAGATTAGGCGACCGCCACTTGAATCCCGACGGAGATATCATGATCAAAAGCCAAACGGCTTCCTTTGACATCGCAAACCGCCGCCCCATTGATCGACTCAATGAGCGTGATCTCACTGCCTTCATAGACGCCGAGGTCGAGCAAATGCCGCAACACGGCGGGGCTAGAATGAGAGATCTTTACGACGCGAAGGGGCAGCTTCGGAGGGGCGAAGAGCAGAGGCATAATTCTTTTCGTTTCCTTTCCATGCAATAGTCTATGCTTTCTACTTTGCTTTTCAAGAAAAAATTAATAGAAATTAACAATTGCGATTTCAGGTTTTCCCAAAAAGAAAAGGGCACAAAGTGCCCTTGAGAGATCATACCTCGATTACTCGATGACGATCGTCTTGTTTTCCGGCTCTTTTTCGACCTTTTTGGGGAGCACGACTTTCAGGATGCCGTTTTCGAAGGACGCCTTAATTTGGTTCTCCTCGACTTCGCCGAGATAGAAGCTGCGGCTCGCGGTGCCGGAGAAGCGTTCGCGGTAGACGAAGCCATCCTTCTCGCCGTTTTCTTTCTTCTCGATCGTCTTCGCGGTGGCGGTGATGGTCAGATAGCCATCTTCGAAGGAGAGCTTGATGTCCTCCTTCTTGAAGCCTGGCAATTCGACGTCCATCGCGAAGGCCTCTTTGGTCTCGCGGATGTCGGTCTTCATGGCCAGACGGCCATAGTCCTCGCTGGTCAGGTTGTCGCTGACGCCGAAGAAGTCGTTGAGAAAGGGACGAAGCATGTCGTTGCCGCAGGTGTTAAGGGAATATGTCATGGTGAATTACCTCCTGTTTTAGCACTCGTTGCTTTCAAGTGCTAACCATAGTATAGCCATCATTTTGGCACTGTCAATAGATGAGTGCTAAATTTTCATTTCTTTTAGAAATGCGTAGGAATTCTTGTACTTTTTTATCAAAAATTAGGTCAAAGAACGTGAATTCTTTCACGCTTCTCCCTAACCAAATCGATGGTCATCTGCTTGGAGATTTCATCCAGTTCCTGTCGGATTCGAAAACAATAGGCGACGTAATTGGGAAGCAAGAAATATTCCCTTTCCGCCTTTAGCCTGCTATGGACGTCCAAAAGGTGATTCACTTCTTCGCAATAGGCGCGCACGGCTTCCTGCCTGCCTAACGCGCTCCATTCATCCAATAGTTTCCGCCCCCGCACGATATCCCTTTCTTCTAGCGCGTCGAAGTCCACTAGATCAAACGGAATCTGGAATATCGCCTGGAACAGCAACGCCGAGAGGAATGTGTTTTCTTGAATGAATTCCTCATCGACGGGAAATTCCTTCCGTGTTTGGAAATATATCGAAGCGGCCCGGTGGACCAATTGGTTGGAAAAATCGATGAAACGTTCCCGCAGATTGAATAAATAGCCTTCCATGAAATCGCCTCCTACCTTACTTATACCCAGCAGGAAGCGAATTCGTTCGTTCTCCCTATTATTTCCTTAAGGAAAAATCTTCGTTTTCGTGAAAAGAAAACAGCCGAATCACTTCGGCTGCTTCTTGCTCTTCAGGAGTTCTTGGAGTTCCTTGATCGTGAAGCGCAGGTATTTGGCATAGCTATGCGGCATGCCGTGCTGCAACTCGATCTGCTTTTTGATGTCCTCGATCACGCGTTGAGGGGTGACTTTGGGGTTGTGCAGATTGGCCTTGAGGATTTTCTCATGGGCCAGGATTTCCAAGAATTGGGGGTCGGTGGGCTTCTCTTCGGAGGGTTTGCCCGGTTTCGCCAACTTCTCAGCCGCCGGTTTCTTCGTCGCGGGTTTGCTGGGTTTTTCCAGCTTTTCCGCGGCCGGTTTGGCGGTCTTGGGTTTCGTGGGCTTCTCCAATTTTTCCGCGGCGGGTTTCTTGGGAGCCGTTTTCTTCTTCACCGGGGCGGCCGAGGGCTCGGGAGCCATGACGACGAGGCGCGGATGCCCAAACTCTTCTTCTTTCTCGGGCTTGGCCGCCGCTTTGTGGGGCTTCGCCTTTTTGATGACGGGCTTCTCCTCTTCTTGCGCGGGCTCCGGAGCCGGAGCGGGTTTTTGCGCCGCCTTCAATTTCAACCATGCGCGGAATCCCACCCCGTTAGGTTGAATGGAGATTTCCATGCCTTTGTAGGTGGAAGTGACCTTTTCGGGGCCTTTGACCAAACCATCCATTTGGGTGGCGATGTTTTCAAGGTCCTCGTCGGTCAAATCGGCGGGTCCGTGGAAGGAAGCTTGATAAGGAATGGTACGGTAACGGAACATCAGCCCGTGATGGCTCGCCACCGCGGCGACGGCTTCCTTGATGGTCGGCCCTTTGCCATACCAGTTCTCCTTGACATCGGCCTCCGACTTCGCCTCGACCTTGGGAAGGGTTTTGCCTTCGCTAGGCGCGGGTTTCGGAGCGGGGGGAGGAAGGATCCCCATCTTTTGTTTGAGGCCAACTAAAGCCTCATTGAGTTTCGGCTCAGGGAGGAGCAAGGAAAGCGATTTGCGCTTCTCTTCCGAAAGATTTTTGAGCTCTTTGAGCTGATTCTCGATGTCGGCGAGCTTTTTCTCCGCCGGATAATTTTCATTGTTCAAGACCGCGCTTAAACGCGTGTCCGCGGTAATGATGGCGTTGAGGATTTCGTCGGGGCTAGGACGCCTCGGCGCATTGGTTTTGCTGGGTTTTTCAGAAGCTTCTTTGGCGGCGCTTCTTAAGCCGCGGCCCGTTGAGGATTTGGAAGATTGGACCAAATGGCGCCTATCCTCTCCTTTATTCGGCACAAGGTTTCCGCCGGGGATGAACTGACATACCTCGACTTGGAAGCCGTGCTGGGATTGGAGCCGGTTGAGGGAACGGATATCGCTGGCGAGCTTTTTATCCTGGGTAATGGCCAATATCTTTTTCGTGATGTGATCCGCGCTGATTTGCGTATAGATCGCGGGATCGGCGAAATGCCTATCGTTCTTGCTTAGGCTCCTACGGATTTTCAGTAGCCTTTTCCATTTCGCTTGGCGAATGATTTTCAGCGCTCTTTTTGCAACAACGCCGCGATCGAAGTCTTCTTTGTTTTTGCTGTGTTTCTTCAGCTCTTCGATGCATTCGTCAATGATGTAGATACGGACTTTGGAATTTGCCAGGTAGATTTTCGCGTTGGTCAGGACATCCATCCATTCGGCGAAGGAATCTTCCATCAACGAGCAGGTGTCGATGACCGCATAGTCGAATCCATTGAGGTATTTGGCTAATGCGACAGACCTGTTCTCGTCGCTATACATGTTGGTTTCTTTTTTTCAGGTGTTCTCCTTTCGGGGAGCATTATACACGAAATCAAGAAATCAAACGCCTTTGTTAGTTCAGGAAATAGGAGAAGGCCGTAGGCAAGGCGTAATGGGTCTTTAGGTCTTCTTGGTCGGCCCAGATGCCTTCTATCTTCTCGGCGACCTCGATCCGGTAGCCTTTCATATCCCAAATCCGATGGGTGAATACATGCTTCGCTTTGCCTAAATCGATGATGTTTTGAATCGAAAACCCCTGCAAATCCCCGACGGATTTGATGTTTTCTTCCTTAACATGACCTTCGATGGTGGGCAACCCATATAGGCCGGAAAGCAAGCCTTTACTCCGTTTTTGTAGCAATATTTTCCCTTCATGAACGATTAAAAGAACAGTGAGTTTTTCCGTTTTCTTTTCCTTCTTCGCCTTCTTCAAAGGATAGTCAGTTTCCTTCTCTTCTCGGTGGGCGAGGCACGTTCCCCTAAAGGGGCAATCGCCGCACCTCGGGGAGCCGTTAGGAAGGCAAACGAGTTCGCCTAAATCCATCAGGGCTTGGTTGAAGATCGACGGGTCAGGGCCCAACAAAGTCAAAAGGCCCTCCTTCGCCGTCTTCTTATCTTTCTCTTCCAAGGGATTCAAAGCGAGAGCACGATATCGGGCGTAGACCCGAAGCAGATTGCCATCGATCGCCACCTCTTTCTCCCCATAGGCGATCGCCATGATCGCGGAGGCGGTATATTCCCCAATCCCAGGAAGGGAAAGCAACTCCGCCTTGCTCCGAGGGAGCTCTCCCCCAAAGCGCTCCACCACCGCTTTCGCGGCAAGATGCAGGTTCCTGGCACGCGAATAATAACCGAGCCCCTCCCATTTCTTATAGACGTCTTCCAAATCGGCCTTTGCTAGATCGGATAAAGTCGGATAGGCGTCGAGGAAGCGAAGATAATAGGAGCGGGCCTGTTCCACGCGGGTTTGCTGCAACATGATTTCGCTTAGGTAGACGTGATATGGCGTCGGGTCTTCCCGCCACGGCAAAATGCGGCGATGCTCCCGATACCATTCCGATAGGCTTGACGCGAAATCCATGGACATAAGCATAGCACTTCGCGCCTTTGACTTTATCCTTCCGCGGCCCTAATCTTACACGCGAGCATGAAAAACCCTTCCCCCTACGCCTCTTCTCCCGAATTAGGTTCCGGAAAGCAATTCCGCCTCCGCGCGACGGATTTCCTCTTTTCCTTTCTCTCCACGGTGCTTTTTTCTTTGCTCGCTTTGCAAGTCGCCACCCATCTCCCCGTCTATCAAAAGACCAACGCCTCGCTTAACCAAAGTCGCGAGGCCCTATCTTCTTTGATCGTCTCCGCCCATCTTGGGGAAAGAAAAGAAAACGGAACGATGAGGACGGAGGCCGATTTGAGCAAGGAATACGTATATTCTTTGGCCAAAGGCTCCTTGCTTCATTACGGAGAAACGGATAAGGCTTCCGCTTCCTTTTATGAAGAAATCGAACCCGCCTCCCCCACTCATGACGCGCTTTATCAGTATTACGTGGATTTCAAAGTGGCCAAGGCTTCTTCCTTCTCCCCGGCTTCCGAAAGCGGCAAAGAGGCCTATGCATCCCTTTTGCTTTCCCCTTCCGTCACCTCTTTCTACGAAGAAGGGGATTATCCTTATCTCACGTTAAGCGCCTGCCTTTCTTTGGATGAGCTTTTCCGCGTCCAATCTTCCGCAGAAGGCGAGGCCATCCGCGCGGCCCTCTATGCGAATTACCTTTCCCTTTGGTCGGCGTCTTTGAAGGAATTCCGCGGGGCTTATTCGCCTTATTTGGAAGAAGGAAAGGTCTTCAATCTCCATTACAAAAACCTCGCCACCCAGGTCACCTTGGCTTTCTATGTTGGTGCGGCTTTCGGCCTATTCCTATGCGAATGGGCGTTGCCGTTATTCTTCAAAAGGCGTTCTTCCCTGCCTGGGTATTTCCAATCCGCCTATTACGTCGATCAAGAAGGAAACGATCCTAGTCTAGGGAATCTATCCCTCCGCTTCGCGTTCTCGTTGCTTAAGGCCCCTTTATTGGGCTTCCTCGCCTCGTTCGCGTTGCTGCAGATCTCGGCTTTGGAAATCCTATCTTTCGCCTCCTTCGGGGCCTTCCCCTTATGGATCTTCCTCATCCTCTCTTTGGTTTCCTTCCTCGCCGAATGGGCGCCTCTACTGCTAAAGAAAGGCCGGCCGTTATCCCTATTAGTTTCCAAAACATATCTACGTTACGGCAAGGAAATCGAAGATCAGGCGAAGATAGAAAAAGCCGAATCGGAGTGATTCGGCTAAGGATTTAGGGGGTTATTCCTCTTTTTCTTTATCCTTTGGATCGTCTAGGAACCCATCATCGTTGGGGTCGACGGGCTCTTTAGGTTCTTCCTCCGGTTTCTCTTCGGGGATGTCTTCTTCGGTCGGTTCTTCCGGTGCCGGTTCCGCTTCAACGGGAGCCTCCACGGGCTTTTCTTCTTCTGCCTTAACGACGCGGTTATTCTCCATCTGTTTGGCTTTGTCTTCTTCGAATTGGTCGAAGGAGGAGATGTTCGCCGCTTCCCTGCGCGCGGAGCCGATGGTGTCCAAATTCACGATCTCCATCTCCGCGTATTCGCTTTGGATGACCGCACGCCTGCCATTGATATAACGTTCTCCACCATGCTCGGTGGCTTCGCTAGGATGGCCGTTCTCGGATTTGATCGCCCGCGCGGTTTCATCATCATGCGAGGCGGCGTATTCCTTTTCTTCTTCCTCATCCGCGAACGTCTGGGGGCTCACGCGGTCATCGATGACCTGGGTGAAGGAAAGCATCCCATGGATGGAATTCTTCTTCGGGTTCAGCATCAAGACGATCAAATCGATCAGATAGGCCCCGATGAGGACCAAATAGACCCAGGCGCCAGAAATCGGCAGCATCAATAAGCCGAAAGGCATCATCAAAAGGAAACCGTGCAGCGCGCGATAGGGAAGCGCGGCTTTATACCCGTTGGTCCTGACGAGGGAAAGACGGAGGAACATTTTCCCCAGCGTTTTGCCCTTCTTCGAGATCATCGGGATGATCAAAAGGAAGATGAGGGGGGAGATCACATAGGCCGGAAGCGTCGACATGTAGACGATGCGGGATTGATCCTTCAATAGCTTCGCCACGGGCGCTTGACGGACGAAATCGTTCGCGGCTTCAGGATAAAGCCCCTTATTCCCGTCGAAGAAATACTGATAAAGGCTCTTACGGATGTCAAGGGCCACTCCAGGTTCCTCCGAATCGAGTTTGGCTTTGGTCTCCTCGGTTAAAACGGGGGCCAAGGAATAATCGAGTTGATCCAACTCGTTTTTGGCGATTTGGTAGAGCTCCCCGGATTCGACGGTTTCGTCGATTCCGTAGAAATGGTGATAGATGTACTGTCCCTTCGCTTGGGCGTCGTCCTCGCCTTCATAATCGGTCAAGGAGAAATCCGGATGGCTAGAGGAAGCGCAGACATCGAAATAATAAGTCCACACCGCATCCGCGTAATCCACGTAATGGTCATATTTCTCTATGTCGGTCTCCCCGGAATAGGAGAGGATCTGCACATCGCCCCCATTTCGAACATAGAGGCCGCTTTCGACCGCGTAGTCTTGGATGCTGCTGACGACTTCGTTATAGCCCATCGCCGGGGCGAAGACGTATTGACCCACCACGAGGCGGAGGATCAAGGCGAGGATGACCACCATCAAAAAATCGATGATGAAGGCCCCGCTTTCCTTCCCAGGGGTCGCGGGTTTGATGTAATCAGGTAGCGTTTTACGATCAGACATGGGGGAATTCTAACCCTACGCGGGAAAAAGAAAAAGGGAAGGGGGCCACTTTCGTTGCCAAGAATCCGCCCCACGATATACTTGCTTCCATGACCGAGGTCCGTTTCTATTCCGCTTTGCCCCTAGAAGCCAAGGCGATCCGCGAGGAAGTCTTCGTGCGGGAACAAGGGTTCGACGAGGAATTCGACGAAGAAGATGGCAAAGCCATCCACGCGTTGCTTTTCCGTGATGAAGAACCCATCGCCGTCGGGCGGATCCTTTGCAAGGAAGACGCCGCCTATTTCGGCAGGGTCGCGGTGAAGAAAGAAGCTCGCGGCAAGGGGATAGGCCGTCTCCTAGTCCAAGCGATGGAAGAGGAAGCCCAAAGGAAAGATTATCATCTCATCAAACTCCATAGCCAACTCGATAAAGCCCCTTTCTATATAAAATGCGGATACGCGCGCGTGGACGACGAAATCACGCCGGACCAAGGATATCCCCACGTTTGGATGGAAAAGCGCCTGTAGGCCCTAAAAACGAAGAAAAAAGCACGCCCCTATTTGGGCGTGCTTTCCGTATTCCGTCTAGAAGACGAATTACTTCAAGATTTCGGCAACGGTGCCGGCGCCGACGGTGCGGCCGCCTTCACGGATGGAGAACTTGGTGCCTTTCTCCATGGCGATCGGGTGGATGAGGTCGACGGTGAAGGTGACGTTGTCACCAGGCATGACCATGTCGGTCCCCGCGGGGAGGGTGATGGAGCCGGTGATGTCGGTGGTGTGGAAGAAGAACTGCGGGCGATAGCCGTTCAGGAAGTGGGTGTGGCGGCCGCCTTCTTCTTTCTTGAGGATGTAGGTCGTCGCGGAGAACTTGCTGTGCGGGACGATGGAGCCGGGCTTGGCAAGGACTTGGCCACGTTCGACTTGGTCGTGGGTGATGCCACGGAGAAGCGCGCCGATGTTGTCGCCGCCCTGAGCGTAGTCGAGGGTCTTGCGGAACATTTCGAGGCCGGTGACGACGGTGGATTGGGTCTCACGGATACCGACGATTTCGGCCGGATCGTTCATCTTGATGATGCCACGTTCCACACGGCCGGTGACGACGGTGCCACGGCCAGAGATGGTCATGACGTCTTCGATCGGGAGAAGGAAGGGCTTCTCGTCATCGCGGATCGGATCTTTAACATAGTTGTCAAGAGCGTCGAGGAGTTCAAGGATGCACTTGGCGTTGGGATCGTCGGGGCTGGTGACTTCGCCGGCGAGTTTGGCAGAGCCCTTGATGACAGGGAGCTCATCGCCCGGGAATTCATACTTGTTGAGAAGGTCGCGGACGTCCATTTCGACGAGATCGATGAGTTCGGGGTCATCGACCATGTCGCACTTGTTGAGGAAGACGATGATCTGAGGAACGCCGACCTGACGGGCGAGCAAGACGTGCTCACGGGTCTGCGGCATGACGCCGTCGGTGGCGGCGACGACAAGGATCGCAGCGTCCATCTGGGCGGCGCCGGTGATCATGTTCTTGATGTAGTCAGCGTGCCCCGGGCAGTCGACGTGGGCGTAGTGACGCTTGTTGGTCTTGTACTCGACGTGGGCGGAGTTGATGGTGATGCCACGCTCCCTCTCTTCGGGGGTGGCGTCGATGGCAGCGTAAGCCATATCTTTCGCGAGACCCTTCAAAGAAAGGACGTGGGTGATCGCGGCGGTGAGGGTGGTCTTGCCGTGGTCGACGTGGCCGATCGTGCCGACGTTGACGTGGACGAGATCACGGTTGAATTTTTCTTTTGCCATTTATGTTTCCTCCAATAATGGTTATCCAATTGGCTTGAATATGATAGAGCAGCGGTGTTTGTTTGACAATATCTAGGATATTGGAACGCTTACCGGTTTTTCAAAGACGATTTCTTGATGATCTCGTCTTGAACGAAGCGCGGGCATTCGCCGTAATGGTCGAAGCTCATCACGAAGTTGCCGCGGCCCTGGGTGAGGGAGCGCAGGTCGGTGACATAACCGAACATCTCGGAGAGCGGGACCTCGCAGTCGATCTGCTTGGCGTTGCCGCGTTGGGTTTCCCCGGTCATGTTGCCGCGGCGGCGGGAGATGTCGCCGATCACGTCGCCGTAGTATTGCTCGGGGACGGTGATTTCGACCTTCATGATCGGTTCAAGGATGACGGGATCGCACTTGCCCGCGGCGGCCTTGAGGGCCATCGAGGCGGCGATTTTGTAGGCGGCTTCGGAAGAGTCGACATCGTGGTAGGACCCATCGAAGAGGGTGCACTTGATGTCGATCGCGGGGTAGCCGGCGATGAGGCCGCGCTGCATCGCGTCTTCGAGACCTTGCTGCGTCGGTTTGATGAATTCCTTCGGAACGGTGCCGCCGACGATGGCATCGACGAATTCGAAGCCTTTGCCGGGGTTAGGTTCGAAGCGAACCCAGACGTCGCCGTATTGGCCGTGGCCGCCGGACTGCTTGACATAGCGGCCCTGGGCTTCGCCCGTCTTGCGGATCGTCTCGCGGTAGTTGACCTGCGGAGCGCCGACGTTGACGGAAACGTTGAATTCGCGGCGGAGGCGGTCGACGAGGACGTCGAGCTGGAGCTCACCGACACCGGCGATGATGGTCTGGCCGGAGTCGTTGTCGGTGCGGACGCGGAAGGTCGGGTCTTCCTCGGCGAGTTTGATGAGGGCGTTGGTCATCTTCTCCTGGTCGGCTTTGGTCTTCGGCTCAACGGCTTCTTCCAAGACCGGCTCGGGGAACTCGAGTTTCTCGAGGACGACGTCTTCTTTTTCATCGCAGAGGGTGTCGCCGGTGGTCGTGGTCTTAAGACCGACGACGGCGCCGATTTCACCCGCATGGAGCACTTCGACTTCCTGACGGTGGTTGGCGTGCATGAGGACCAAGCGGCCGATGCGCTCCTTATTGCCGGTGCAGGAATTGAGGACGTAGGAACCGGATTTCAAGACGCCTTGGTAGACGCGGACATAGGCCAAGCGGCCGATGAACGGGTCGGTGGCAATCTTGAACGCCATGGCGACGACGGGCTTGTTGTCCGTCGCTTCGCAGACGTAGGGTTCCCCGTCTTTGGTTCCCTTCTCGCCCGGGATGTCGAGCGGGGAGGGCAGATAAGCGACGACGGCGTCGAGCAAGGGCTGGACGCACTTGTTCTTATAGGCGGTGCCGCAGAGGACCGGGAAGAATTCGCCGGTCAGGGTCGCCTTGCGGATCGTCTCTTTGATCAGCTCGACCGGGATGTCCTCCCCTTCGAGGAAGAGCATCATAAGGTCGTCGCTGAATTCCGAGAGGGCTTCGAGCATTTGGGAACGGTAGGCTTCCGCTTTCTCTTTGTATTCCTCGGGGATGTCGACGATCTGCGGGGCGTCGTCTTTATCGTTATCGTAGATGTAGGCCTTCTGCTCGACGAGGTCGATGCAGCCCTTGAAGGAGGACTCGCGGCCGATCGGGCACTGGATGGGCGCGGCTTTGACGCCGAGGCGCTCATGCAAGGTGTTCAAGCAGAGGTCGAAGTCCGCGCCGGTGGCGTCCATCTTGTTGCAGAAGACGATGCGCGGAACGTTGAATTTCGACGCCTGGCGCCAGACGGTTTCGGTCTGCGGCTCGACGCCGTTTTTGGAGTCGAGGACGGTGACCGCGCCGTCAAGGACGCGTAGGGAGCGCTCGACTTCGACGGTGAAGTCGACGTGCCCCGGGGTGTCGATGATGTTGAATCGGTGGCCTTTCCAGAAGCAGGTGGTCGCGGAAGAGGTGATCGTGATGCCACGTTCCTGTTCTTGGACCATCCAGTCCATCGTCGCGGTCCCTTCGTGGACCTCGCCGATCTTATGGGTGCGGCCGGTGTAATAGAGGATGCGCTCAGTCGTCGTGGTTTTGCCCGCGTCGATGTGCGCCATGATCCCGAAATTGCGGGTATGGGGGAGGTCGTAAGTGGCGCTCTCCTTAATCATTTCGTCGGCCATGGTTTTCAACTCCTATTAGAAGCGGAAGTGGGCGTAGGCCTTGTTGGCCTCGGCCATCTTGTGCACGTCTTGTTTCTTCTTGACGGACGCGCCGGTGCCGTTGGCGGCATCGATGATCTCGCCGGCGAGTTTGTCCTCCATCCTCTTCTCGCCGCGGAGGCGGGAGTAGGTGACGAGCCAGCGGAGGCCGAGGGTCTGCTTGCGCTCGGGGCTGACTTCGACGGGGACCTGGTAGTTGGCGGCGCCGATGCGGCGGACCTTGAGCTCAACTTCCGGCATGATGGTGTTGATCGCGGTGGCGACGACGTCGAAGGCGGCTTTGCCGGTCTTCTCTTCGATTTTCGCGAACGCGTGGTAGATGATGGTTTGGGCGGTCCCGCGCTTGCCGTCGTACATGACGCGGTTGATCAAGCGAGTGACGAGCTTCGAGTTATAGATGGGATCGGGTAGGACGTCCCTTTTCTCGACATTACCTTTTCTTGGCATGGTTACGTTCCTCCTTCTTACTCATTGCCCTTCGGCTTCTTGGTGCCGTAGAGGGAGCGGCCTTGGCGGCGGGCTTCGATGCCGGCGCAGTCGAGGCAGCCACGGATGATGTGGTAACGGACGCCAGGGAGGTCCTTGACGCGGCCGCCACGGATCATGACCGTGGAGTGCTCCTGAAGGTTGTGGCCTTCCCCGCCGATGTAGGCGGTGACTTCATATCCGTTGCTCAAACGGACACGGGCGTATTTCCTTAACGCGGAGTTCGGCTTCTTCGGGGTCATCGTGCCGACGCGGGTGCAGACGCCGCGCTTTTGGGCAGAGGCCTGATCGGAGGAGCGCTTGGTCAACGAGTTCCAGCGGTGCGCGAGGGCCGGGGTGCTGGATTTCTTCACCACGGATTTGCGCCCTTGCCGAACGAGTTGGTTGATGGTTGGCATAGGTGTTTTTCTCCTTTTCTTGGTTCACACAATCCCCGGTGTGTCATCACCGGGGGTAAATTAAGCGGCCAAAAGGCCCTTAACTTACGTCCGAGGGAGAATATACTAGCCCCATAGGGGGAAAGTCAACGAGAAAATTTCTTCTATCTTTTCAAGGCAAATTCAAAAGACAAAAAGGGTTTTGATCTTGGGCAAAGATTGCTTACCAAATGGTGGGGACGCCATCCACATAATGCCAGAAGCGCCCCGCTTCTTGAGGCTGGTCTTCTCGTAAGAAATAAACGCGCGACAAACCGCTTTCAAGAAACGCATTCGAACCGAAAAAATCCATGTTCGTTCCGATAACAATTCCATCGTTTTGGTTCAAAGAACAATGATAAAAACTCCGATCATCAATTTTGGTAATTGTTTTAGGAAGGTTAAAAAAAGGGGGGACGGGAAACGCCCTTGGCATCGGGCGAAAGCATGGGGAGCGATTTCCATCAGCCCATTCGGCAAGGGGAAAGAGTCGCTGACGGGGAGCGACCGACGCACCAAAACGGTTTTGTCCTTGTCAAACAAGGTCCCATCGAGCGCGCAGAAA
>ONGB01000029.1:53557-56921 GCA_900317295.1 uncultured Erysipelotrichaceae bacterium
CGGTGCAATTATCGAAACACGCATCGTAGATTGAGACCAGGGAGTTGGGAAGATAATAATCGCCTTTCCTCGCGCGAGGAATAAGAACAAAGATTGTTGGTCTCCATCATAAAGCACGCCATCAATGGAGGAGAAAGAAGGATTCCATGCTTCCACGACAACGCTTTCCAAATTCAAGCGTTCGTCAAAAGCGGCGGACCCTATGAAGTGGAGGCGACTCCCGAAAGAAATCCTGACCAATTTGTCACAACGATAAAAGGCCTCTTGCCCAAGGGTCTCTAAAGACTCGGGTCATATTGCAGACGATTCGCACCTCCTGCCCGACGAGAAGGACGAGATCGCCAAGTTCATCGACAGCATCGGCAAAGAATAACAAAGCAAACCCGCTGGAGTTCACATCCGGCGGGTTTTCCATGGCTTCCCCTTATATTCCCCTTGCATCCAGTTGAGCAAGCCCAACCCGGCATCTATAATATCCATGCGATCCGACGAGCTGAACGCTTTCGAAGGAAAGCTTGACCGGCTAATCTTCTGCAACGCCATTACGAGGATTGCCCTTAGAGGCTCATGGCAATAGGTCACCCCTATGGTCGGTCACGTGCTTTCGCCGAATCGCCGAGCAACAGGAGGTATTGCGTCTTTTCCGCATCTATTATGGAAAAGAACGAAAACAACGTCATGGAACTCAACCGTGAAACAGCCATGCGCCTTTGGGTGAAGCACTTCGGCAAAGAGACCAAAGCCACCGATTTCAGCGGCAGGGTCATCGCCAAAGGCGCCTACGGGGACCGCAACAGCGAATTCGGATGGAACGTGGATCACATCCTCCCGCAGTCGAAAGGCGGGACAACGGCCGACCACAACCTGGTCTGCTGCCATATTTTGACCAACGACGAAAAGGCCGACCGATTCCCGGCCTTCGTCGCAAATGGCAAGCGCTTCGAGATCATCAAGGTACAGAGCCATTACGAAATCAGGGCAGTCGAGGGCAAGACCTCGGAAGGCCCGAAGTCGGAAGAGGCGGTCAACTACTACGACGCCCAATCGGGCATCCGCTTCTTCAAGAAACTCAAAGGAATCCAGAACAAGCCGCGCTTCGTCGGGTCGGTCCTGGTCAGGCTGAAAAACGTGGCCAACACCGCCGTCGTGGACTTCATCGAAAAGCTATTCGACGAGGAGAGCATCTCCTTCTCGATGGACGAAAGCTACCGGGAAAGCGAAACCAGGGTCATCGCAAGGAATTTCGACATGCCGACGAAGGACGACATCTCGAACCTGCTTGAGAAGTGCGTGCTCCTCAACACCTACCTTTACGAGTACTTCGAGCCAATGGGGTACATCGACGGCTACGAGATTCTCTATCGGGTGGACAGCTATCGCGAAAAGTCGGAAATGTACTCCCAATCGGGGGAAATCGGCTTCCCAGACCTACACGAGGACTTCGAAGACGCCCTGTACATCAACAAGGTCGTCGTCAACAACACCAGCGCTCAAGACGAGATCGAGTGCGACGACCGTTACTTCTGGTGGAAATACGACAAAATCAGAACAAAGATATCCAACGATTTGAGAAAGGAGGTAGGCGGAAAGTAAGACGCCAGCCCCCATTGCTCGAACAAGACGAACGCGCGGCAGGGTGACGGCCGCGTTTTCTTATAGAATGTCCTTGAGCATCCTCTCGATGCACCGCTTCTTCTCCTTGTTGGCCGGGCGGACGTAGAGGTTAAGCGTTCCGAGAAAAACTGCCAATTCTAACTTTAGGAAGGAACGGCATAGAGCTTCATGCCCGTTGATCTTCAACGGGCGATTCTCATCAATTCAAAGAAGGTGTTTTTTGTAAGTGCTACCGAACGCAATCAGGACGGAACCCAGGGTAAAGAGAAGAGAAAAAAGAGCGAACGGTCCCCATTCCCAAAAAACAATTCCGGACATGAAGCGGACTCCGACATAAGCCGATAACGAAAGGCCGATGAGAGCCTGCACCGCAAATGCCGCGATAGTTCCTAACACTGCGGTAAATAGCAACGACAATAGTACGATAATCAATCCCTCTAATCTGGGCATTCCGTTAATGGCCCTAATAAAAAGCTCTGATCCCTTTCGCTCGAACACGGCTGAAAAATAAAGAAAAGCGGCAACGGACGAGAAAGCGGCGAGGAAGAAGCAAGTTTGGTGCAAAAACGACAATAAGGAGCGGCCAATCTTGCCGTATTCATTTTCGATGAGGGAGTCCTTTATCACGACATCGAAATCGCTTAGTATGGCAGTCAACGCCTTCCCTTGCTCGTTAGTGATGTTCTTCCCGCATCTTACGATGAGATCGTATTGCACATGAGGCAAATCGGACTTCAAGCTTTCGAAAAGGGGACTAGGCAAAACGACGAAATCATCAGAAAGTCCATGACCGTTTACCGGGGAAAACACCGATGGAACGCGCTCCGCTTTGCACGAACCACCGTACGGCGCTTTGTCAACTATTGTTCCATTAGATACGATATAAACCAAATCGCCATAGGCAATATTTCCATAACCGGAATTCGCCCAACTATTCAAGATCCCTTCTCCGATCCAAACGCCAGAAGCTTCTTTATCATCGTTTCTTATTTCTGTCCGATATAGGGATCTAAATACATCCGCTTCGTCCGCAAAGAACGCCTGATAGGAAGGCGTTGAAAAAGTCTCGGATGGAATGATTCCCAAAATACTGTGCGGAACAATCGAAATTGAAGCCCCCTCATCGACGAATTCTCGAATTACGCTCTGCTGGATAAAACGATCTTTCTCGCTTTCGGAGAGGGAATACGCATATATCGAAGAGGAATCTTGATGGGACAACGAAAAGTCAATGTTGTTTCGGACGATGTTGTCAAAGAAAGTCGAAAAAGAAGCCAAAAAAGCGAGCACCGCCATCAAAGAGAGAGAGCGAAAAAAACCGCCAGGGCTTGAAAAAAAGGAAATGCCTAAGAAGTCAGAGAGAAACGCGCGAAATCTTCTCATCTTTAATTTCAAAGCTCCTATCGAACTCGCTTAGCAAAGAGAGCCGATGCGTGACCATTACCAAGGCGCACCCCTGCCTTCTGCACGAGGATTTCAATAAATTCATGGTCAAGGCAACGTTGGTATCGTCCAAGGATCCGGTGGGCTCATCGGCAAATATGATGTTTGGGCTCACGATGAGGGCCCTCGCAATGGCGATACGTTGTTTTTCTCCTCCAGACAAAGTGGATGCCTTTTGCTTCAACAAAGACCGTATGTCAAGCGTCGATACGATTTCGTCAAAAAGACTCTGATCGCAACGATCCTTTCGATAACGGAAAGGGAGCAAAATATTCTCTTCTGCGTTTAAATATTCAAGAAGCTGGAC
>ONGB01000016.1 GCA_900317295.1 uncultured Erysipelotrichaceae bacterium
GCTGATGACATCTTGGATCAAGGTTTGGCAGCCTAAGCCGATGATGAGGGTCAAAACCCCAACCCCGGCCACGATGGCGCTGACATCGACCCCCCAGACCGCCAAGATGACGGCCAAGCCGACGATGACGGTGATGTAGTGGATGAGGGAACGGATCAAGGAACCGACGGTCCGCGACCTTCTCCCTCCCCGGGTCAGCAATTTGATGAGGGTCGTCAGGACGAAACTGATGGAAAAACAGGCGATGATCGTAATGAGGGTGGCGAGCCATGCCCCGGAGCTACTGCTCATCGCGTTGCCTAAGGCGACCCAGCCATTGGGGATGCCTTCGCCCAACACGGCGTCGCCGACTTCGTTCCCGAAGATGTTCCGGGAATAAATGAGCATCAGCAATAGCCCGATGCAGATCAGGAAGAAGAAAGAGGAAATGAACAGCTGCGCCTTTTGCATCGGCGTGGCGTTTTTCCATGCGGCTCTGCGCTCTTCCCGGCGTTCGCGGTAGATGTCGCGGTCGCTGATCGGCGTTTCTTTTTCCGGCGTTTTGTTCTCTTCCATAATCATTCTCCTTCCGGGGGAATCGCGAAGGATCCCGCCCATATTTGCTGTTTGTAATCTAATCCGTTCCCGAATACGGCCTTGAAGGTGCCGCTGACCCCGAATCCAAGATGCCCTGTCTCCCCGATATAGGGCCCGGGTTCCGTGATGTCGAGGGTGAAGGTCTCCGTTTTATCGACATAGACCTTAAGGACGGTTTTGTAATGCCGTTTGTTGGTGACTTCGAAATCGTAATGGAGGACATCCGTCCCGCTTACAAGCGAGATCACCCCATCAGAAGAAATCGAAGGGGGATCGCCGACGAAGGCGTTGGTGATCACCGATCCCCCGGCGGCCAAAGCGGCGGTGGCGGACAGGGTGATCAGCGAAATCGTGGTGATTTTCTTCGCCCTGTGGTTTTTGGCGTACAGGGTATCTTTCCCGTTTTCGTATACCGGCGGAGCGGAGAGTTCATCGCTGGTGGCGACGTTATCGGCGGAAAGCGAAAAAGTGGTGGCGATGTTGTCGTAGGCCAGTTCGTTCCATTCGCTTTCTTGTGCCATTCGCTCGCTCCTGCGTGAGTAATTTAGCGCACTGAGCGCGTAAAGCAAACGAAAAGCCCCCGTTTTTGCTATAATTCTGCCCATGGAACCCTGCGCTTTGGTCTTTGATTTGGATGGCACCCTGTGGGACGCCTCTATTCCCGTCGCCGAGATTTGGACGGAAATCGTTCGCGAACGCCTGGACCCGAATCGGACCATCACCCCGGAGCAAGTCCGCGGTTGGATGGGCAAGCCGATGGATGAGATCATCGCGTTGGCCGCCCCCGAAATCAAAGACGATCCGACCATCATCCCCGAGTTCTCCAAATCTTTCCTCGCCAGGGAAATCGAATATCTCAAAAACCACCCCGGAAAACTATTCCACGCGGAAAAGCGCATACTTTTCGCCTTGAAAGAGGCCGGTTTCCGTCTTTATGTCGTCTCCAATTGCCAAACGGGATACATCGAGAATTTCCTTTCCTTAATGCCGGAGGGATTGTTCTCGGACCATATGTGTTGGAGCGATACCCATGCCCCGAAACGCGTGACGATTCTGGAATGCCTTAAGCGAAACAGCGAAACCCGCGCCGTCTATATCGGCGACACCGCTGGGGATGAAAGCGAAACCCATGGAGCGGGATTGCCTTTCGTCTTCGCCTCCTATGGATTTGGCAAAGCCTCCAATCCTGAAGGAGTGGCCGCTTCATTTGAAGATCTCTCGCGCGCCATCGAGGACGCGCTGCGCGGTTGCTCTTTTCCGCGATAAGGATAAAATGATTCATCGAAGATTATGAGCGAGCCCCAAGAACTGATGGAACAGCCCCTGGAAGACGGCGCTTATCTCTCCCCGACTCAACTTGACGTCCTCCGCACGAGGAACGCCGATGTGAAGACCCCGGCGGATCAGATCGCCCTCTTGGCGCTTTTGGATTCCTTCGTCGCCAGCAATAATCGTCGCGATGAGGAATACCGCCAGCTTTTCGATATGGCGCAGAAAGTCTCTTTGATGAATAGCCCGCAGTTGCATTACCCCGAAAGCGTGGCGAGCTCGCTGCCGATCCTTTTCGGTATCGCTTATTTCGATTTGCTCGTCTTGGTCGGCGTCGTCACGACCGAAGATATCCTCGAATGGGAGAAGAATCTGCAGGACCGCATGCGCGGCGTCCCTGTCCCGAAGGCCTAAGCATGGAAAAGCAAATGTCCGTTCAACAGGCTTTGGAGGCCATCCAAGAGGCGAATGAGGTTTTAAGCCGCATCAACGCCCAAGCCGACGAGACGATGGCCGCCTCTCTTTCCGCCTACGTCGCATACCAAAAAGAGACCATCGAAAAGGCTCGTTCCGTCATCGAGGGGGACAAGAACGCTTTAGCCTTAGCGTCTAAAAATGCCCTGCTCGCCAAAGACGCCGAGATCGAAAAAGAACTCCGCGCTTATCTCGATGAGCATAAGCCGACCTTGGGGGACTGACGCATGGAAAAGAAAGTGGATGTCCTCGACTTGTTGGAAGAAGAGAGCAACAAGCTCATTGCTAAGAAAACCCCGCAAATCCAAGGCGGAATTAAGAAAAACATCGATTCGATTAACCGCAAAGCCAAGGAAATCGGCGAGGCCGAAACCGTGGCGATGGTGGCTTTCTCCAAACGCGTCAAAGAGTTCAATCAAGACGCCGTGGCTTTTGATTCCTATCTGCAAGATCTACTGGAGGGCGACCTATGAGCGAAGAAGAACGCTTGGCCGTCCTCGTCGAAGAGCCCGAAGAGGGGCTCCCCGTTTCCGAAGTCGATAAGAAACGGGAGCTTCTTCATGAACTTTCCTCCGCTGAAGTGGCGGTGGAGCCTTTGCCGAAAACCTCGGCGCTCCGGAAAGAGCTGGAAGAGAATCTTTTGACTTTCAATGCGCTCGCCGATGAGATGGCGGAACTCCATGAGAAGGTTCGCATCGCTAGGGAAAACCTCGTCAGGCTTGGAAGGTTTTCCAAAAACACCACGGATATGTTCCGCCTCGCTCAGCTCGCGCTGAACGTCCACGCCTATGCCGAGGCAAAGAACCGCTACGAGGAAATCAAAGACTGCGCCTCCATCGATTTCGGAACGCCCTTGGCCTCCGAGCGGTTGGTAGTCTCCGCTGCGGAGTTCGGCATCATGCTTTGCCAAATCCGCCTATGGAATGAAGCCTTGACCGCCGGGGAAAGCGTCGACGAATTAGACGTCGAAACCCTCGTCAATAAATTGCTGAAAACCAACTGCGAGCTCTATTCCGCTGAGGAAATCGCGCCTTTATTGGATGAAGCCAAAGGCGTTTGGGCCTTGGCCTTATATCGCGCGAACCTCGATGAAAAACCTTCCTTGGGGGTCTTTGTTTCCTTCACCGAAGATTTGGACAAATTGGATGCGATCGAGCTCCCGATGTCTGAGAAGACCACCTTCCGCATGGAGAGCCTCCGCGATTTGTATCGTCGTTTGTTCAATCGCCTATGCGATCTCTATACCACCGAGTCGCGGGATTTCGAATCCGCCTTGGCCCTCTTCCATCATAAGACCCGCATCCCCGCGCAGTTCGTATTGAATCCCCTTTATGCCGAATCGGAGGACGACGATGCCTTCCGCGTGAATTTCGAATCCCGTCATCTCAAGGAGATGGATGATGAGGCTTATGCTTCTTCTTTCCCCAATGTTTTGGTGGGGATCGGCACCGACCTCGCCCATTCGCTTTTCGCCTCGATGCTCAAGGAAGAAGACCTCGCCCCCGGCAAGCTTTTGGCGACGGTTTCCTATTTCGATACCCTGAATTTCGAAAGGCAGACCGACCTCCTCGCGAAGCTCTACCAAGACAACATTCCCGAGGAGCGGATGCGCCTAATGACCTCCCATTATCTCTCTTGCAAGAAGATCGAGGGGGATTTGGACGCCCTCGCCCCGAATCTGCTTTTCCTCGAATCCGTACTCCAAGGAGAAGAGGGAGAAGCCTTCGCCCGCATCAAGAAAGCCTTGCTCCGTTCCCCGAAATCCCATCGCGCGATTCGCAAGAGCTCTTCCGTCGACGCCCATGCGCTGCGCGGGCAGAAAGAAGGGGAATACAAACCCTTCGTCGGCAAAAAACTTGCTCGCCCGACCGTCAAAGCCTGGAGCAAAACCGTCCATGGGCTCTATATCGGCGGCATTCTCACCCTCGGGGTGCTTTCCCTTGCCGCGGGGATCGGCGGATTCCTCTCCCTCCAATATTTGGCGAGCCCCTTCTTATTGACCGCGCCGATCGCCGGGCTATTCCTCACTGCCTATTGGGCCATCGCTTCCTATATCGGGGCGGATGAAAGGCCCGCGAGGCTATTCCGCATCCTCTTTGGGTTAGCGATGTTCCTGCTCGCCGGAGGCTGCTTGGCCGTTTATCTCTTCCCCGTCGAACTGGCGGCCTATCTCCCCTATGCCCATCCTTGCTTCTTGGCTTCGGGCGTTCTAGGGCTGGCGGCTTTCTTCCTCTTCTTGGATAAGCGGCAGGTCTGGAATTACCTGATTTACCTGCCTTTGCTCTTGGTGTGGATCACGGCCCTCGTATTCTTCATCCTCGGGCTCATGCAAAGCCAGATCATCTTATAAAGAATATAGAAAAAGCATCCACGTCCCCCGCGGATGCTTTTTTCTTCTTACGATTCGTGATGGTGCCCGCAGCAGCAGGAATGGCCTTCTTCGTGATCGTGCCCGCCGCAGCAATGGCCTTCCTCTTCTTCCTCGTGATGGCCGCAGCAATGCGAGGAGAAGAAGTTGAGCGCTTCCTCTAACTTACGACAATCGCAGTCATAGCCTCCCTTGACGGAAAGAAACAATCCCCCGTTGACCAAGGCGGCCACTTTGGAAAGCACGGCGTTCTCCGGCAGATCGAGGGCCTCCATGAAATCCTGGATGGACATCGCCCCGTGGTGGCAGGTCATTTTGACCATCTTCAATTGATCGGGATCGGAGAGGAGAAGATAGATCTCCGCGGTTTCGAAACGGTTCATGGGAAGCCTCCTAAACGGACAAAAGTTTACCCTCTTTGGCTATTTTGGGGTAGAAGAAAGAGGCCATCGATGAAAATTCAGGGTTTCTTTTCTACGAAAAGGATATCAAAATATGCAACAGCATTAAGGAGTTATCCTATGAAAAAGAAAAAGAAAAGCATGGCCCTTGCCGTCATCGCCTTCATTCTCGCCCTTTTAGGAGCCGGAGCCGCCGCTGGCCTGGTCTTCATCCCTAATTTGGGGGCGGGATTCGAGACGGTCTTCAATGGCCTCAAAGCCACCTTCACGGCCATCCCGACCTTCGCTTTCACGGGCTGGCCGGATTTCGTGATCCTCGGCGTTCTCGCCGCGGGCGTCCTATTCTTCCTCATCGGCCTGATCGCTGGCGCTGTTGTGAAGAAGCGCGGCCTGCCGCTTGCCTTGTTCGCCATTCTCTTTGGCGCGGCCGGCGGAGCCATCGGCGTCGCCCACTTTGACGTTTTGGCCCAAAACGGCCTCTTCTTCGGTTTGATCCCCGCCGGCGTCGCCGCCCTTGGCTTGCTTCTAGGCTTCATCGCTTGCTTTGGCAAGAAAGAGAAGAAGGAAGAAGCCCCGAAAGCCGCTGCCGCCCCTGTCGAAGAACCCAAGGAAGAAGCGAAAGAGGAACCCGTTGAGGAACCCAAAGAGGAACCGAAACCCGAACCCAAGAAAGAAGAGCCGAAGCCCGTCGAGGAAAAAGCCCCCGCCGAGGATGTCGTCGTCGAATCCCCTGAAGAGAAGAAAACCAAAGTCATCCAAGCCACCTTCGTCAAACACGAAAAGCCGGAAGAAGAGGCTAAGGAAGAGCCTAAAGAAGAACCCAAGCCCGAGCCCAAGCCCACGAGCCGCCCGGTCGTGAAACAGGTCGTCCGTCCGACGGAAGAGCCTAAAGAAGAACCCAAGGAAGAGCCGAAACCCGAACCGAAGCCGGAACCCAAACCCGAGCCGAAGTCGGAACCCAAGCCTGAGCCCAAGGAAGAACCCAAGCCCGAGCCGAAGAAAGAGGAGCCGAAGCCCGCTCCGAAGCCCGCGGCTAAACCGCAGCCGAAACCTGAGCCCAAACCCGAGCCCAAAGAGGAATCCGTTCCTGAAAACGTGCAGGAATCCAGCGCGAACGCCGCCGGCGCGGCCGTCTCCGTTGAAGCCAAAGCCCAGGAAACGAAGACCCTCGGCAAATACGAGGTCTTCCCCGAAGCCGGTTTCTACAAATACCGCCTCAAAGCCAATAACGGCGCCATCTTGTTGGTCTCCAATTCCTACAAGACCCTAAGCGGCGCCCTCGCTGGCATCGATACGCTCAAGAAGAACGTCGAAGTCGGCACCCATCGCGTCGTCACCGACAAGAAGGGCCGCGGCCAGTTCCGCATCTTCACCGCCAATGATTCCCGTCTCGTCGTCGCCGGCGAGATCTACCCGAACGCCGACGGCGCCCAGAAGGCTCTCGAATCCGTCCTTCGCTTCTATAACGCGGAGAACATCGTCACCCTCGACTCCATTCCCGAGAAGGAAATCCGCGAGTGGCGCCTTGATGACCTTGATAAGCCTGTGGCCACCGGAAACGGCAAGATCGAATACGCGATCGAAGACGATAAGTGGATGGGCCGCCTCATCGCCTCCAACGGCGAGCTGCTGTTCATGACCTCCACCTATTCGAGCCGCACCGCCCTCGTCAACGGCCTCAAGAACATCGAGGAGAAAGCGATGGCGGGCAACATCTCCGTCTGCAAGACCAAGAGCGACATGTTCCAGTTCAAGGTCTTCGCCGACAATGGCATGGTCCTCGTCATCGGCGAGATGTATCCGACCAGGGAAGGCGCGCGCAAAGCCGCCATCTCGATGCGCAACTTCTTCAAAGGCGGGCCGAAGATCATCGACCTGACCAAGAAGGGCGAATAAGAATCTCATAGGCTGAGCCGGCGGAAAAAACCGCCGGCTTTTCCTTTGGAAGGCATTCATTTTTCCTAATCCTTATTTATAATAAAAAGAAACGAAAAGGACGCATTTATGGCTAGGATGATTTTGGTTGGCGGCGGCTCTTCTTCCGGGAAGAGCTTCCTTACTTCGGCGACGATTCAAGCGATTGGTGAGGAGAATGTCACCCGCCTCACGATCGACGACTATTACAAAGACCAATCCGACATGCCATTGCAAGATCGCTACAAGGTCAACTATGACCACCCCAAGGCCTTCGATTGGGCGCTCATGCGCCGCCAGCTTTCCGCCTTGAAGGAAGGGAAAACCATCCAGAAGCCCGTCTATGATTTCGTCACGCTCACCCGCTCCAGCCAAATCGAGGAAGTGACCCCCAAAAGCCTCATCGTGGTGGAGGGGATCATGGCCCTCGTCGACAAAGACATCCGCAAAATGGCCGACCTCCGCGTCTTCATCGAAGCCTCCGCGGAACGCCGCTTCCTCCGCCGCATCATCCGCGACTCCAAGGAAAGGGGCCGCAGCTTCGAAAACATCATCAATCAGTATTTCACCACCGTTCAGCCGATGTATGACGAAATCGTCAAACCCTCCTCGATCTACGCCGACCTCATCGTCAATAACGATGGGGTGGAGAACCTCGCGGTCGACGTGTTGGCCTGCGTCTTCAAAGAGCAGCTCGCGATGGCCAAAGGCGAGAAAGGCGACTTCCGCGTCGAGGACGACGAATTCCGCGAAGAAGTCCTCGCCGAGGTATTCAAGAAACCCTTGGGGAGATAAGTGCCGATGCGTTTCCTTCATCTCGCCGACTTGCATTTAGGGAAAAGAATCCACGGCTATGACCTCCTAAAAGATCAACGCCACTTCCTTTTCCGCGTGGCCTTGAAGGCATGCGAGGAAAAAGACACCTCCATCCTATTGCTCTCCGGCGACATCTTCGATCAAAGCGCCCCTTCGGGGGATGCGATGTCCTTGCTGGATGATTTTCTTTCCGAATGCGCGGATCGCGGCATCCGCGTCTTGATGATCCCCGGGAACCACGATTCCCCGGAGAGGCTATCCTACGCCTCCGCCTTCTTCGCCAAACGGGGCATCCATATCGTCACCGACCCCGCGCAAGCCAAGAAACCGATCATGATCGACGGGGACGCTTTCTTCTTGATCCCCTTCCTCCGCCAGGCGGACCTATTCCGGCTTGGGGAGCCCTGTTCCAGAGAGAATGATTTCGCCACCAATTTCGCCTTGTATTTGGACTCGCTTCCCTTAATCCAAGGGGGGCATAACATCGTTTTGGCCCATCAAACCGTTTTGGACGTCGAGGGGCACGAACCCACGAGGAGCGATTCCGAATTGCCTTCTATCGGCACCTCGGCGAATCTGCCTTTGAAGCCCTTCATGCGCTTCGATTACGTGGCGCTTGGCCATATCCATAACAAATATCCCATTTTGTCCGAACGCATCCGCTACGCCGGGGCGCCTTTGAAATACCACGTCAATGAATGCGCCCAACGGAAGACGATGAACCTCGTCGAACTCAATGGGAAGGACATCCACGTCGAAGAGATCCCCATCGTCGCATTAAGGGACGTGAAGAAGATCCGCGGGTCCTTCGATGAACTGATGAGCCACGAGGATGAAGAACATTACATCTATGCCGAACTGACCGACCTTCGCCCGATCGATAACGTCTCGGGCAAACTCAAAGGCAAGTATCCCTATTTATTAGGATCCCTTTATGTCAGTTTGGAGAAGAAAGAAAGCGATAGGGGCCCCATCGACGTCAAGGCGATCGGGAAGGATCCTATTGATGAGGATTTCGCGAAGTTCTATGAGACGATGACCGGGAAGGCTTTGTCATCCTTCCAGAAAAAGGAAATCCAAGAAATCGCTCAGGCGGTGCAGGGGGAGAAGCAATGAAGCCCTTACGACTAGAGATCTGCGCCTTTGGCCCATATCCCGGCAAGACGGTCATCGATTTCACCAAATTCGACCGCTCGCTTTTCCTCATCGCCGGGGAGACCGGCGCGGGGAAGAGCACCATCTTCGACGCGATTTGCTTCGCCTTATATGGGGAAGCTTCCGGCAGCCACCCCAAGAAGAGCCTCCGTTGCGATTTCGCCCCGGAAGATGTCCTTTCCTATGTCGATTTCACCTTCGAATACCAAAAGAATACCTATCATATCCGCCGCAGCCCGGAGCAGATGCGGCCGAAGAAAAAAGGCGGGGCGGGCGAATTGACCTCGCAACCGGAAACCCTGGAATTCGAAAAAGTCGGCGGGAACGAAGCCCCGACGAAAGGGAAGAAAGCCGCGAACGCTTTGATCGCCGACCTCATCGGCTTGGACGTCCATCAGTTCCGCATGACGATGATGATCGCCCAAGGGAAATTCCGTGAGCTCGTCGACGCGAATTCCGAAGACCGCCAGGCCATCTTCGCCAAGATCATCTCCGACGCCTTGGCCGGCCCGTTCGTGAGCAAACTCAAAGAAAAAGCACAAGAGGCGAGGGATCTATGCGACGACTCCCGCCGCCGCGCCTTGCATTATCTATCCACCTATCGGAGTGAGAATCCTTCTTTGAAGGAAGATCTCCAAAACGCGGAAAGCCAAAGTCCCGTCGTGTTGCTGAAACAATGCCAAGAGGACTTTGCCTTGCTAAAAGAACGATCCGAATTCGCGGATAAGGAAGAAGAAAAAGCCCAAACCGAACTGAACGAAGCGGAGAACGCCTTAAGGAAAGCCAAGGAAGATAACCAACGCCTGAAGGATTACGAAGAGGCGAAGCAAAAGAAAGCTGAGCTTTCCTCTCGTCTCCCCGATATCCAAGAGAAGAAGCAAAAACAAGAGAAGGCGGCGAAAGCCCTCCTTGTCTTGCAAGCCAATACGCAAGCGGCGAACGCGGAGACGCGGTCCCACCAAGCCGATGCGGCGTCCAAATCCGCCCATGACGCCTTGCCTCAATTAAAGGACGCCTTGGACAAGGCCAACGACAGAAAACAAAAAGCCGACAAGGCTTATGAAAACTATGCTTCCCTCATCCAAGAGAAGACCGCCAAAGCCGCCCTTTTACCCTTGTTCGGCCAGGAAAAGAAATTGATTTCCCTGCTGAATGACAACAAAAAGAAACAGGAAAACCATCAAAAAGAACTAGGGGAAAAGGCCAAAAAAGCTCAGGAAGCCCAGACCGCTTATGAAGAGGCGGAAAAGGCGCTTTCGCTTTGCCTTAGCGAAGAAGAACTCCTCAAGAAAAACAACGACCTATTAAACGCGAAGAACGCCTATGCCCGCAAAGTCGAGAAGGAAAAAGAACTTCGCGACGCGAGGAGCGAAGCCTCTAACAACGCCATCCCCGCCCAGCAAAGCTACGTCGATGCACTTATCCTTTTTCAAAAACTTCAAGCCTTTTACGAAGAAGCGGAACTCCAACGCCTCCGGGATCTCGCCGGTCAGATCGCCGATGGGCTTCAAGACGGCGATACTTGCCCCGTCTGCGGCAATCCTTTCCATGGAAAACCCGAGAAAGGGGAAGAAGAGCCAAAATTGGATTACGCCTTCGCGAAGAAAAAACGCGATGATGCCGAATCCGATCTCCGCGATGCCGAAGCGAAGAAAAAAGTCACCTACGAAGCCTTCTCCAAAGCGGATGCGGCCTATCGTTCCTTCTTGGGCGAACTTTTGAAACGGGAAATTCGCCCCGAGGAAGTCTATCGGTTGGAGGATGACATCGCGGCACTATTCGAGAAAGAGAAAAAAGAACTCGACATACTCGAATCCCGCCTCAACGAAGAAAAAGGCAAGCGGCTCAAAGCTTCCTCCAACAAAGAAAAAGCTTTCCGCGAGATGGGCACCGCCAATAAAGAGCTTTCGGACACCAAAGAGGCAGGCAACACGCTGAACGCCGACGTCATCGCGGAAGAAAAAGAATTAAAGGGCCTCCAAAAACAGCTTGCCGGCCTCCAGGAAGAAGCCCTTAAGAAAGAAGTGGATCGCCTAGAGGCGGAAACCTCCTCCATCAAGAAGGAAAAAGACGAAGCGGACCGTCTCCAAAACGAGGCTTCTAACGCCTTTGAAAGAGGCCACGCCACCGCGGAGAGCAAGAAAGAAGAAGCCGCCGCCCGCTATAAAGAAAAAGAACAGGCCAAAAAGGCTTTCGAATCCGCCTTGATAGAGCAGGGGTTCCCCGATCTTTCTTCCGCCCAAGATTGCGCCTTGGACGAACAGGTTCTCAATTCCTTGAAAAATGAGGTCGCCGCCTTCGAGGCGAGCTGGCACCAGAATCAAGGCGTCTTGGAGCGCCTGGAGCAAGAGGGCGCGAAAGACCTAAAACCCGTCAATTTGGATGCATTAGAGCAAAAGCATGCGGGTTTTGCGGGGGTTTTCGAAGAGAAAAAAGAAATCGCCTCTGGCTTGCGCGCCGACTTATCACATAACGATGAGCAGATCCGTTTGGCGGAAGAGACCCTCAAAGAAGACGCCGACAATCAAAAGAAAGCCGACGAATGGACGGTGATGGAAGACGTCGCTTTGGGAAAACTCGGAGGACAAAGCAAAATCAATTTCGAGACCTGGCGCCTCCTGCCGCTTTTCGAGGCGGTACTAGAAAGGGCCTCCGAGAAGTTCGAGATGATGTCCGATGGCGTCTTCTCCTTCCAACGTGCCTCGATCGAGAATTTGGGAAAGCGTTCGCAGGTTGGCTTAGATATCGCCGTCTTGGATTCCAACGCTGGCCGCGTCCGCGATGTCCGCACCCTTTCCGGCGGGGAATCGTTTGAGGCGGCCTTGGCTTTGTCGCTGTCCTTTTCCGAGACCATCTCCGAAATCGCCGGAGGGGTGGAGATGAATTGTCTCTTCGTTGATGAGGGCTTTGGATCCCTAGACGGCGGGGTGCTTTCCAGGGCCATCTCCATGTTGATGGGTTTGTCTGGGGAAAGGATGGTCGGGATCATCTCCCACCTCGATACCCTGGAGAAAGCGATCCCCAATCAATTGGTCGTGAAGAAGGGGGTCTTGGGATCCTCGATCGAAATGAGGCTCGAATAGGCTTTCATTTCATTTCCTTCGCGGTAGAATAGCCCAGCATGAGATTCGTCGATTGGTTCCATCATTACCGTAACAAGATCTTCGCCGTGTCCCTCTCCGGATTGGCGTTGACGGTGTTTTTGGTTTACCACATCGTCACCTGGGCGACTTTCGGCTTCGATGATTTCCTAAGCTTCGGTTTGTCGTTTTGGAATTTCCTCGTCGTCTTTACCGCCTTCATTATTATCTTCATCTGCAATCTGAATAATGACGCCGCGGTCTACGCGGGGATATTGATGTTTATCTTCACGATGGTGTTCTCCCAAATCCTTTCCTTATGGAATCCGACGGTGAACCTCATCCTCTCCGCGACGAGCTTCTCCCCGGAGGCGATCCTCTTCTATTCGCTTGAATTGGCCTTACTGGGCGCGCAGATCGTGTTTGGGATCTTGCTATATATCGACATCACCCGTTATCGCATGGGTAGATGGCTCCCATTCAAAAGAATGCGTCTTTTCGCGATCCTTTTTACCGTCTCCCTCGCCTTGACCCTTGGCTTCGATTTCGCTTTCCTTTTCTTCTCCGGTGCTTCCACCGCGGAAGGCGGGTGGCTCTTATTCTTGGAGATGGTCCCCATCGCCAAAGTGCTGATGGCCACGGCCGTTGTCTTCACCTTGGAGAGGCTCCGCCGCGACTAAGCGATTCCCCTCCCCTTGTTTGCCTGCTCTATTTTTAATAGAATAACCGCCGTGTGTAAGGAGAAACTCTTTCTCCTCTCCTCAGTATCCAAGGAGTGAGGTTTATGTTCGAAAATAAATCATCCAAAGAAGTCCTCGAGTCTTTTTCCGTTGACGAAGAAAAAGGCCTGACCCTTTCCCAAGTGGAGGAAATCCGCAAGGCATCCGGCCCCAATAAGCTGCAGGAGAAGCCCCGCGATCCGTGGTACAAGATCTTCTGGGGCAACATCGCCGACCCGATGACCTTGATCTTGGCCATTGCCGCGATTATCTCCCTCGTCCTCGCCCTATATCCCAAATTCGATCCGGAAGGCCTCGCCGACGTGTTCATCATCTTCGGCGTCGTCATCATCAACGCGATCATCGGCACCGTGCAGGAAATGCGCGCCGAAAAAGCCCTCGAAGCCCTGAAGAAGATGTCCGCGCCTACTGCGACCGTCCGCCGCGATGGGCAGACTTTGGAAATCCCCGCGGAAGAATTGGTCCCCGGCGACATCGTCGTCCTCGAAGAAGGCCGCACGGTCCCCGCGGATCTTCGTTTGCTTAAGACCTATTCCCTAAAAGCCGACGAATCCTCCCTCACCGGCGAATCCGTCCCCGCGGAAAAAGACGCTTCCATCGTCTTGACCGAAGAAAGCGGCGTCGGCGACCGCGTCAATGAAGTCTTCATGTCCACCCCCGTGGTCTATGGACACGGCGAAGGCGTGGTCATCGCCACCGGGATGAAGACCGAAATCGGCAAAATCGCCACGATGCTCTCCGGCGAAGGCGAGGAGATGACACCGCTTCAAAAGAAACTCGCCGGCCTTTCCAAATTCCTCGGCATCCTCACCATCGTGATCGTCGTGTTGATGCTCGGAGTCAAATTGCTATGGGCCTGGGGCAACATCGCCAACGCCTGGAGCCAGGCATTGCTCGACTCCGTCGCCCTCGCCGTCGCGGCGATCCCCGAAGGCTTGACCGCCGTTGTCACCATCGTTTTGGCGATGGGCATGACGAAGATGGTCAAGGTCAACACCATCGTCCGTCGCCTCGCCTCCGTTGAGACCCTCGGCGCCGTCTCCGTCATCTGCTCGGATAAGACCGGTACCCTCACCCAAAACAAGATGACCGTCGTCCGCGCTTATGCGGAAGGCGTCACCTACGCCCAAGAGGAATTCGATAAAGAAAAGCTCTCCCTCCTCGCCAAAGGCATGTCGCTATGCTCCGACGCCAAAGTCGATGGCGGCGTCTATGGCGACCCGACCGAAGTCGCCCTCGTCGCTTTCGCCAACGGCTTCGATATGCATAAGGCCGATTTGGAAGGCGCGACCCCGCGCGTCGGCGAGCTACCCTTCGACTCCGTCCGCAAGATGATGTCGACCGCCCATCAGGAAGAAGGTCGCCGCGTGGTTTACACCAAAGGCGCGATGGACCAGATTCTCAAGCACTGCACCGGCATCTATGAGAATGGCAAGATCCGTAAAATCGAGGAAAAGGACGTCGAAAAGATCCACGAAGCCTCTTCCGCCATGTCCTCTGACGCCCTCCGCGTCCTAGCCTTGGCCATCTCTTATCAAGATGGTCAAATCGAAGAAGAGAACCTCGCCTTCGTCGGCTTGGTCGGCATGGTCGACCCGCCAAGAGAAGCCGCCAAACCGGCCGTCTCCACCCTAAAGAAGGCTGGCATCACCACGATCATGATCACCGGCGACCACAAGGACACCGCCTTCGCGATCGCCAAAGAACTCGGCATTGCCGAGGATATCTCCCAGACGATGTCGGGCGACGAAATCGACGCCTGCAGCGAGGAAGAACTCCGCGAGAAGGTCAAGACGGTCCGCGTCTTCGCCCGCGTCTCCCCCTCCAATAAGGTCTCGATCGTAAAGGCCATCAAGGCCAACGGCAACATCGCCGCGATGACCGGCGACGGCGTCAATGACGCGCCGTCCCTGAAGTCCGCGGACATCGGCATCGCCATGGGCATCACCGGCACCGACGTCGCCAAAGGCGCCGCCGACATGGTGCTCACCGACGACAACTTCGCCTCCATCGAAAAGGCGGTCGAAGAAGGCCGCGGCATCTATGCGAACATCAAGAAGACCATCCTCTTCCTGCTTTCCTCGAACATCGGGGAAGTGGTGTGCATGTTCCTCGCCGCCTGCTTGGGTTTGCCTTCCCCGCTTATCGCCATCCATCTGCTTTGGGTCAACCTCATCACCGACTCGCTCCCGGCGGTCGCCCTCGGCGCTGACCAGAAACCCGCGGACATCATGAACGAGAAGCCACGCGATCCGAAAGAATCCCTCTTCTCCCGCGGCGGGTATGCGATCACCTTCGGCTATGGCGTCCTCATCGGCTTGGCTACCCTGGTCGCCTTCCTCCTCCCGGCGTGGGGAAAACTCGGCTTCACCTTCGATTTCGGCGCGATCAAGGAATTCTATTCCGCGGACACCCCCGAAAGCGTTCTCTTTATCGAAGAGGGCCGCGGCATGGCCTTCTGCGTCCTCGCGCTTTCCGAACTCTTCCATATGCTTGGCATGACCGACGTGAAGAAATCCTTCGTCCATGTCTTCCGCGACAAGAACTGGCTCCTCTGGGTCAGCTTCTTCCTCGGCTTCGCCTTGCAGTTCTTCGTCATCCTGACCCCGGGGGTCAACGATGTCTTCCAGCTCGGCGAAGGCGGCGTGCCGTCCGTCCAAGGGCTAGACTATCTATGGATCTTCCTCCTCGCGGTCAGCCCCTTGGTGATCCACGAGATCGTCGCGCTCATCCTCTTCATCAAGAGAAAGGCGAGCAAGGAATAAAACCAAAAGAAAGGGGTACCCTTCGCCGGGCACCCCTTTTTCCTTATTCTTTATTAATGAAAGATGATGAGGAGGGAAATCATCGTGGCCAAGGCGACGATACCCAAGGCGCTTAAGCATAGCCCGAGGATCGCGGTCCAACGGTATTTCGCTTTCTTAAAGGACATAAGTGCCAAGATAAGCCCCACGGGGGATAAAACGAAGAAAGAGAAGCAGGGGAAGAAGACCGAGAGGATCGCGTGGGTGTCATCCTTGGTCCATTCGCGTTTCCCCTTGGCTTTCTCTTCGACGATGTCCACCCCAAAAGCAGGCAAATCCTTCCCGCATTCCGGGCATGTCTGTGCGTTATCGGGGACGATTTCGTCGCAATGGGGGCATCTCATGAGGCTTATTATAGGAAGGTTCGTCGGGAAAGTCTTGCGGCAGTGGGGCGGGGAGTTTATATTTACTTCCGCGCCGACTTAGCACAGCGGTAGTGCAATCGCTTCGTAAGCGATAGGTCGGGGGTCCGAATCCCTCAGTCGGCACCACGATAAAAGAAGAACCGCGTCCCAGCGGTTTTTTCTTTTGTGGCACATCTGTGGCAACCGCTTGATATCATTAAGCCAACTAAGGAGAGTTTTGAACATGAAACAAGAATTGCTCAAGGGCTTGAACGACGAACAGATCGCGAAAGCGAAGGCGTGCAAAAACCAAGAAGAGCTTTTGGCGCTCGCCAAAAAGGAAGGGGTCGAGCTCACCGACGAACAGCTCGCCGCCGTCAGCGGTGGCTGCCACACCACGACCAACGAGGAATTCGAAATCGATAATATGCAATGCCCCGAATGCCTCAATCAGCACTGCATGGAAAAAGTATCGGACGCTTGGTATCGGTGCAAATTTTGCAACAAAATCACGATCAACAAAAACCTTCAGTAATCCATCCGAAGAATAAGGCCGAGCGAAATATCTCGGCTTTTTCTTAATCGCAAACGGCCATAAACAAGGGATAATGCGAATCGATGAAGCGCCCCTGAAATTCGTTATTGAAACGAAATGGGGGCGTTCCTATAATATGCAAGCCGTCAATGGACGGCGCTTGCACGCATTATGGGTGTTTAGCTCAGCTGGGAGAGCACCTGTTTGACGTACAGGAGGTCACAGGTTCGATCCCTGTAGCACCCACCACGCGCAAGCAATGGCCGCCTTCGGGGCGGCCTTTTTCTTTCCTATGGCGGTATCCGCGCGTCTAGGCGTAAAATAAATCATACGCGAGGAGGAATGCCCATGAAGCCCTTCAAACACACGCGCCGTTCTTCGATCCTGTTTTTCCTTTTGACCCCGTTCACCCTATTCATCTATCCGATCGTCGTCTTAAGCCACGTCGGGAAAGACCTTAACCGCCTCGGCGAGAAGAAGGAGGACTATGTGCCCTGCAACGCTTTCTTCCCGATGCTATTGCTCGGCATCATCACTTTGGGAATCGTCCCCTTGGTCTGGACCCTACGCGCGGTGAATCGCGTCAAAGCCTTCCAAGCCGATTATGGCCTCACCAAGCCCAAGGTCTCCGCCGGGTCGTTCTTCTGCTGGATGCTATTCGGTTCCTTGATCCTCGTCGGTCCCTTCATCGCCATGCATAAATTCCTCCATGGCCTGAATCTGGTCGAACGGAAATACAATGAGCTCCTCGCCGGGCAGACCCCGGAAGAAGTTCCCGCGATCGAAGCCCCCGCCTCCGAAGCCTTGCCCGCTTCGGAAGAGCCGAAGCAAGTCGAGATGAAGAAGGAGGAGGAACCCGCCCCCGCCATCGAAAAGCAAGAAGAGACCAAACCCACGCCAGCCCCGATCCAAGTCGTCCCCGCCCCGAAGCCCGAGGCCAAAGAAGAGAAGAAACCCGAAGTGAGCGGCCCGATCATCACTGCGGCGCTGCTTAGGAAATACGCCCCCTGCAAGCCCGGCCCCTACCGCGTGCGCTTCGCCTCCGACCCCGAGGCGGTCCTCACCTTCGAGAAGAAGGAAGAGGCCATCGCCTTCGCCTCCGAACTCGCCGCCCTTAACGGCGGGCGCGTCATCAAGAAATGAAAGATTCCCCGGTCTCCCGGGGTTTCTTTTTGCTTGAATAGCAGACCTCTGCTCCCTACAATATGTGGGCTTTCCTATGGAAGGCATGCATCTGTAGTTCAATGGTAGAACATCAGCTTCCCAAGCTGAATACACGGGTTCGATTCCCGCCAGGTGCTCCATCGACATCGAACACGATAAACGATTGAACAAAACCCGTTTATCGTTTTTTGTTTTTGGATGGATAAGCCCAAAAAGGCTTTCATGTGAAATCGGATTATAAGAAAAAGCCATTTAGATGCCTTTTTCTCCGCCATCGCAAAACTCATCTTTATTGAAACGCGCGCGGAATGATAAACTATTTGACTGAAAAGCGGTTTTTCCGCCCACATAACAAAGGAGCATCCCCCATGGCCTACATCATCGACCTATTGGAAAGCTACACCAAACAAACCCCCAACACCGCGATCCTTTTCGACGAGGTGCACAAGAAAATCACCTATGCGCAGCTAGACGACATGTCCGGCCGCCTCTATGCCTATTTGAAGAAGCAGGGGATCGGCAAAGAGGATTTCGTCCTCATCGACCTCCCTCGCGGCGTGCTCCCCATCATCGCGATGATCGGCATTTGGAAAGCCGGCGCGGCCTGGGCCTTGGTCGAAGACACCTATGCCCCTGAGCGCATCGCCTATATCCGCAAAGACTGCGGCTGCAAGCTCGAGCTCACCGAATCCCTTTGGGAAACGATCATGGAGACCGAGCCGCTTTCGGGTCATGAAGCGGTGGATCCCCATGACGCCGCCTATGCGATTTATACCTCTGGCACCACGGGCAACCCCAAAGGCGTCCTCCACGAATACGGCAACCTCGAACGCGCGATCGACTCGATCCGCATCAACGGGGAGACCCCCTTCGATGGGCGCGATAGCCTTGCCCTATTGGCCCCTTTGAACTTCGTCGCTTCGGTCATCGTCATCCTGAAGGCCCTCTCCATCCACGGCGGCAAGATGCACGTCGTTTCCTACGCGACCATCAAAAACCCGATGGCGTTGAAGCTCTTCTTCTTCGAGAAGCGCATCTCCATCACCTTCCTCACGCCTTCCTATGTCCGGATGCTAGGCAATAGCACCGGTCCCTTCCTCCGCATGCTCTTCGTCGGTTCCGAGCCGGCGAATAACGTCTATAATCCGAAGCTTAAGCTCATCAACATCTACGCCTGTTCCGAATCGGGCTTCGCCGTCGGGGTCTTCACCATCGACAAATCCTACGAGACCTGCCCGATCGGCCATCCCGAAGTCGACACGAAGATCACCTTGATCCAAGAAGACGGGACGGAGGCCAAAGACGGCGAAATCGGCGAGCTTTGCTTCGAAAACCCCTATGTCCGCGGGTATATCAACCTGCCCGAGGAAAGCGCCCGCGCCTTCGTCAACGGGGTCTACCATACCGGCGACCTCGCCAGGAAGAACGAGAATGGGGACTATGTCCTCCTCGGCCGTTCCAACGACATGATCAAGATCAACGGCAACCGCATCGAGCCGGCGGAGATCGAAGCCGCGGCCAAAGCGGTTTTAGGCGTCTCTTGGGCGGCGGCCAAGGGCTTTGAAGAGCATGGCAAATCCTACCTTGCCCTCTATTACAAAGACGACGTCACCTTTGACCCGGAGACCGTCCGCAACGCGATGCTCCAACGCCTTCCCTACTACATGATCCCGTCCTTCTATGTCAAAGTGGACCAAATTCCCTTGAAGGCCAACGGCAAATTGGACCGCAAAGCGCTGCCCAATCCCGACACCTCCTCCTTCAAGACCAAATACGTTGAGCCGGAGACCGAGACCGAGAAGAAGATCTGCGAAGCGATGGCCACCGTGCTGAAGCTAGAGAAAGTCGGCGCGGAGGATGACTTCTATGAATTAGGCGGGGATTCCCTCGGCTCTATCCAGGTCATCGTCAACGCGAAGCTCCCCGGGCTCAACGCCTCCGAGATCTTCCGCGGCCGCACGCCGAAGAAGATCGCCGCCCTCTATGAGGAACACCGCCCCGAAGGCGATGAGGAATCCCCCGAGCAGCGTAACGAAGAGGCGATGAAGAAGCCGCATCCTTTGACCACCGAGCAGCTCTATATGGTCGACTACCAGCTCTATACGCCGAAATCGACGATGTATAACCTGTTCACGATGCTGCGCTTTGACAAGCAGATGTTCGATCTGAATAAGCTCGTCGATGTGCTCAACACCGTCATCAAGAACCACCCGGCTTTATTGACCACCCTCCAATTCAATGAGGACGGCCTCATCGAGCAGCGTTACACCCCCGAGGTGTTTGAGAAAGTCACGATCGAGAAGACCAACGAATTCGAGCTCGCGACTCTCAAGGATTCCCTCGTCCGTCCGTTCCGCATCATCAATAGCAGGCTCTACCGCTGCCGCGTCTTCGAGACGGAGAAGGCGGGGTATGTCTACTTCGACGTCCACCATACGGTCTTTGACGGCACCTCGATGAAGGTGTTCATGAATAACGTCGGCAAGCTCTACGCCGGGATGATGCCGGACCCCGATTACTACTACTTGATGCTCCAGAAGCGCGAAGACGCGATCGCCTCCCCCTTCTATGAGGAGTCGAAGGAGTATTTCGAGAACCTCTTCAACGGGGTCGAATGGACCAATTTCCCGACGATCGACCACGACGTCAGGAAGAACGAATACGGCGAGATGGGCGAAAGCCTTGGCATCTCGCAGGCCCAGATGGAGACGATCGAAAGGCAGTATAAAATCTCCCGTAACGAGTTCTATATCGCCGTCGCTACCCTAGCCATCTCGATCTATAACAAGGCCGAGGACGTCAAGATCTCTTGGATCTTCAACGGCCGCGAGGACGCGGAGATGATGACTTCGGTCGGTTTGCTCTTCCGCGATCTCCCGATCGGCATCCGCTTCGGCAAACTCAATACGATCCGCGAGCTCTACGCGGAGGTCCATGAGCAGGTCCGCAAGGGCATCGAGCATTCGATCTACCCCTTCGTCGATAAGCATAACTACGCCGGCGGGGGCGAATCCGCCTACCTCCTCTATCAGCAGGATATCCGCGACGTCGGCGGGTTAGATGGCATGGACATCGAGCCGGTCGAGGTCAAGCAGAACCAGGCGGCCTCCCAGACTATCTTGGATATGCAGATCCTTGACGGCAAAGCCGGGCTCACCTTGGTGCTGGACTACGCGGCTTCCCGTTACGAAACCTCCTCGATGGAGAAATACCGCGACCTCTTCATCGCCATCGCGCAGAAATTGGCCGCCTACACGGCCCAGGAGGATATGACCATCGCCTCCTTGAAGGCCTCCTTCGAACCGAAGAAAGGCTTCTTCGCGAAGCTGAAATCCCTCTTCTCCAAGAAAAAATAAGGATAAGACTTAACCCCCGATTCTTAGGAGTCGGGGGTTTTCTTTTGACGTCCAAAAGCCCGAGAAAAATAAAGTCATACTTTAGAAAACTCGACTTTTATTGTTTCGTATGCCATTATAATGGCGAGAAAAATAAAGTCAGACTTTAGAAAACTCGATTTTAGGAGGTTGCGCATGTATATCAAAAGACAAATAGAAGAGACCGTGCTGCGCATGAGTCAAAGTTACCCCGTCATCATGGTGTGTGGGCAAAGACAAGTCGGGAAATCGACCATGCTCAATCACATCAAGGAGCCGGGAAGGCGTTATGTGAGTCTGGATGACCGCAACGCCAGAAGGCTTGCGGAGACTGACCCCGCTCTTTTTCTACAGACTTATGGATGTCCGTTGCTCATCGATGAGTTTCAAAAAGCCCCGGGGTTATTGGAAGCCATCAAAGATATGGTGGACAAAAAAGGATATGCCGGCGAGCCTAACGCCGGGCTATTTTGGCTATCGGGTTCGCAGAAGTTTCGTATGATGAAAGACGTCAGCGAGTCGTTAGCGGGGCGCGTGGCGATTTTGGAAATGTCCTCTTTTTCCCAATCGGAATTGGAAGGAAGAGGCGGTTTGCCTTTCTTCCCGGAGATTGCGGATTTGCAAGCGAGGCCTTTTACCCCCAAAAATACCGAGGAGATATACCGCCGCATTTTCGAGGGCGGGATGCCCAAACTCATCAGCGATCCAGCGATGGACCGCGATCGTTACTATAGAGACTACGTCAACACCTACCTTGAGCGGGATATTCGCGATTTGGCCCAAGTAGGCAAGATCAATCAATTCTATGACTTCCTCGTTTACGTGGCCTCGAGGACCGCGCAGGAAATCAAGTATGACGACATCGCCAAAGCGGTAGGGGTATCCGCTCCTACGGCGAAGTCTTGGATCTCCATTTTGGAGCAAAGCGGCGTCATCTATATCCTTCGTCCTTATGCTTCAAGACTGACCAACCGTTTGGTGAAAACGCCGAAGCTCTATTTCATGGACACGGGGCTCGCGGCCTACCTATGCCGTTGGCCTAACGCCGAGACGCTGCAAAATGGGAACATGGACGGCGCGTTCTTGGAGACCTATGTCGTCAGTGAAATCGTCAAGAGCTACTGGAACGCGGGAAAGCCTTTGAACGACCTCTACTATTATCGAGACATCGATCAAAAGGAAATCGACCTCCTTTTCGCTCAGGCCGATGCGCTTTATCCCATTGAGGTGAAAAAAGCGATTGCCCCCACCCATCCCGATAAAAACTTCTCCGCGCTCAATAAATTCGGCTTGACGGTGAAACCGGGGGTCGTTTGCTGCATGGTGAACGAAATGACCCCGATCAATAAAAACTGCTATCTATTCCCCGTCTGTGGAATTTGAACAAGTTTTCTACCGTTCGGTCTCTAACCTAGAATAGTCGGTCTCTGTTTTCTAGAGTTAATGACGCTATGCGTCTCCTTGAAGAACTCTTCCGTCGATACCAGTTAGATGAAAATAGGTTAATCCCCTATGGGTTTTCGTATGCGGACGGAATCTATTCCTATGAACGTTCGATCCGCGACGGGGCCTTCCTCCTAAAAGTGGAGGTCAAGAACCAAACCATCCACGCCCGATTGATCGAGGTGGATCTCGAGGAAGAATACCCAATCGACCAACCTAGCATTGGGGAATTCGCGAACACCTTAAAAGAAGAATATAAAGAGGCTCTGAAGGACATCCGAGGCAAGTGTTTTATCCGTCAGCCATTCCTCTCTCCTCAGGCGAATCGCATCACCCAAGCAATCCAAAAACGATATGATGTCTCACCTGAATTCCTTTGGGAGAGGTTCCCCGGATGCGGGGTATTCCGTAACCAAAAGAACCAAAAATGGTTCGGGATCATCATGGACGTCGAGAAAAAGAAAATCGTCGGGGAGGACGATGCCCTCGTCGAAGTGATGAACGTCTATCTGGCCGAGGATTCTTTAAAAGCAATCGACCACCATACGGTTTATCCCGCCTACCACATGGGCAAGGGGAACTGGGTATCCATCCTCCTGGACGATTCTTCTAACGACGATCGGATTCTATCGCTCATCGACCGATCTTTCGACCTCATTCAGGCGAAGCATCGTTGATCCATAAACCGGGCGTTTCCTTTTTAAAGAGAAACGCTTTTCCTTTTTTAGGCGTGAAATTACAATAATTCCAATCGATGATTACCCAATAGGTAATCCCATATCCGGAGGACCCGCCTTATGAAAAGCGTCCAAGCCACCCAAGAAGTCCTAGGCATCTATTTGTCGTGCTTAGAAGACACTTTGGCCTATAACCTGCCCACCTTGATCCCGGTTGGGGAAGCGAAAGAAGAAGCGGTCCGTAAGGCTTTGGAAAAAGTCCTCGCCGCCCATCCCCATCTTTCCTCGACCTTCGAGATGAAAGACGGGACGCTTTATCTATGCGAAGGGAATCATCCCTTGGTCTACGAAGCCAAAGAAGCGAAAGAGCTTGATAAGCAGGCCTTGATCCGTCCGTTCGAGTTATTGAACGCCCCCTTATACCGATTTGAGTTTATCAAGACCCCCAAGGGAAATTACCTCTTCTCCGATTTCCATCACATGTTGATGGATGGGTTCTCTTTAACTCTGTTCTATAAGGAATTCGCCTTGGCGTTAGAAGGAAAAGACCTAGAAAAAGAAACCCATACGGCTTTTGACGTCGCGGAGGCCCAACTTTCCGGCAGAAAAGAAAAGGCCTACGAAGAAGAAAAAAAGTATTACGAAGACACCTTCGGAGGCGTCGATGTGGAGAGCCTGCCCACCCAGGATAAGGATGATGGGACGGTCTCCTATGCCCGTTTCGATATGTCTTTGAAGGAATGGAATAACCAAGACGTTTCTAATTTCATCAAGAAGCAGGGGATCCGCCGGACCTCTTTCTTCCTTGCCGCCTCTTCCTTGGCCCTTGGGCTATATTCGTTCTCCGAAGAAGCCGCGTTCGCCTTCGTCGAAAACGGCAGGGATGCCCAAAGCAAATCCTCTTATGGAATGTATGTCCGCACCCTTCCCTTCTACGTCGATCACCTTGATGAAGGGGAAGTGGGGGACTTCCTTAAGAAAGTGGACGAGACCCGGCAAAGCGTCGTGGACCGCCGCCTATATTCCTTCCTCGATTTGGTCAATGGGACTTCCTTCCATCCGGAGATCCTCATCTCCTATCAAGGCGATTACTATTACGAAACCTGCCTAAACGGTAAGAAGACGGAGGTCGAGCTCCTCCCCGTCAAAGACGGGAAAGAGAAGATCACCTTCGAGATCTTCCGTCATGAAGGCGCCTATTTCGTCCGCGCGGAATACCGTCAGGACCTCTACGAAGAAGATTCCATCCGGCATCTAATTTCCTCCCTCGACCATTTCGGGAAGGAATTGCTTAGCAAAGGCAAACTCGAGGATTTCTCCCCCTGTGGAAAGGAAGACCTCGCGTTACTGGATTCCTTCAATGACACCGATTTAAGCGGATATGATTTCTCCCGCGATTTCCTCGACGACATCCGCGACGCGATCAAACGGAACCCCTCCCGCCTCGCGGTGGTCTGCAATGACCAATCCATCACCTACGAGCAATTAGGCGACCTATCCGACCGCATCGCGGACGACCTGCTTTCTAGGAACTTCCCCAAGCAAAGCGTCGTCTCGATCCTCGTCGGCCGCGACATCGCGATGGGCTATGCCCCGATCGGCGTATTGAAGGCCGGGCTCGCCTATCAGCCCTTAGATCCCTCTTATCCCGACGAACGGCTTTCCTTCATGATGGAGGACGCCGACGCGAAGCTCCTCATCTGCCAGCGCGGACTAGAGACCCGCATCCCCTCGTATAAGGGGCCGATCCTCTTCTTAGACGAAGTTCCCTCGCTTCCTTTGAAGCATCTCCCCCAGCCCAAAGCCGATCCCCATGACCTCTACATCATGCTTTATACCTCCGGCTCGACGGGCAAACCCAAAGGCGTGCAGTTGGAGCATCATAACCTCTCCGCCTTCGTGCAATGGCAACGGAAAGCCCTCGACATCAAAGACGGTGAAGCCTCTTTCGCCTACGCCTCCTTTGGTTTCGACGCGAATATGTATGACCTTTATGGGGCGTTGACTAACGGCAACACCCTCTATGTCATCCCCGAGGAGATGCGTCTAGACCTGCCGAAATTAAACGCCTATCTAGAAGAACATAACGCCAAGCACGGCTTAATGACCACCCAAGTGGGGCGCCAATTCGCCGAAAGCGAGGACAACCATAGCCTCAAGACCCTCCTCGTGGGCGGGGAGAA
>ONGB01000015.1 GCA_900317295.1 uncultured Erysipelotrichaceae bacterium
CGTCCGCTTCGCCGGGATATAAGGAAATCGAGGTCAAATCCGGGAAGAGGGACTCCTCCGCCTTTTCCGCGGTATAAAGGCAGAAATAGGCGCGTTCATCCGCATCGAGAAAACTCGAGGGGATCGGATTGAAGGACGCATAGTCGGCGGACACCGAGAAACGCGAGGTGACCATGTCGAGGTAGCCTTCGCTAGTCAGGGCGTTTTCGTTCAGGGGGTTGGTGGAAGTGACGCAGAATAGCTCAAGCTCCCCATGACGGCCAGAAAAGCCGAACCGCATGTCGGCGAGCCCGGGGAGGGGGTCGAGGTTATAGATGATGCGGCTAGTTGATCCGGTGAAGCAATGCCCGCCGTTATAGATGACTTTCAGGCGCATGGAATGGCCTTGCCCGTCTTCCGCGGTCAGGATGGATACCCTTTCCTCCCCCTGCTTCTCCTCCGTGCTTTCATCGAAGACAAAGACGGGGCGGTCATCGACCGAGGATTCCTCGGAAGTTCCTTGCGAGGTCCCTTGTTGGCTCGTGCTGGAGGTGTCCGATGACCCGCCTTTGGAGGAATCGGGGTCAGACGAGGTCCCGCTAGGGGCGAAGGAGATGCACGAGGATAGGAGAAGGCCAGAGGCCAACAACAACGGATATGCGCGAAGTTTCATAAGAAAACCTCCTTCCTTACTATCATAGGGCATATACGCGAGGAATAGGAAGAAATAAACCCGTTATTCCACGTCATAGACGCATGGGAAAACGGTATAACGGGCATCCCTTCGGCCTTGCCTATAGACCCCATCTATCGGCACCTATTTCGCCTAAAAAGAAAACCCTATTTTTCAATAGGGATTCATTCGTTTCTTGGCAGACTTTGATGTTTTTGATACAAAGTGAAACCCTCTGCCGCTTTCGTTTGAAACACCCACATTTCATCGAGGTTTTTCAGCGATTGTCGTGTTGCGAGTGATAGCTGGGCTATGTTGTCCTACAAAACGCTTGTCAACCCTTCGCCTTTCCTTATAATGTGGCAAACCAAATGGATTCATCTATACACGAGGTCAAACAAATGAAGAAAACCATAATCGCGTCGCTCGCCGTGCTCGCAAGCGCGGCGGTCCTCACCACCTTCGCCCTAGTAGGCGGGGCGGGCAAATTCGGGGGCGTCCGGGTCAATGCGGAGCCCAAAACATACAGCATCACCTTCGACGAAAGCAATACGACCGTCGAGGAGGTCCTCGACAAGTATGCCATTTACGTAACTACCCCCAGGGGCGCTAAGGTCGGCGTGATTGGGTGGAACAACGACGAGGCGGATTTCACCTTCAAGGGCTATTCCTTCGGTAACCTCCGGCTTTGCGAACACCATTATATGGAGATGGTCGGCGCCTATGGCTTTGACCACATCACCGGCTTTGCGATTTCTTTCGAGGAGGGCGGAGATGTGTCGTTTGATGGCGGCGGCACGTATTATGATGAAATCGTCAGCGGGACACCATACAAAGATAAGTCATTTACCCCTGACGACTATCCAATGTTCTATGCGGGAAACAGTGTCACCGTCTCCTCCCTCACGATCTGGTATTCCTGCTAGGGGTCACGATCATCCGCGAATTCAGGCCGATGCCCATGTGCGCTTCGGCCTTTTTTATCCTTTAGTATCTCTGTTAGCCATCGTTTGGTGTATTAACGTATTTAGCAATATGCGAGAAGTCCAGAAAGGATAAATTCTCGCCCACTGAAAGCAACGTTCTATCAATCTCCTATCAACGAAAGCCCATTGAAGAACGAAAAACAATGAGTTGGAAGCACGGTGTGGGTCGCTTTCATGAGGGGGAAAGTATACGCCTATCGGGGACAGGGAACAAAACGGCTTAAAAGATGGTTTCTTGCCCAATATAGCCACGCGCCATTTAGGGAGCGTCAATCCATTTGCTATTTGCTTCCTCCTTATGCGCGTTTAGGCGTATAATTGTAAAAATTGAAGTTGGAGGCTCAACGATGAAAATAAGAAAAACGCTCCTATTGGCCGTCCCCGCCGCAGCATTGGCTTTCGGCGCCGTCGGGCTATGGGCTTTATCCGGCCTTAATCATCCCGCTATCGGGGTGCAAGCCGCCGAGTACACGAGGACGCAGCGCAGCCTATCCGAAAGCGAAGGCGCGATCACCGCGACCTTCGATGTCAGTGAAAACGACCTCGAAATGAAAGGGTGGCTCCTTTGCTTGCTGAAAGACAAGCCAGCCTTCGATCCTACGAGCCGCAAACTGAATAACTCCAGCCAGTTGCATCCCCATTCGCTTTCAAGCTGCTCCCACTACTTCTTCGCCCAAGGGACCAAGAAAACCGGCACGATGAACGTCACCTGGGCGGCGAATTCCGTCGACCAAAAGGAAACTTGGACCGAAGAGGAAACCGCGGGCGAAGAAGGGAAAACCCTCAAAGACTATCTCGAAGCGGACGATTGGTATCTGGTCATCGGCCCGCGCCATACCGCGATTTGGGCGGAGGAGGACATCCCCGACAAAATCGGCGCCGGCCAGGACAACTATTGGGAGAACGCCGACTATTATGTCGGCCTGGAAAGCAACGTCCTCGGCAATTTGCCTTCCGGAGAAACCTATCTCGATCTTTCCGAATTCCCCAACTGGGAAAACGATGGGACCAAATTCGGCATCTATTATTGGGACGACGATTCCCATAACGGCTTTTCCGAATTCGCCGTTCCCGTCAACGGGCTCGAGCATATTTATCTAGCTTCCTACGAATTGGGATTCACCCCGACTCACATGAAAGCCGTTCGCTTCACCGCGGACGCCACCGTTCCGGATTGGGAGAAAAGAGCGAACGAAACGCAGAACCTCGACGCTTTCTATCCCTATGCCGTCGTCGGCGTTAACGATTGGAATAATAACGGCTGGCTCAACAAGCTCGCCGAGGTCGACGTCACCGGCAAAGACCCCATCCCCCTCGACCACTATAAGCGCAATAGCTCCCACCATTCCGAGCACTATAGCGAATCGGTCACCCTGGCCAAGGACGCCGAGTTCGACATCAGCTTCAACGGCTCCCACTACGCCAACATCACCTTCCACGACTCGCTAGAGGGCGTGTTCACCGTGAAGAATGACAAAATCACCGTCGGCAAAGCGGACACCTATGCCTTCTATTTCGATACGGATGCCTCATCGCATAGCCTTTACATCACCACCCCGGTTCTCGCCGCGGCGGACGAATGGGCCCAATCCTTCTTGAAAGGCGGATGCGAAACCGCGCTTTCGAATTGGGACGACCTCGCGGAGAGCTATGACGCATTGCCCAAGGGGTCGAAGGATCTCTTCGTCGCCATCGAGCACGAACCCGACCCCGCGGCAGTCCTAGAAGGGTACGTCGCCCAAGCCGTTCAAAGATACGACTTTGCCATCTCCGTCCACGGCACCAGCACTTACCACGACTTCATGGGCAGGATCGACGCCGGCAAGCTTTCCGCGAAATCCGTCTTCGCCTTGAATGCTAGCGGGAGCGCCATCGCCCTCACGGCGATCGGCGGCGTGGCCTTGGTTTCCTTCGCCGGGCTTTTCTTCCTCTTCCGCAAGAGAAATATCCAAGCGAACTAAAGCATCGCCCAAGCAATGCGAGAACGGCCCTTCGTGGCCGTTTTCGTTTGGCGATGGGCCTTCAAACCTGCAAGAATAAGAAAAACAGGGGGAGTAAAGATGTCTTGGAACGCACAAGGAAAATGCTGCGCCAGCTGCGCATATTGGATGGGCGAAAGGAAAAGCCCTTTAAGGGGGATGCCTTGGCAGGTGGAGCACCCTTCCGATCGCGGCAAATGCGCTAAGAACGTCTTCTGCGGCGTGACCTCCGGGCCTTGCGCCTGCGAAGGAAGAAACTGCAAGGAATACATGAACCTTCCGACGGATTTCCGTCACTGATTCATCAAGGGAAGCCAAATAAAAACCCTATTTCAAATAGGGATTCATTCGTTTTTGGCAGACTTTGATGTTTTTGATACAAAGCCCGAACCACTCTGAAACCAGTTTGATTTAGAGGCGAAACCAATCGAATACAGAGGCCTTCAATGCAGTCTTACACTCCATTCTTCACCATCGACGGCATATTGGAATTCCGATAAGTTATCCGAATTCATAACGCGCAGCAGATCCTCGAAATCATCAACGGCCTGAAGTCCGTTTAGGCGCTCATACTCCACCCATTCCACGTTCCCTTCATCCGAGGATTGCGCTTGCCCATCGAATTCCGTCGCTTTGAAAAGAAACACCACATATCGGCCGTTTGGGATGGGGAACTGCTTCACGCCGACCAAACGAGGATTCTTTATACGCAAGCCCGTCTCCTCTTTGGCTTCCCTAATGGCAGCCTCGACGAACGACTCCCCCGCTTCGACGTGGCCTCCTGGCAAAGCGTAACCCTTCCAGTCGTCTTTGACCCGGTTTTGCAAGAGGATCCGATTCCCATCCTCGATAAGAATTAGCACGGTCAGCTCCACACGCTCGGTCCTAAGAGCCTCTATCCCAAGGATATCGTTGGCATCCACCCCAAGCGTCGTCGCCAAAAGCGTGATTTTGTCTAGCGCCATCTCGTTGTCGCCGGACTCGATGTGGGCGATCATCGATTTATCCGCATAGCCCAAAGCCGTTGCAAGTTCCTGCTGGGTTAGGCCTCTGCTCTTGCGAAGGGCTTTGATTCTATCGCCAAAGGCCTTGCTCACGATTTCTTCCCTTTCTTTTCGAGAAGGAAAAGTTCTTCGAAATTGGGCAAGGCTGCTCTTTCGTTTTCCGTAGGTGAAATCCAAAGCCGTTCCTTAAAGGCTTCGTATTCCTTCCTCGCGTGCTCTAAGGCCTCTTGATGGGAAACTAGACCCGGGCCATTCAAGATATCTTTTCTCGTCATCTTGAGGAAGTAGTCGAGTTCTTTTACCCAATCGTCCATGGTCATGGGGTGCTGTTCCAAAGCCTGGAGTTCGGCGAAATCGAGATAAAGCGTGACGATGCGGTTAAGGACATCAAGCTCTTCTTTGCTGAGGTAGTTCTTCGCGATGACCGCGTCTTCGAGCAACGGATAGTCGCCGTTAAAAGTGGTTAAGCCCATGAAGTCCTTGCTCGCATCGGCCCGTTCTTTGATGATTTCCGCGGCCGTATGGCCATGAGCAGCCCAATGCATCTTGTTTTGGACGGTCTTGAAGAACAGGATGGAGGTCTCGGACTTCGGATCGTAGTCCACGCTGGTGGAGAAGATATCGAGAACCTGTCGCCAGAAGACCTTTTCGCTGCTGCGGATGTCGCGGATTCTAGCGAGCAATTCCTTGAAATAGCGTCCCCCGCCCGCTTCTTTTAGCATCTCGTCGTTTAGCGCAAAGCCTTTGGTAACATATTCCTTCAGCGTTGAGGTCGCCCATTTGCGGAAGTTGGTCCCGACATTGCTGCGGACGCGATAGCCAATGGCGAGGATCATGTCGAGATTGTAATAAGCAATGTTTCTTCCAACTTCGCGCTCGCCTTCCTTTTGAACAGTTCGGAATTTCCGAACAGTTGCCTCTATGGTCAACTCCCCTTCTTCCAAGATGTGCTTTATATGCTCAGAAATGTTCGATTTGCTCGAATTGTAAAGAGATGCGATTTGCTCTTGGGTCAGCCAAAGGTTTCCGTCGATCAGCTTGACTTCGACCTTTGTTCCGTTCGATTCGGTGTTATAAATGACGATAATGCCTTTGTCTGACATGGATATACCTCCTTTGAGTGGTATTACTTTAACCTTTTGATGAGCATTTCTCAACAAGTCGGCAAGAAAAACCGTTCCTGATCGACCGGATCAAGAACGTATTAGTCACATGGCAAAGTCGGATGTTGTTGATACAACGCTTGACCGGGGTTGCACACCCCTACTGCGAGATTTGCACCCCCATCGCAAAACGGGCGGACGTTGTTCCGATGGTATATTGAGTTTCGTTTTGCAGAATGGTTGTTTTATTTAGCAATGCTCATTTTGGATAGCGGGAGCGGAAGCTCGTCCTCATAGCAAAGACGAACGGTCTTCGCCCGAACCTTCTTCTCCTCGCCCCTAGAAACAATCCTAAGAACATCTCCCTCTTTGACGGCGTCTTTTGAAGAAAGGTAGTCGTAGGTCTTAGAACCAGGATAAAACTCCACGCTCACCAAAGCATAGCGATGAGCCAGTTCCTTTATCGTGGTGGGATAATAGATGGCTTCTTCAACCCGATTCAAAAGCCAATCCGATCCGTCCTCGTTCAAAAAGACGGCATTGGGCTCTTCGCCGCCAAGAAGCAACTCGGTCGGTTTCAAATCGGCCAGCTTTTCCATTACTTCGTCATCGTAATTGCCGGCAAGGAGCAGCGTTATTTCCTTCGCCCGTTCGCAAAAGCCCAGCGATCGCTCTAAGAACAGCATCGACTCATTGGAGGCGGAACGTAAAGTAACTCTAAGATGATATTCGTCCACCCGTTCATATGCGATATCGCATCGATGATAGTCTTCATGAACGCTTGGGATAAGGTAGCCCCCGCCTTTTATCTGCCTTTCGGTTTTTCTACCCAATTGGCTTTCCAAGCCCACGATAGCAGAGGCGATGCCTGCCGCAACACCCCTATCTCCGATGTATTCGCCCGCAGCGAGTCTCGAACGGATGGCTGCCCTTGCCTCCAAATAATACGCATAGGCCTCTTGGAGATTCTTCTTAACGAAAACGCCGTCGCGATAATAAGATCCCAGCCTAAGCGCAACATCCGCGAACTTCGTAAAATCCTCTCCAGAAAGATAATGGGATAATGTTTCGCCATAAATGCCCGAAACCAAACGGAAAGCGGCTTCGTGGCAAATCGGCGTTCCATATCCTTTGATGTAGCAATCGGCGAGTTTATACGTTGCTTCGTAGTATCCGCCCGCATTGTGCCCAATGGAAAAATACTGGAACGCTTTGTCTCCTTGGGGAACGCCACCGCTGGTCCTCCCATAGTAATAGATGTACCCCAAAGTCCTCGCGATCTCGGGATCCTCTTCCATTTCGTAGGCCTTGGTCAAAAGCTCCAAAGCGCGATGCGGGTTCGCTTCAAAGCTATTGGTTCCTTCGTAAAACTCGTAACCCGCCATGCGGACAGAACGATAATCCCCTTCTTGGGCCAGTCTTACGAGGTTTTCCGAGTAGAACTCGGCCAATTCTTCAGGAAGGTTTCCATCTTTGCTGACGAACTGGGCGAGATTCCAAAGAAGCAAGGACAAAGTTCCTTTGGAATAGGAATTGCTCTCGGGATGATACCCGTTTGTTTTCGAGATCTCGGCCAAAAACACACCGAGGTCATCCAGGTCTTCTTCAAGGCGCCTCTCCTGGTGATTGAGCGCAAATACGATGGCGAACTTAACCAAATGATTTGAATCATTGAAAAACGGGTCGGCGCCCATAGTGTTGTCGACTTCGGCATCCGGAACGAAGCACTTTTTTCCATCGATTGCGCTATCGAATACCGAGAATGCGCCACGGACCGTTTCCACATTGAGCGGAGCATCTAATAGACGGGCAAGTAGACTTATCACATCGCTAACAAGGATTTGGCAGGGTTTGGTCAAACGATAGAGTCGTGCATCTCCCTCATCGTTACAAAAGGAAAGATGCTCTTCTCCGTCTAGCAGCTTCCGTAGCCAAGCATCGTCCAATTCCACCAGTTCATAACGCTCGATTTCATCGAAATCACAGTCATCATACGCAAAACGATAGCCTTGCTCGTAAAGAGAGCGCAACTCTTCCTTTTCCATATAATTCCTTCCAATCAACGCATCAGTCATTATTGGATTGCTTATTAATTTGTTTTGCAGCAGCCGCTAACAACTGATTCTTAAAACTATCGGGGTCTGGATAATTGTCCTTGTTGTCCTGAAAATCTTTCAGTTTTCGAACCAAATCATCAAGCACATCAACGAACTCCGAAAACCCAATTCTGTAATAGTATTCTGCGCCCATGCCAACATATTCATTTGCCTCTTGCCGAATCAGTGGGCGGATGACACCTTCTTCATAAAGGGCATAGATGCAGTTGACAATCAATTCCCCCTTATTGGCCGAAGCGCTTATCGGCTTTGAGCTTGCGGATCCGTAATAAAGCTCGTCCAACGATAGACCTAGGGCGGAAGCAATTTTGGCCAAAGTTTGGAGTCCTAAACTCTTCTTGCCGTTCTCATATGCAGAAATCTGGGTAGTGGAAATTCCAGTCTTCTCATAGAGACTAAACTGGGACATATTCAACTTTTCGCGCGCACTTTTTATCCTTTTTCCAAGTTCGAGTTGACTAATCTCTTTCATCATGAATCGTCCTCCAGTCAATAATACGCCAATGCTCTTAACATATTTTACAACATTATCCAATAATTGAATATATGTTCACCTTTTGTCATTATCTTTTTTGTAAACTTTAACGCCGTAAAACATAGTTTCGCCTCGCTATAAAATGGTCTTCTTCCGCATTTTTTCCCGTTGGAAAATTTGAGCCGAAAGGAGGAATTCCATGAGCGATTCCTACAAACCTGGCGGCGGGAATAAGCCGCAACCATACATCCCGGCGGGCAACGGAGAGAAAAGTGGCGAGTACACAGACAAACCAGTCTCTTCAAAGAAACCGGGAATAAAAAACTGCTTCATCCGTAATGCTCGTTGTGTATGTAACTTTCTCCATTCCAAATGCGTAAAGAAAGTCACATGCTACTCGGCTTTCGGAAAAGGAGAAAATATACCTTCTAGAAGCAAACCAAACTCCGTTATAAAGAAAGTGATTAACGGCTATGTGGTCAACGAAAGGTATTATGACGAAAAGGGTGAAGCCTACCTCGACATTGACTATACTTGTCACGGTAACCCATCAACACATCCGGAAGTGCCTCATATGCACCGCTGGTATAAAGACGAAAACGGCGATCTAAAACGAAACAAGAAATGGGAGAGTTTCAAATGAAAAGAGAATGCATAGAAGAATTGATCAAAGCCGGCAGAGAAATAGAATTTCGATATCGTGGCGAAAGATACTCGATTACCTATTACAACGACGACCGCGAGAAAAGCATCTCGGTTTGCAAGTTTTATGGGAAACCCATCGATGTGCGGAACGCCGAGGAAGTCCTCAAATTAACTATCGGACGATTCACACTGGAGCAAATATTCTCCGCCCTTCCCGACAGCGCTTTTGACATCTATTAATCGCCCAACGTGTGCGAATGACCTCTCTGCGTGTGTCAGTGCGGATTTAGCGTGTGCAATTTGAAACACTCTCTCGGTGCCTCTTCCGCCGCTTTCGGCTTTCAAAAAGCAAAATGCATCCCAGGCAGGAGACCAAGAAAACGAAAAACAGCCGATCGTCGCCGCTTCTCAAAGAAAAAGCGTCCCTGACGATTGCATCAAGAACGTATTAGTCACATGTGGTTGTGCATCAATATTGATACATTTAGCCCTTTTTGCAAGGGGTTGCACTACAACATTGATACATTTCAAAGGGGATGTTTTCGATACAAAGCCCGAACCACTCTGAAGCCAGTTATCCACATTTTGAAACCAGTCCCCAAAAAGTGAAACTGGTCCAAGTAGGCAATGAAACCAGCAAATACCATTGATCGTTTCTTTAGGCGACAGGCCGGGTTTTTAATGAACTATTGTTGAGGGGAGCTAAATGTGCTTCAACTCAAATTGTCGCAGAAAGCTTTTCACCAATTGGGTCTTCGAGCCGAAAAAGCCAATCTCCCACTTCGTCAGCTTTCCTTTTACGGCCTTCCATCTCAAGGTCTCCAAAGTCACGCAAAGATCCGCGGTCTGGAACAACGCGTAATCAGAGGGAATGACCTTCTTTAGCTCAAAAGGCATCGACAGGTCTATGGAAAATGTCGTGAGCAGGATGTTCCTTAGAATCATTTGGCCGGAGTCATAGTAAACGTGCACGTCGTCAAACGACGAAAAGAAATCCCGATGCGAAGTCAGGAAGGAATGAATCTCAACGGATAGTCTCCTCACCAAAGATTCCTGATCGGGGCAGTCTTTCCTTTCTACGACCACGGAGCCAAACCTGATATCGGCGTTTAAGGAGAATAAATAGAGGGCACGGAAGAGTTTATACCGGACCTCCGAGAGCTCTTCCGCATATTCGGCCTCACGCCGGATAAGCGGATAACTATGCACCGCATGGCCCGGGTAACCGCATTTGGCGACGAGTTCGGAAAGATAGTCGATCTTGGTTTTGAGATCCACGGATTGGTCATGGAACACGAAAGCGACGACGTATAGGGGAGAATGGGGATCGGCCGGCCCAAAATCCCCGCCTTCGTCGACGAAGATGCTCAATGTTCTCTTCTCTTTCGGTGCCACAGGAATGAAAAGCAGGGATGTTTCCCTGCGCCTCGGTGGACCATGATCTTGCGATCAGCCCACTGAAATTATAAGCAAACACCATCGAAAAGCAAGCGGCCCCGAACCATTTCCGTTCAAATGCAGGGCAAACGCATGAGTGAAACCGTTGCCGTGCGCAAACGATGATTAACCGTGCCTGAATGCCTTTTTCAATGCGCAAGTGGCAACCCCCTACTCTCGGGAGGCAATCGCTTCTCCTTCGCAAGCGAAAAAGCTTCCCCGCCAAAGGCTCGAAATATAAGAAAGGTCTACGCCACCAGCGGTTTCCAAAGAAAAAACGTCCCTGACGGTTGCATCAAGAACGTATTAGTCACATGGCGGAGGCGAAGAGATTCGAACTCTTGCTGGGTTTGACCCCACTGCCGGTTTTCAAGACCAGTCCCTTCAGCCGCTTGGGTACGCCTCCGCTTGGTGGTCCATCGGTGACTTGAACACCGAACCTGGCGATTATAAGTCGCCCGCTCTAACCAGTTGGGCTAATGGACCGCGGCAAGCAAGATTATACGATAGACGAAACGGGGGGCAAGTTTATTTCCATTTCTTCGTAAGCGCGTCCTTCGCCTCGATTTTCACGATGGCCTTTCGGATGAAATGATGGACGAAGAAGAATAGGGGCGAGCCGAGTAGCAAGAAGGAGACGAAGGTGATCCAGCATGAGGGGTCTTCGACGAGGTTTCGCATCACCTGGCTATTCCAGGGCTGGAAGGCTTCATGCCATACCTTGTTGGAGGAGAAGTCCTGGATGGATAAGGGCCTTCCCCCGACATAGGCCTGCGGGATCGCCAAAGCGAGGAAGACCGCCACGACGAAGCAAAGGATCATCGAGACGGTGCGGTATTTGTTTAGCGGCAGGCAGAAGACGATCAAGACGATGAAGCCCGAAAGCCATTCCAATATCGAGATCATCGAGGAGACATTGGCTTCCTTCATCCACCCGTTGATCGAAAGGATCGGGGGGATGATCGAGGCCAATAACATGAATAATCCGCTCGCTAAGGCGCGGAGATAGACGTTGGTCTTGAAGCGCCCCTCGATCGGCTTTTTGCTCGGCTCCAAAGAGAGCAGGAAGCCCCCGACGGCGATGATCGAGGTCTGCATGAGGTAGATGTCCTCGATCGTGTAATAGGTCTGCCCCTGCTGGAAGGGGATCAGCCATATCGCTAACGAAGCGATGCAGATCGTCTTGGTGAGGAACAAGGAGGCGGTGCGCATGATGTTATTGACGACCTTCCTCCCCTGCCCGACGACCTCTTTGAGGTGGGAGAAATCGTTATCCAGCAGCACGACGTCGGCGCAGCTTTTCGCCGCGTCGGTCGCTTTTTGGAAGGTGATGGAGGCGTTGGCTTTCCTTAAAGCGAGGATGTCATTGACCCCATCGCCGGTCATCGCGACCTTATGGCCGTTTTTCTGCATCGCCTCGACGAGCCATTCCTTCTGCTCGGGGGAGACGCGGGCGTAGATCGCGTAGTCCTCGGCGATCGATTTGACCTCTTCTTCCCCCATCCCTTCTAGGGAGATGGCTTTCTCCGCATTGGGCACCCCGCATTCCTTCGCGATCGCGGAGACCGTCTTGGGGCTATCCCCGGAGATGATCTTCACCGAAAGGGAGTTCTCGACGAAATAGGCGATGGTCTCCTTCGCGGAGAGGCGGAGGCCGTCTTTGATGAAATATAACGCCAGGGGGTCGCTATTTTCGCTTAAGGCGAGGACGCGGTAGCCTTCTTCGGCTTTCTTCTGCGCTTTCTGATAGAGGTCGCTTTCCTTATCTAGCAACGCCTCGGGGGCGCCTAAGAAAATCTCCTTCCCGTCTTCGAACTTGACGGCGCTATATTTTCTCGCCGAAGAGAAGGGGGTGAGCGAAAGGGCATGGAGCGAATGCTTCTCCCCATATTTGAGGAAGAGGGCGTGGCTTGTTTGATTGCGTTCGGGGAAGGCGCCTAGGAGCAAGCGGATCGCCTCGGTGGCCTTTTCTTCGGAGGCGATGAAATAGGCGTCTTCGACCTGCATGCTCCCGTCGGTTAGGGTGCCCGTCTTGTCGAGGCAGATCACGTCGACGCGGGAGAGGTTCTCCAAGGAATAAAGCTCTTGGATCAAGGTCTTTTGCCTCGCCAAGGAGATGACGGAGGCCGCGAGGGCGATCGAGGTCATCAAGACGAGGCCGGTGGGGATGACGCCGATGGCGAAGGCGCTGGTGGTGACGATGATAAGCGACCACGCCTCCAAAGAATCCAGTCCGCCTAAAGGCTGCCCGGGGTGGATGCGGCTAGCGAAGATCGAGGGATGCATGCCATCGACGCTGATCTTGGCCATAAGCGTGCCCAATACGATGAGGATGATGACGCCCAAAAGGATCGAGTTGAAATTGAGGATCTGATAGATGTTGCGCATCAATTCGCTGCGGCTTTTCTGGATCTTTTTGACTTTCTTGGAGAGCTTGTTGATCTCGGTGTTCACGCCGACTTGGCGGACGATGCCCTTGACCGAACCCGAAAGGATCGAAGAGCCGGAATAAAGGGTGAAATTGCCGCTTTTGACGGATTTGGACACCGCTTCGGATTCGCCGGTGAGGAAGGATTCGTCGACCTCGCATAGGCCTTCTTTGATCTCGATGTCCGCGGGGGTGACTTCCCCAGCGGAGAGCAAGACGACGTCCCCTAGCACGAGCATGTCGGAGGGGATCGTCTCCTCCTTCCCGTCGCGGATGACGCGGGTTTTGCTTTCGACGGAGAGGCGGAGTTTATCGAGGACGTGCTTCGAACGGACTTCCTGCACGATGCCGATGATGATCGAGAACAATAAGGGCCCTAAAAAACCATACTTAGAGATGCCGAAATAGACGCGGGCGATCTCCGCCCCTTCCTCCCCTTGAGCGATGAGCACGCGGGAGAAGACGAAGAAAAGCAAGCCGATCGAGAACAAAACGACGGAGAAGATGCTGACGGTGTTGTCGAGGATGATCTTGCCGTAGGACTTATCGACCTTGACGGTGGCCTTGTTCCCATAGCCATCCTTTTGGCGGGAAAGCGCCTCTTCGCGGGAAAGGCCTTCCGTGAGGGAGGGATCTTCGAACGCGGGTTGGGAAACCTTCTCTTTTTCCATTGGACCGAATGATTATAAAGGCAAACTGCCTTTCGGGGTAGCAAGCATTGCACATTGTGAGGGAGAATCCTATGAAGCGTTTTTATTTCGGTTTTTTTATTACACGCTTTTAACTCGCTTTTTTACACACCTTCGCACATTCTTTGATTATTTGTATTATTGGAATCTCTGATTCCATCTTAATTCTCTTCAAAGGAAAAACTATGTTGGAAGTTTCCTGTTTTTTGCATTATTGTATGTTGGAAGTTTCCTATTTACAGTCATGTTGTCTGTTGGAAATTTCCTTAAAATCTCATATAATCTTGTTAGAAAAGGTGAATTTATGCGACTGAAACGGAAAATCGAAATAAAAATAGCCGAGTGGCTAAAAACGGATTACGCATTGCTTCTAACCGGAGCGAGGCAGGTGGGGAAAACCTTTATTTTGCAAGAATTTATTCGCGAATCGTTCCCCACGTATTCCTTTTTGTCTCTCCATAACAACGCCGCTTTGATTCGGGCGATAATGGGGGCTAAGAACCAAGAGGATTTCATCCTTCGGCTAAGCGCTTTTTCTTCCTCCCCCGTAAAAAAGGGGGGCTGTATCTTCATCGATGAAATCCAAGAATTCTACACATATTTGGAGAAACACCCGGAAATCGAAGAATATTTTGATTTGATCACCGCGATGAAGGATATTACGCGCAACACCGGATTCCGCTTCGTCTTATCCGGATCATTGCTTCGGCTGCGACTGGAAAAACTAATCAATCTCAACCCTGAGGGTTCTTTGCTTCAATACGAGTTGTTTCCTTTGGACTTCGAGGAGTTCTTGTGGGCGCGTGGAGTGCCGGAGCTGGTAATCGAAGCCGCAAAAGAATCCATCGAGGCCAAAACGGAGGTGCCTTCCGTGGTTCACGAACGCCTCCTGAGCGAATTCCGCCTTTTCCTCCTCGTTGGAGGGATGCCGGCAGCGGTCAGCGCCTTCATAGATATGAATTCTTTTGTTTTCGTCGAAATGGCCCACAAGACCATCGACGATTTCATCCGGAAAGATATTACCAAGTACGCCCCGGACGATGGGCGCGTGAAAATCGAATCGATTTATGAGCTTCTTCCCCGCGAATTGAGTTCGCCGACAAAACGATTCGTTCTTTCTTCAATCGCCGAACATAAAAAAAGCGAGCAAGAGTACATGAATTTTGGTTGGTTGTCTCAAGCCGGGGTCGCCATCCTCTCCCACGCTGTGGCGGATCCCATCATCCCCTTGAAGGCCTCCTCTTCCTTAAATAAAGTGAAAGTTTTTCACGAAGATGTGGGGCTCCTTACCTATTTGCTTATGGATTCGCAGACGAAACAACAAATGCTTCTCAACGGCGGCGATGGCAATTTCGGCGCTATCTACGAAAACGCGGTCGCTCAATTATTGCATGCCCATGGGTTCAAAGAGCTGTACTTCTATTTCCAAAAAGCGCGCGGCGAGGTTGATTTCTTATTAGAAATGAAAGGGGGCGTCGCGTTGGTAGAAATCAAATCGGGTAAGGACTACCATCGCTTCTCGGCTTTAAAAAACCTTCTTTCTATTCCGAACTACCGTTTTTCGTCGACGACGGTTTATTACAATGGGAACGTCAGCCAAGAAGACGGAACGTGTTTTTTGCCCATTTATGCCATCGAATTCCTCAGGAAATAACACTCACGAATATAAAAGGACGAAATACTGCGCCATTTCCTCGGGGCTCGCCTCGCAGCCGCGGAGCACCCAATGCCTAAGCAAGGAAGCGAAGGATTCGGTGAGCTGATGGGTCTGCATCCCGAGAGGCACCCCTTCGCGGTAGAAGGCCCTCGCGGAGATCGCCGCCTGCAGAAACGGGGCGCTATGGCGCTTCAAGATATTGGAGAACGGCTCGGAGGCAGAGGAACGAAAGATCGCGGACAGTAGGTCTTTTTCCTCATAGAAGTGATAGAAAATGTGGGCGATGAGGCGCTTGTAGTCATAGTTGGATGAAGTGGAGAAATCATGCCCCGCTTCTTTCGCCTTGGTCGGGGAGAAGACATGGTCGAAGATATCCTCCGCGACGCTTTTTAGGACGTCGTCCTTCCCTTTGAAGTGGGCGTAGAAGGCGCTGCGGGAGACGCCGGAGCGCTTCAATAGCTCCGAAACGCTGATCTTCTCATAAGGCTCTTCGGTTAAGCTGTCGCGCAAGGCTTGGTATAGCGCTTGGCGGGTCTTTTCTTGCCTTTTGTCCATCTTCGTCTCTCCTTTTGCCGAACATCGGTCCTTTATTTCCGAGTTAAGAAACATTTTATCATTTTTTGTCTTTTATTTATAGAACACTTTCGGGTGTTTTCTCTCTATCTTTGATAGACTCCCCTTGTCGATATGGAAGAAGTTGCCTTCTCGCGAAGCGGGAAAAGAAATCGCAAAGTCTGGATCACCTTCTTGATCCTCGGTTTTTCTTTATTGGTCCTTTTCTTCCTTTCTTTATATCTAGGGACGACGAATGTGCCCTTCGAAAAAGTGTTGCCCGCCTTATTCGGACAGGGGGAAAGCGTCTATGTCCGCCTCATCCAAAAGGCAAGGCTCCCCCGGGCCCTAGGCGCCGTACTCGTCGGCGGGGGCTTGGGCCTAAGCGGCCTTCTGATGCAGACTTGCCTCCATAACGAAATCGCCTCCCCGGGGACCTTAGGCGTCAGCCAGGCCGCGGTTTTGGGGGCGAATATCGCCGTGTTGATTTTAGAGCCAAGCGGCTCGCAGTTCGTCGCGGTCGCCGCCTCGCCCTTCCCCGTAAGCGCCTTGGCCTTCGCTTTCGCCGCGATTTGCATCCTCATCGTCTTGGGGATATCGATGGTCGGCAGATTCCGGCCGGGCGAAGTCGTGTTGGCCGGCATCGCGTTGGGCAGTTGTTTCCAAGCCGCGTCGACCTTGATGCAATTCCTAAGCGACGACATCCAGCTTTCCGCGGTGGTCCGTTGGTCCTTCGGGGATTTGGAACGCATCAATTACCAAGAAATCATCATCCTCGCCTCGGTCTTGATGGCCTGCTTCGTCTTCTTCTTTCTCTTTGCCAGACGCTATAACGCCTTGCTCGGGGGCGAGGGGTTCGCCAAATCCTTAGGCGTCAAGACGGGGATCCTCCGTTTGGGGACGCTATTCCTCGCTTCTTTGATCGCTTCTTTGTGCGTCGCTTTCGCCGGGATCATCGGGTTCATCGGCATCGTCGGCCCCGCTTTGATGAAGCGGATCCTAGGAAAAGACCACCGCTTGTCCTTGCCTTCTTCTTTGCTTGCGGGTTCCGTGCTGCTTCTTTTATCCGATCTGCTTACGCGAGTACTAGGGAATGGTATGTCCTTGCCCGTTGGGGCGATCACCGCGATCCTTGGCACCCCGTTCTTCCTATTCGTCCTCTTCGCGGGAAGGAGGAAAGCCGCATGATGGAAATCAAGCAGGTCTCCTTCTCCTATTTCAAGAAGGGGCCGATTGTCCTAAACGACTTCTCCTTGACCTTAAAGGAAGGGGAAATCGTCGCGTTACTAGGGACCAACGGCATCGGGAAATCGACCGCGATGCGTCTGCTTTCTGGATTGCTTAAACCCCAAAGCGGGGAAATCCTCTTTGAAGGGAAGCCCCTATCTAAGATGAGCGATGGGGAAAAGGCGAGGAAGATTGCCTACCTCCCTCAGCGGAGCGAGCTCCCCGATCTGCCCGTGGAAGAGGCCGTCTTATTAGGGCGGCTCCCCCATTATTACCTCTACCCGAGCATAGAAGACCGCCGCATCGCGACGGAAGCGATGGAGGAGGTCGGCATCGCCCATCTAGCGGGCCGTTATGTCTCCACCCTCTCCGGCGGCGAGCAAGAGCTCGTCTCCATCGCCAGGGCCCTCGCGGATCAGCCTTCCGTCTTATTGATGGATGAGCCCACCGCTTCTTTGGACCCCGCCCACCGACAAAGCGTCCATCGCCTCATCAAGAAGGCGTCGGATAAAGGGATGGCGGTTTTGCTATCCCTCCATGACATCGATGAGGCGCTTCGCCTCGCCGACCGCCTCCTCTTCTTAGAAGATGGGCGCATCGCCTATTCCGCCACCCCGGAGGAATTAAGCGAAGAGATGCTGAAGAATATTTACGGGGTGAATATGAAGATCATCGAGATCGATGGCCATAAAGCGGTCATCGAGGAAAGGATATGAAGATGATGAAAGGCTTGTATTTATTGGCTTTGCCGTTGCTTCTGCTTTCTAGCTGCGGCGGGAAGCCCGCCTCTTCTGGAGATGGCGAGATCGTCGATGCGCTAGGAAAGAAGTTCTCTCCGAAAGACTATTCCCGCATTTGCTGCGTGGGCGCGGGAGCGCTCCGCCTATATTCCTATGTCGGCGATTTGGAAAAGCTATGCGCCGTCGAGGACATCGATGACCCGACCGACCGCGCCTCCGAAACCGGGCCGAAGCAATTCTCCGGCGTTCCCCGCCCGTATTTCGATCTGAACGCGGACGTTTTCAACAATCTGCCTAGCTGCGGCGTCGGCGGACCGAATTTCCAAGCCCCGGAGAAGGATAAGCTCATCCTCTGCGAACCCGACCTCATCGTCTCCGAATACGGCACCCTCGACGCGGCGAACCTCATGGAGGAAGCCACGGGGGCGGATGTCTTCACCCTCTCCTACGGGCCGAAGAACGTCTTTGACGAGAAGAGCCAATCGAGCCTGCTTAACCTCGCGAAACTCCTTAAGCGCGATAGCGTCGGGGAAAGCCTCGTCTCCTACATCAAGGAATGCGAAAAAGACATCAGTGACCGCACCAAAGACATCGACGTTCATCCGAAAGCCTTCGTCGGAGGCATTGGCAACTGGGGGCAGACCGACATCTACACCACCCACACCGCCTATCCGATGTTCCAAATCGCCCATATCGATAACGCCGTCGCGGGCAAAGAATTCCCCGGGGGTAGCAAGCAAGGGGCGGTCACCAAAGAGGAATGGATCGGCCTCGGGCAGAATTTGGATATCCTTTATCTCGACGCGGCCGGGGTCAAAAAGACCGGGGGCTTATATAAAGAAGACGACACCATCTTCGACGGGAATAAGGCGATCGCCAATGGCGAGGTCTATCTCCAGATGCCCTTCAACGCCTACTACACCAATCTGGAAATCGCGTTGATGGATGCCTATTTCGACGCGGCGATGGCTTACCCCACGCATTTCGCCGATGTGGATTTGACGGCGAAATACGATGAAATCCTCACCCGTTTTCTCGGAAAGCCGGGCTACGCTTCTCTATCTTCGATGAGCGGCGCCTATGGCGGCTTCCGGAAGATCAGTGACCTGGAAGGGTGGTTCGGCAGCCTATGAGCCAAACGATCGCCTCGTTCTTCGACCGCCTCTCCTCCGGGTGGGATGCGCATAGCCACGTCGACCCGAAGAAGGTGCTTTCGTTGTTGAAGAAAGCCGGCATCCGCGAGGGCGATCACATCCTCGATCTCGGCTGCGGGACCGGGGTTTTGACCCCTTTCCTTTTGTCGTCGACTAACGGGGAGATCATCGGGTTAGATGTTTCCGCGGGGATGATCGAAGAAGCCAAGAAGAAATACGCGGGTGAGAAGCGCGTTCGTTTCATCAACGCGGACTTCTATTCCTATGAAGATGAGGCGTTTGACCTCATCGTTTGCTTCGACGCTTATCCCCACTTCCTCAATGCCAAAGGATTCGCGAAAAAAGCCCATTCTTTACTAAAAGAAGGGGGGCGTGTAGCGATAATCCATGATTGTGGGAGAGCCGCGCTTGGGCATTTCCACGAAGGGATGGACGAGACCTTAAGCCGCGAGCTGAAGGCCCCCGAGGAGGAAATCAAACCCTTTCTTCCCTACTTCGACTGCATCCTCGCGGAAGAAGACGAAACCCATTACATCCTTTTGTTGGCCAAAAAATAACGCATCTCCAACCAATGAAAACGAGCCCGTGGCTGGGCTCGCTTTTCGTTTCTTATTTGACGATCAGCTTCTCGCGGAAGGCGTCGATCTCTTCCTTGGTCAGACCAAGGCCTTTGGTATAGAAGTTCATGTAATCGCCGTCATATTCGTTTTTTATCATGTCGAAGTAGACTTGGATGTATTCCCGCTTCGCGGAGAACATGCCGTGGAGCTTCTTCGCCAGGGTGACGTCGAAGCGGACGTATTTGGCGACGAGGTAATAGGCGTTGGCCTTATGATGGGCGACGCGGTTGGTATAAAGGTATTCCTTGATGATCTCTTCTTGGGAAACCCCAAGCATGCTGAGCAACACCGCGGAGATGACCCCGGTGCGATCCTTGCCCTCGGAGCAATGGTAGTAAATCGCGTATTCCTCTTCGGGGGCGGTGACGATGAGGCGGATGATCTTCGAGAGGTTCTCCAAGCATTCGCCATGGAACATCTCGTAATACATTTGGGACATCGGGGGGAGTTTGCGCAGGATCTCGATCTTGTCCTTCTTCTCCCTATCCTCATGGGTGATGCCGACTTTCCCATCGGCGAAGATCGGCATCAAAAGCTTCTTAACCCCGGGGATCTCCATGTCGGGCTTCTGCGCCTGCTCGGCGAGGTCGCGAAGGTCGATGATCGTGCGGAGATGGTATTTGACCTTAAGCGTCTCGATCTGCTTGGGGCCGAGGCTATTGAGCATCCTGCCGCGGAGGAGGTGGTTCAGTTTGATTTCGACGTCCTTATATCGCCCGCCGATGTCGCGGAGGTTCTTTTGTCCGCGGAGATGGATGGTCTTCATATGGAATATGTTAAAACGAAGGCGGGAAAGCCGCCACAAAATAAAAGGTTTCGGTGCCAAAAGAAAAGCTTATTCCGCTTTCTTTTTCCTTCTAGGAAGGATCAATAGCATTGACGTTGTTTCGATATAGGTCTTCAACGCGGGTTTGTATTCCAGCATATGCTTCTCTTCCATCGGGATGGAGATGAAAAGAAATAAGGCGAGGTTGATGACCGCGCCGAAGAAGAAATACCAATACTCGGCATGGCCGATGAGCAGGATCAGATACAAAGCGAACCAGACGGCAATCTCCCCGAGGTAATTCGGGTGGCGGGAGTATTTCCATAATCCGACGGAGATGACCTCCTCCTTGGATTTGCGGTTCTTGATGAACGTCTTCATCTGCATGTCGGAGACGAGCTCTAGCCCCACCGCGCCTAGGAGCAACGCGTTGCCGATGATGTCCAAGGCGGAATAGGAGGATAACGAGGCGTAGACGAAGATCGGCAAGGAGGCCGCGTAGACCACCAAGGTCGGCATCATGCAGATCCCGAAGAGGTTGACGAATTGGAAGGCTTTGCCGGTTTTTTCCTTGAGCATGGAGTAACGCCAATCGACATAGGTCAGGCTATGGAAGCCCAAGATGAAATTCGCGGTGAGGCGGACCGAATATAGGCCGATCGAGACCAAGGCAAGGATCGTGTAAAGGTTCCAATTGTTGTAATAGATGAGCAGGCCAAGGTAGATGAAGAACGTCTGCACCGACCAATAGGGGTCATAGACCGAGGCGGTCTTCAGGATCACCCCGCCTAGCCACACCACCACCGTCGCGGCGACGTCGCATAGGAGGATATTGACGGGGACGGGTAGATGGTCCTTCAGCAATAAGAACATCCCCACCCCGAGGGCGAGGGCCAATAAATAGACGATGAGCAAGGCCAATAGGCCGAGGGCTTTGTCTCTCTTCGCGGGTTCCATGTCCGACATCATGAGTGGCCAATAGTAAATATGCAAGCCATAAACTCAGCAGAACAAACCCCTGTCAAGTCATAAATTGTGAAAAACCGACAATTCCCTCAGTACTGAGCTTTTTGTCGAGTTTGGCTCGTAGCAAGTCAAAAATGTTCGAAAAATGGCGTTTTTAAGTACTGTAGTACCAATTTTTGGCCTTTTTTCACACCAAAGGGTCACTCGGATGCCTTTTTCAAACAGTCTTCGTATAAGGACAAAAGATATAAGGCGGACGATCCGTAGAGGCCCGTCTCATCGTCATCCAGCATTTCCGGGACATTCGATTCGTAGAACCGATCCCGCGCGGTTTCAATGCTCAACTTGTATTTGTTGGCGATGAGTTCAATGGTCTGGGTGATGAGGATCGTTTTGGCAAGGACGTGTTCCATCATTTGGCCTCGTAGCTTTTGACGAACTTTAGGAGCTTCAGCGACGCTTCGCTGCAGAAGGCGGTTTGCGAATTGATCTTCTGAAACTTCAGCCTCTCCACCGCGTCTTCCTTTTTGATGATGCCGTCGATGACGAAAAGGATGGTTTCTCCGACGGAGTCATCCGCGATTTTCCCTTCGACGATGTCGTACCCATGCTCAAAGCTCGGATTGGTTCGGCATTTGATGATCATGTCGAGCCATTCCAAATCCGGGTTTTTGAATAGTTTGTACCTAAGATCGCCGATCGCTTTCTCATCGAACTCGAAGACGCTGACGATTGCGGAGGCGCTTCGGTTCATCCTTTGCTTTCTTTTGGCCATCCGCTCGGCCTGTTCCTTGATGGAGGTCAGATAAAAGGCGCAGCCGAAGTCCCTGCCCTTTTCCGTTTTGATGATTTTCGGATCTCTCACTTCGACGTCCGATCCGTGATAAAGAATCATGCCTTGCCTCCCGTCAGTCTTTTGTCGATGTATTCGTTGATGGAATAAGTGGACATGCCGTGCATATCCTCGTAGTCGTCTTTCAGCTCGCCGATGATGCCGGCTTTGTTCAGCCTGTTATATACGGATGCGCTGGTTTGGTTGATGCTGGATGCGTATTGCTCCACGCACATGACGATGAACCGATTGATCTTCTTATCCAACGCGCGGTTGGTCCGGGTCGCCCTTTTCCTGCTCCCCTGTTTCTGCGCATCGATATCGAAGGACATGCCCAAAAAGCTCAGCAGCCTAAGAAGGGTGTCGATGGAGTAATTGCCGTTGCCGTTTTCGATGGACCACAAAGTGGAGCGGGTCACCCCCACTTCTTTGGCGACGTCATCCATCCGCAGATTGAGCTGCAGCCTTTTGCTTTTGATTCTTTCTCCGATTTCGATTTTGCTGTCCATGCCTGAATTATACAGGATTATGTTGTTAATGTCTATTTTATTAAACATTATCTATAGTTGGCTTTGAATCGGGGAAAATGCTTCCTTTTGGGGCAAAGTGCTATACTCCCCTAAAGCGGGACCTAACGAAAAAGCGGCGAGACGCCGCTTTTCGTTTGGCTTTGGGTCAGGCTTGGTGCTTCTCGATGATCTTATCCGCAAGTCCGGTGATCAAGGAGATATAGGTGAGGCCGTCGATCAGATCGATCCCGAGTTCCGCTAAGCCCGTGAGCATGCGATTGATGTATTCGAAATCCGGATCGGAGGGGGGCAGTACTTCTTTTGAGGTCAAGGCGTATCCTTCCACCCCGGGGCCTAGGCCGGTCATCTTGATGACGCTGTCGCCATGCTTCCCATAGAACTTGGACAAAGCATTGAATTGTTCCTTGGTGATGAGGTAGCCACGGCATTGGGTCGTCCCTTCTTTTTGGCTATCCAGAAGCAAGGTCCCTTCGGCGAAGTAAGCGGCGACGGGGAGATGGAGTTGGCAGGCGAGGATCGGCATCTCGGAGAAGCCGAGGCTTTTGAGACGGTCGCAGAAGATCTTCTCGGAAAGGTCTTCGCCATAGGCGAGGTAGAAGCAATAATCCGTGATGGGGGCGGGGAGATTGGCCACGAGGTATTGGCTAAGCGCGGTTTCCTCATCGGGGAAGACTTCGACTTGATGCTTCGAGGGGTTCACGATGTCCCAATCCGCGTAGGGGACGTATTTGTCCAAAGCGAAGCGTTCGAGCTTCTCTTCGTCGGTGCGGAAAAGGTCTTTCTTATCGACGAGCATGTAAACGAGGGGTTTCTTGGTGTCTGACATCGGGGCTCCTTACTGACTTTTGATTATACGCTTATTCGCGCTCGCTCGCTTTTCAAAATGATAAACGATATGGCGGCGATAGGTTTCCCCCGGCCTTAAGACCTCGCGGTTCAGGGTGTTATCCTGCGGCTCAATCGCTAATCCGCGACGGTTAGGATCTTCCGTCCCGAAATAGGCGATGCCGTCTTCGTAATTATCCGCGTAGATCTGCGCGCCGAGGAAATCGCTTTCGATGGTCAAGCGATATCGCGGGGAGGATAAAGTGACCGCATGTTCCCCTTCATCGAAGAGATAACCGTGGTCATAGCCATGGGCCATCCCGAAGTCCACTTTCGCGATATCTTTCATGATGGGTTTCTCTTTTCGGAAATCCAAGGCTTCGTTGACCGGGGAAAGCGAAACCAAAACAAGGTCTTTTTCTCTAGCCTTGATATAGGTCGACGCGGGGATGCGAAGAGAGAGGTTATTTAGGTTCTTCTCTCCAAGGGAGAAATAGGCATGGTTGGTGAGGTTACAAAGGGTGGCTTTATCGGTTTTTGCCTCGAATTCGATGCACAGGGTCGCCTCTTTTTTCTTTAGGCGATAGGTGACATTCAATTCCAAGTTCCCCGGGAATCCCGATTCCCCGTCCGGCGAAAGCGTATGGAAGGACACGATGGACTCATCCCCCGTTTCTTCCGTTTTATAGGCGAAAACGCGCGCGGAAATCGGATGGAGGCCACCATGGAGGACATTGCCGAGCTGGTTATCTTCTAGGGCGTAGGTCTTCCCATCGATCTCGATATGGTTTCCCTTTAAGCGGTTGGCCGCCCTGCCGACGGTTTTGCCGTGGTAAATCCCCAAAAGGGAATAATCCTTATCTTCTTTGGGGGTTAAGGTCATCCATTCGTCGTGGAAGCGGATGCCATAGATCGAGGCGCCCAAGGTGCAGAAGATGACCTCGAGCCCTGCCTCGTTTCGGAGAGCGAACTTTTCTAATTTCATGTCAACTATTATCGTTTCATTTCCGCGTTGAGTAAAGGAATTGGCTATGCCAAAAAGAGGCGAGACCTCCGCCGTTTTTCCGTTGACGCTTCCTGGTCGCAGGCCTAGAAGCGCGCTTCGTCGAATTCGAGTCCCCTGGTCTCGATGAGCCAAATTGTCCTAAGCAGCTTGGCCGCAAGGTGGACAAGCGCGACCTTGTAGTACTTCCCCTCGGAGCATTTCCTTCGGTAGTACTCAGCCCATTTGGGGTAATGGAGGACGACCTTTTGGGCGGCCTGGACCAACGCGTAGCGGAGCAGCGGCGGCCCCTTCTTCTCCATCCGGCCGCGGCGTTCGACGGTGCCGGATTGGTAGAGGCTTGGGACCATGCCGGAGTACTTGAGCAGGGCGTCGGCCGTCGGGAAGCGCGAGAAGTCGCCCACGCATCCGAGGATCGCCGAGGCGTATCCCGGGCCTATCCCCTTGATTTTGGTGAACTCGTGGGGCTCGGATGCCAAAAGCCCCTCCATCTCCGATTCGATCGAGGCCAGCTGCGAGTCGATGAGGCCGCATTGCGCGGCGAGCATCGCGACCATGGCCGAATCGTGCGCGATCGGGGTCCCGACCGACGAGGCGGCGAGCGCCTTCATCCTGGCGAACCGTATGGGGGAGAACGACGAATGGGAGGCCCTTTTGAGGGCCGCGTAGTCGGCTTCCGTCATCGCCGAAACCGCCCTGGCGGACGGGAAGTTGGAAATGATCCAGCGCGTCGTCGGGGATCCCAGGACGTTCCTGCCCCTGGTCGAGTTCCTCCTGCTGCCGTCGGCGTTTTCCCTCAGGAACCCGAGCAGCTCGGGGAAGGTTATGTCGAGGTGGCGTTGGATCCTGTTGTAGAGGACGGTGCGGTCGGAAACGAGGGCGTTGGCGTCCTTGGCCAAGCCGTAGAGCGACTCGTGGGTGTATGATTTCCCCGTGGATGGGGTGAAGCCGAAGGTCGCGAAGTAAAGCGCGATCTCCAGCGCG
>ONGB01000086.1 GCA_900317295.1 uncultured Erysipelotrichaceae bacterium
GCATGTTCTTCGGCGATGCCGACATCGCGGGTACGGTTGGGGTAATCGGCGAAGACTTTCTCTAGACCGCTTCCTTTAAGCGTCGCCGGGGTGATTAGATAGGCGTCATCGTGTTTTTTCATCATTTCTCCGGTGAGGTCCGCGAAGAAATGAGACCAAGAAATAAGGCCGGGGTGGAAATTCTTCGGGGCGCCGGTATTGATATCAAACGGCGTCACGCCATGCCAATAGCCGGTGTTGTCCTGCTCCGCGTAAGGGTATCCGCGGCCCTTGATGGTGCGGACGTGGATGACGACGGATTTCGTGGATTCTTTAGCTTTTTTGAAGGCGCGCTCGAGCCTTTTTATATCGTGCCCATTGATCGGGCCAAGGTAAACAAAGCCCAGATGGTCGAAGATATTCATGGGGACCAATAGGCGTTTCAGGCGGTTTTTTGCTCTCCAAGAGAAACGATAAAAAGCCCGGCCGACTTTCCCGCGGTAGAAAACCCGGCGGAAACCTTTTTTGAAATCATTATAGGCACGCCCCGCAGATACGCGGCGGAAGAAAAGGCCAGTCGCCCCGACGCTCGGAGTGATGGCCATCTCGTTGTCATTGAGGACGACGATGATCTTATTATCGCGCGCACCAACGTCATTCATGCCTTCAAAGGCTAATCCATTGGCGATGGAGGCATCGCCGATTAACGCGACGACATCGTACTTTTCGCCTTTGATATCGCGGGCGACGGCGAAAGCTTCCGCGGCGGAGATGGAATTGGAACTATGCCCCGCTTCATAGGGGTCGTATTCCGATTCTTCTCGTTTCTGGAAACCCGAAATGCCGCCAGGTTTATTCAGCCCATCAAGGCTTCGGCCGGTTAAGATCTTGTGCGTATAGCATTGGTGCCCAACGTCGAGAATGAGTTTATCCGTTTTAAAGTCGAACACGCGATGAAGGGCGACCGTTAACTCGACAATGCCGAGGTTTGAGGATAGGTGGCCGCCCTTTTCGGAGACGGCGGAAAGAATCTCTTGCCTGATTTTATAGCAAAGGACTTCCAATTCCCCGTAATCAAGGTCTTTCAAAAAGGTGGGGTCTTTGATCTCTTTTACATTGATTTCTTCGACTGCACCTTGCTTTTTCATATACTAGTAAACTACTAGAAAACGCCTAGAAAACTTATTTAGATTCTTGGCTTTCTCTGACCTTCTTTTCGGCTTCTTGAAGCTCCTTTTGCAGGTCTTCGATCAGCTTTTTTCCTTCGGCGTAGAGCTCCATGGATTCCTTCAAAGGCAAAGTGTTGCCCTCGATTTTGCCCACGATCTCATTGAGACGGGCAAGCCTTTCTTCAAAAGACAAAGTCTTATCTTCGGCCATGTTCACTCCTTCCGCTCCACTGTGGAGACAATTATACCATCTTTCATTTGGGTCTTAATCGTTTTGCCCGGTTCGATCTGGGCGACGCTAGTAAGGATCTGACCCTGTTCATCGCTCACGAGCGAGTAACCGCGCTTTAGGACGGATACCGGACCGACCGCTTCCATCCTTTGGCGTTGTCCTTCAATACGCTCGCTTAAACGGGCCAAACGGCTGCTTTGGGCGAAATCCAAGCGTTTGCCCAAATCCCCTATCATCTTCATTTTGTCCTCATAAATCAGCTCAGGGCGCGAGAAGAAAGGTCGGGTCGCATAGTTTTCCAACTTCGTCTTTAAAAACGCTAGGAGGGCCGTTTCTGAGCGATTTAGGCGGTCAAGCGCATCATCAAGCGCCTGGCGGATCTCATATTGGTCGGGGGTGGCGGCCACCGCCGCACCCGTCGGGGTGCTGACGCGAAGGTCGGCGGCAAAGTCCACCAGAGTCACATCCACTTCGTGGCCCACCGCGGAGATGACTGGGGAAGGGAAGGAAGCGACCGCGCGGACCACCGCTTCATCGTTAAAGGCGTTCAGATCCTCGCTGGATCCGCCGCCCCGCCCGATGATTAAGGTGTCCACCCCTTTGGTTTTTGCTTCGCTTAGCGCGCGCAATAAGTCTTTGGGGGCCTCGCTGCCCTGAACCAAACTCGGGATGATCACCAAATTGACGATCGGCCAACGGGTTTGGATATTGTGAACAATGTCCTTCATCCCCGCGGAGTTCGCCCCAGCGATCACGCCGATTGAGATGGGAAAACGGGGAATCGGCCTCTTCCTTGATTCATCAAAAAGGCCTTCAGCGGCGAGTTTTTTCTTCAATTCATCGAGTTTTAGCAAGGCGTCGCCTTTCCCGTAGGGGGCGATATCGAGGAC
>ONGB01000066.1 GCA_900317295.1 uncultured Erysipelotrichaceae bacterium
GATAAAACGGTTGAGGCGATATAGGAAAGTATTGCGATGGACGAATAGCCTCTTCGCGGATAAGGTCGCGTCCAATCCGCACCGGAGATAGGTTCCCGCGGTGAGCAATAGCTCCCGGGGAAGCCGCTCGAAAACTGCGCGGAGATCCTGATAAGAGGAATAATCCCGGTAGGACATCTCTTTCATGATGATGTCGGTCGGGAACATCGCCTGATTGGGGAAATAGGCTTCCGCTTCTTTAAGAAGACGGTCATCGAAAGCCGTGTGGGAATGGGAGACGAGGAAGGTGATGGAAGTGCCGAAATCGTCCCTCATCAAGGCCAGCAAGGCTTCTAATTCCCCGAAGAAGGAGGCATCGGCGATGAACTCCCCCGCTTCTGGCGAGGTATAGGAAACGGCCTCCGAGGGGATGCCGATCTGCGCCAACGCATCCTCGAATTCAATCGGGGGGATGGGCTTGGAGAATTTGAATAGGTAATGCTTATCCATCCTATACCCTCAAGAGGAAGCATTCGAACGGACGTAACGTGAAGACGTGATCGTTAATGATGACGTCGCCATAGTTATGAAGCACGACATCGCGGATCGTGTGATAGAAGCCGAAGAACGTCGAATAGGGGCGGAGATTGGCCACGACGACCAAACGCTCATCCTCGCCTTCGTGCTGATAGGCGAAGACGTCGGGATGGTTCATGTCGACGATCTTCCAAGGCTTCTTAAGAAGGGCGGCGATTTCGGGATCTTTCCTCTTCCCAATCGCGTATTGGACGAAATTGATAATGGAATAGGGGTCATTCATCTCATCCAGGGCGTTGACCCCTTCGAGGTAATTGTCATTGACCTTCACCCGCGGGGCGACGTTGGAGAATCCCGCATAGGGGGAGGAATTCCATTGCATCGGCGTGCGGGCGTTGACCCTGGAACAGCGGCATAGGTAATGGAGGATCTGCTCATCGGAATAGCCGAGGGCGCGCTTCTCCTCCACGTCGTTGCGGTTGCCGACGTCCATATAGAAATCCTCGATGCGGGAATAGGTGACGTTGCTCATACCGATTTCATCGCCGTAATAGATGAAAGGCGTGCCATACATGAATAGCAGCAACGTGGCGAGCGCTTTGGCGCTTTCCCCGCGGTAAGCGGTCGATCCATATTGGGACAAAACGCGCGGATGATCGTGGTTTTCCCAATATATGGGAAGGTCCGCTTTGCCGGCGCAGCTCTTATACCAGGATTCGAAGGACCGCTTCATGCCGATGATGTCGGTCTTGATCTCATCATCGCGCTTATCGATCGAGCCATAGGCCCCATTGCACCAGGCGGTGTCGAAATTGAACAGCATGTTGATCGCGCCGTTTTCGAAACAGACGTAACGGAGGGCCTCCTCGGGACGCACTCCCCCGCCGACCTCGCCGATCGTTAGGCAATCATAATGGTCGAGGACTTCGCGTTTGAACTCGGCGAGATAATCGAATAGTTCAGGACGCGAGGAGAATTTCGAGGGATCATAGGCCCGGCCGAATTCGTCGGTGGGCACCGTGGAATCGCTGAAGGTCATATCCTTGGCCAAGTGGGCCAAAGCATCGAGGCGGAAACCGTCGACCCCAAGGTCGAGGTAGTGCCTGGCAATTTCGTAGTAACGTTGACGCAAGGCGGGGTTCGCCCAATTCACGTCCGGCATTTTCTTCGAGAAGATATGGAGATAGAAATCATCGGTCTCCCCCACTCTTTCCCAAGCGGAGGTCGCGAAGAATCCCTTCCAATTGTTCGGGGGGAGCAATTTCCCATCGACCCATTTGCCTTTGCGGAAATGATAGAAGCCGCGTTCTTCGGAATTAGGATCAGCCAATGCCTTCTGGAACCAAGGGTGTTCGTCGCTAGTGTGGTTCAAGACGAAATCGAGGCAGATGCGGATGCCCCGCTTATGGGCTTCGTCGAGGAGGGTCTTAAGATCTTCATTGGTGCCGAAAAGCGGGTTGATCTTGTAATAATCGCGCACGTCATACCCGTTATCGTCCATCGGGGAATCGAAAACCGGGCAGATCCAAAGAAGGTTCACCCCGAGATCTTTGAGGTAATCAAGCCGGGAGGTGATGCCGGGGAGGTCGCCCACCCCGTCATTGTTGGAGTCTTGAAAAGATTCTGGGTAAATGATGTAGCCGACCGCGTCGCGCCACCAATGAGTTTTGTTAACCATATATCCTATTATCTTATATAAAAGGTAAAGGGCAAAGGCCCATCTTGTGATTCGTGCACAAATGAAAGGAAACCATGTTTTTTGCCCCACGACTTATAACATTTATGGATTATCCATAAGAAAAAGCGGATAATATCCCCGTATCTTGACTTAGGAGGTCAAAAAACACATATGCTAGTCAATGCAACCCGCATGTTGAAGAAAGCCCATGACGAACACTACGCCGTCGGCCATTTCAACATCAACAACCTCGAATGGACCAAAGCGATCCTCCTCGAGGCCGAAGCCCAGAAGAGCCCGGTCATCCTCGGCGTTTCCATGGGTGCCGCCAAATATATGGGCGGCTACAAAGTCGTCGCCGCGATGGTCCGCGCGCTTGACGAATCCCTCGGCATCACCGTCCCGGTCGCCCTGCACCTCGACCACGGCAACTACGATGCCGCCAAAGCCTGCATCGAAGCTGGCTTCACTTCCGTCATGTTTGACGGCAGCTCGCTCCCGTTCGAAGAAAACGTCGAGAAGACCAAAGAGTTGGTCGCCCTCGCCCACGATAAGGGCTGCTCCATCGAGGCCGAAGTCGGCGCGATCGGCGGCACCGAAGATGGCATCACCGCGGATGGCGAAGTCGCCGATCCCGAAGAATGCAAGAAGATCGTTGAGCTCGGCGTCGACTTCCTCGCCGCCGGCATCGGCAACATCCACGGCATCTACCCGGTCAACTGGACCGGCCTCCACATCGATGCCCTCATCAAGATCCAAGAAGCCACGGGCGGCATCCCCCTCGTCCTCCATGGCGGCACCGGCATCCCCGACAACCAGATCAAGGAAGCCATCGCCCACGGCATGTCGAAGATCAACGTCAACACCGACTGCCAGCTCGTCTTCGCCCAAGCGACGATCGATTACTGCGCCGCCGGCAAGGCCGACCCGACCGCGGATAACGCCGCCAAGGGTTATGACCCGCGCAAGCTCTTGAAGCCTGGCTTCGAAGCGATCCGCGCCAAGGTCAAAGAAAAGATGGAGCTCTTCGGCTCCGTCGGCAAAGCGGCCTAATCGCCTTGACAACAAAGCAGCTCGCAAGGGCTGCCTTTTTTGTTTTGAAAAGGCCGATTCCTTGTGGAGTCGGCCTTTAATACTATCCAAACGAATCAGCGGTTATCCTGCAAAAACATTTCCTTAGATACTTTGCTCATTACCGACTTACGGGTGATGATTCCGATGAAGACGCCTTGGTCATCGACCAGGGGGACGAAGTTCTGGGTGAGGATGATCGGGAGCAATTCCTCTAGTTCAATCGAAACCGGAAGCGCGACATAGGAACGCCTCGGGGTCACGTCCTTCAGGGGCACCTGCTCCAAATCATCGAAATCCAAACGATGGTTCTTCAGATGAAAAAGCAGATCGCCTTCCGAATAGGTGCAACGGTATTTGCCGTCCGCGTCGATGCAGGGGATCACCGAGAAGCGATGAAACTCCATCTTCTCGATCGCCTGGCGGAGCGTATCCTCCGTGTCGAGATAGGCGACCATCGCTTTGGGGGTAAGGAAGGATAGGACGTTCATTGGGCCCTCCTATCGCTAAGCAAGGCGAAGAACTTGAAATGGATGATCATCGCCAAGATCCCAAGGATCGCCTCGGCGAGGCTGACGAACATCATGTAATTGAGTTTAAGCCCAAGGTGGGCCATCGCAAGCTCCCCGCCGGCGAAGGCGAAGATCACAACGCCAAAACCGAAACGTTTATCGCTTTTTTCGTATTGGTTCTCCCCGTAAACCGCGGAAAGGATGAAGAAGACAAGTCCCGTCAGTTCAAGCGCCACGCCTAGCAAAACGAAGATCAAGAAAGCGGCCAAAGAGGTGGCCGAACTCGAGATCGATTGGACATAGGAGAAGACATCCACCGCGCCCACCCCATCTGGGATGCTATAAATCGGCAGGAAATGGGCGCCTAAGAAGAGGCAAACCATCACAAGATTAAGGATCAGCCAGACGCTGCGCTTCATCTTAGTAATGCCCCTCCTGGCGCTCATGGTTGACCTTAAGCTTCTTCAAGTAGGCGTCTTTGGCGTCCTCTTCGCCATATCCCATCAAGGGGAGCAACCCTAGATAGGCGGAGAAAGCCGCCTTGTAATGGGAAAGGTCATAGGACTTCGATAGCCCCACCACTTCCCCATAGACGTCGAGGATCGCGTCATATAGGGGGATGGCGTATTCCTTGGGGGGAAGGATCAGTTCCTTCGCCCCTAAGGGGATGCCTAGAGACAATAGGAAATGCAGCCCGTCGGCGTATTCGTCGAGGATGACTTCCTTAGGGGAAGGCCCTTTGAAGGACCAATATTTGAAGCTGCGGGTTTCGTTGGCGAATTCCCCCAGTTCCACAAGCAACGCCAAAATCCGGCGTGAGGAGGTGCTTTCGTAGGTGACGCCGTGTTCGCGGGCGATCTCTTCGTCAAGCGCCTTCTGCAGAGGGAGCAACGGGCTAAGGTCGAAGGTATCAGTCATCGATGATCAGTTTCGGGAGATGCCAGATGTCGCGGTTATATTCGGCGATCGTGCGGTCGCTGGTGAAATAGCCGCTGCCGGCGATGTTGGCGAGGCTCGCTTTGGCCCAAGCCTTCTTGTTTTGATAGAGTTCGTCGGCGGCTTCGCAAGCGCGGTTATACGCGTTGAAGTCGGCGAGGACGAAGAATTGGTCGTTGCGGTTCATAATCTCGTCGAAGATCATGCGGAAGCGATTCTCCTCCCCTTCGGCCCACGGGCCGGTGAAGAGGGAATCGAGGATGCTCTTGACGCGGGCGTCGGAGTTATAGACGTCCCAAGGCGAATAGGTGCCGCGATCGACCTTCTCCTGCACTTCCTCGGCAGTAAGGCCGAAGATGATCTCGTTCTCGCGTCCGGCGAAGTCGGCGATCTCGATGTTGGCGCCGTCTAGGGTGCCGAGGGTGATCGCCCCGTTCATCATCAGCTTCATATTGGAGGTGCCGGAGGCCTCTTTGCCCGCGGTCGAGATCTGCTCGGAGATGTCGGCGGCCGGGATGATGCGCTCGGCGAGGGTGACGCCATAGTTCTCGACGAAGACGATCTTGATGTATTTGGAGACCAACGGGTCGTTATTGACCACTTTGGCCACCGCGAGGATCAATTCGATGATCTTCTTCGCGTAGACGTAGCTAGGCGCGGCCTTCGCGCCGAAGATGTAGGTATGCGGGGTCATCTTGAAGTCCGGGCATTCATGGATCTTCTTGTAGAGATACATGATGTGGAAGATGTTCAAAAGCTGCCTCTTATAGGCGTGGAGCCTCTTGACCTGGACGTCGATGATCGACTTCGGATCGATCTCGATGCCATAGGTCTTCAAGACGAAGTCGGCGAATTCTTTCTTGTTCTCCGCCTTGACCTTCATGAGGTCATTGAGGAATTTCTCGTCATTCTCGAAGGCTTTGAGTTTGCCGATCTCGCCTTCGAAATCCTTCTTCCAGCCCTCGCCGATTTTGGAGGTGATGAGCTTGGAGAGGCGCGGGTTGGCATACATCAGCCAGCGGCGATGGGTGACGCCATTGGTCTTGTTGTTGAAGCGTTCCGGATAGAGGGCGTAGAAATCCTTGAAGGTATAGGATTCGAGGATGCCGGTATGGATCTTCGCGACGCCATTGACGGAGAAGCAGGTATAGATCGCCATGTTGGTCATGTGGATCTGGCCGTCTTTGATGATCTGCATCGCGTAGCGCGCGGAATCGGAGACGCCCTTCTCGGTGAGCTGGACGTTGAAGCGGCGATTGATCTCCTCGATGATCATGAAAACGCGCGGGACTAAATGCTGGACGTATTGGACCGGCCACTTCTCCAAGGCTTCGGGCATGACGGTGTGGTTGGTGTAGGCAAACATGCGATGGACGATGTCCCAAGCCTTGTCCCAGCCATAGCCATATTCATCCATGAGTAGGCGCATGGCCTCGGGGATCGCGAGGATCGGATGGGTGTCATTGAGTTGGAAGACATAGTCTTCATGGATACCAATTAAGGTACCATGATGTCTATAATAAGAATTTAAAGCACTTTGTAACCCAGCAGAGACTAAGAAGTATTGTTGTCTAAGTCTTAAGATACGTCCACTTTCAGTGGAATCATCTGGATATAAGCCGTGGCAAAGCTCTTCTAGAGCGACACAATATTCGGAGAAAGAAGTATATTTTGGAAGTGGCTTATTTGATGGTTCGGCGTTCCATAATCTAAGTGTATTTGTAATGTGATTTTGATAACCAATAACTGGCATATCATAAGGAACTGCTCTGACAATTAACGCGTCAGCGGTTTTAATACCAAAGGTACCATCTTTCTTTTGATAGCTTTCTGGGTGTCCGTAGAATTTAACTTCAACCGCATATTTTGCTCTTCGAACTTCCCAAACGTTTCCGTTAGTTAACCATTGATCTGGTAACTCTCTTTGCTTTCCATCCGCAATCTTTTGTTTAAAGAAGCCATAAGCATAACGAATACAGTTACCGTGGCCAATATAACCTAATGAGGCAATTGAGTCTAAGAAGCAGGCTGCTAAACGGCCTAAACCACCATTGCCTAAACCGGCATCGGGTTCTTGTTCTTCTAAATCTACATCAAACTTGACATCT